>JBAYOI010000175.1:0-6288 GCA_041678365.1 Pigmentiphaga sp. | reverse complement strand
GTTCCCGGGAGGGAAGCACGCGTTTGACGTAAAACGCATTGCCAAGATCCGCGGTTCGGGGAATCAGAATCTGCTCAAGCGGTTCAGGGTGGCTCATGGCGCGCTCCTAGGCTGGATGAAGGACTTTTCAATGATGATAGCCCGGTTCTCCCGCAGGCCAGCAATGGCGTGAAAGCAGCATGCTGAATGCGTTTGCGGGGGATCCGGTGGGGAGAAAAGCCCCTGAAACAGCTACTAGGGAAGTTCCTAGGATAATTAACCCTGGAATGAGTAGGGGATGTGATTAGAATGATCGCCTGCCTGCTGCAATCCAAGCGGGATCTCGTTTTTTAGGAGTAAAAGAAGACAGGATCGAGACTTTGTATCAAGCCGCCGCCCGTTCGGCATGGAAATACTGCCTGGCGTCGTTCGGCGCTGTTGGCATGGCCTTTTCATCCACGGCGCTGGCGCAGGCTGACTACCCCACGCGTCCGGTCACAATCATGACGCCGTTCTCCGTCGG
Organism: Pigmentiphaga sp.; assembly: GCA_041678365.1. Taxonomy (GTDB): domain Bacteria; phylum Pseudomonadota; class Gammaproteobacteria; order Burkholderiales; family Burkholderiaceae_B; genus Pigmentiphaga. The sequence continues at coordinate 5,786 of JBAYOI010000175.1, read as the reverse complement.
CAGCGGTCCGGACACGGTGGTGCGCCTGGTTGCTGAGAAGCTCGGCAAGGAATGGGGCCAGCGCGTCATTGTTGAAAACCGGCCGGGCGGCAGCGGGTTCATTGCTATTGAACAAGCACGCCGCGCCGCCAATGACGGCTACACCTTGCTCCAGCTCGATAGCGAGCACATCGGCGCGCTGCCGCATTTGTACAAGAAGCGCGGTTACCAGCCCTTTGAACTGTTTGATCCCGTCGCTCCGCTGTTCCAGACGCCTTTCATGGTGACGGTGTCGTCCAACAGTCCGCTGAAGAGCTTCAAGGACCTGGTGGAGGCGGTGAAAAAAGAGCCGAACAAGATCGCTTACGGGTCGTGGGGCATAGGCAGCCCGGGCCATTTGGGTGCGATTGGGGTGGAGATGTTCGCGCAGACGCCCATGCAGCATGTGCCGTACAAAGAAATGGCGCAGCTGTTTGCCGCGGTCAGCAACCAGGAAGTGGACTGGAGCTTCGGTTCCATTCCCTCCAGCCAAGGTCCTTATCAGGCAGGCAAGCTGCGCTACCTGGCCATTGGCGCAAACAAACGCATTCCTCAGTTGCCGGATGTGCCGACCATTGCCGAAAGCGGTGGCCCGGCTGACCTTGACGTCAGTTCTTTTGTCGCCTTGCTGGCGCCGAAAGGCATTTCAAAAGAAATCGCTGGAAAGATTCACGCGGCTACCCTGCGCGCGTTGGCCCAGCCTGATATCCGCGAGCGTTTCAACACCTTCGCGTTCGAGCCGCTGGACTGGAGCACGGATCGCATCCTGAAAGAGGCCCAGACCAAGTCCGAGGTCTACGCCAGGCAGATCGACAAAGCAGGGGTCACGCTGGATTAAGCGCCTGGAATTACCCGTAGAATGCTGAAGAGCCTGAGTCCGGAGCGGATCAGGCTCTTTTTCATTGAGGGCAGCCAGGATGAGGACAGGAGCGCGTTGGGCGGTTTTTATTATTGCGGTGCTGGCGTTGAGCGTGTGGGCGGCGGGCATGGCGTTTTTCCATGTCCATCCGGCGCTGGCCGCTGTGTGCCCGGCGGTGGGTATTGCCTTGCTGTGGCTGCATCGGCGCAGGCCCCGGCGGGCTTGGGCGGCCTTGCTTGTCAGTGCGGGCTTGGCCGGGTTCGGCTGGTCGTTGCTGACGCCGCTCCAGGATCGGGACTGGGCGGACGAAGTCTCCCGCATGCCGCGCTACCGCTTGGATGGCACGATTTTGACCCTGACCGATGTGCGGGATTTCGCTTGGTCAACGCGGACGGACTATGACGCCCGCTGGGTAGAGAAAAAAGTGGATCTGGAAGGCCTGCGTACCGTTGACGTCGCGCTGTCCTACTGGATGGGGCCAGCCATTGCGCACACGCTGGTGTCTTTTGGCTTCGAGGATGGGCAGGTGCTGACTTTTTCGGTGGAAATCCGCAAAGAACGCCATGAATTGTTCGATGCGCTGGCGGGTTTCTTCCGCAACTACGAAATGGCCTTGATCGTTGCTGAAGAGCGCGATATCTTGCGGGTACGTGCGGACGTTCGCGGTGAGCAGCTCTATCTCTACCGGGTGGACCTGTCACGTGAAGCGATGCAGGCGCTATTGAGGGAGTATTTGCATGAGCTGGATGCGCTGCATGCGCAAGCACGCTTCTATAACAGTCTGACCGCCAATTGCACGACGGTGATCCTGGCCCTGGTGCGGCGCGCGGTCGGGTATGTGCCGTTGGACTGGCGGATTTTGCTGTCCGGCTATCTGGATGCCTACCTGTACGAAAAGGGACGTCTGGACACGCAACTGCCGTTTGAAACCCTGAAGCGGCAGGCGCGGGTGCCTCAGGGAAGCAGCGCGGAAATCAGCCCTCAACACTATTCCCGATTCGTCCGCGAGTAAATGCAACGGTTGAAAGAAAGCGTAAGAAATACTATAAATTTTGGTAAACCAAAGCAGCCTTCTATAGGCTGGTAGTGTTTAAATTTTTGGTTAATGTTGTAAAGGCGATTGTTGCAGTATTTTGTCTTGTAATGTCCCGCCGAATCTCGTCCACAATCACGAGATTCGCGCCCGGGCGCATGATCAAAAGGGGAGTGCGATGCCGGATATCAACCGTGATCGCCAGCAAATCAGGCGATCCTTGACAGAAGTGCTCATCGTTATTGTTTATTGTCTGGCCTTTTTGGGCCTATTGGTTTTGTTCGAAGGGCAATTGAGCGGCTGGACGTTTTGATAGAGGCCGCTTTTGTAAGCAGAAGCCCAGCGCGGGCTTCACTGTTTACGGCGGGGTTGAGCAAGGAGTGAACCCCGAAGGCGCGGTAGGCGCGCCCCACGTAATTGTCAGTTGCATTCCGCACCTTGCCTATTTGCAGGGTGCATTGGATAGTAGATCAACGCGTTAACCACTCAGGGAGCAAATCAAATGGTGACGAATCCATCGGCAAGAAAAGGCATTGACGAGGCGAAAGATAAAGCCAAGGACATGATCGAAGAGGGCCGGGAGGCTGCGAAGCGTACCGTTGACGACGTCTCCGACAAAGCCTCGGACTACACGGACCGCGCCGCGCGTCTGAGCCACCGGGCGGGCGACAAACTCGAGAATGCCCTTGAAGAAGGGTGCGAGATGCTGGAAGACGGGCGTGATGCGGTCGCCGAGTGTCTGCGCTGCACCGCCGCGCAGATCCGTGAACGGCCGATTACCGCCATGGCCATCGTGGCGGGCGTTGCCTATCTGCTCGGACGCTTCCGTCGTTGATCAAAGAGAAAGCGCCGCTTCACAAAAAAGCTGCTTCGGCAGCTTTTTTGTCGCCGGGCCGCTCCCAAGACAAAAAGCGGTGTTTTTTGTGAAAGGAGGGTTATTAGCCCGTCCTCGGATAATCGTCAAGACGGACAAGGGGATCCAGACCCATTCGCCGTCTGGCACGATGAAACGAGCCATTGCGCACCGCCCAGCGCAAGACCGGCGCCAGCCGATGCACCACGGCCGCGCCGCGTTGCGCCGGGCGAGGATCAGTCCAGCCGAACTGTTGCTGCGCCCAGTCAGGCAGTAGGCCGACGCCGGCATGCAGAAAGCAGCGGCCGATTGGCGCCGCCCAGCGGCTGCTGGCGGGCGGATGCTCAAACAAGAAGCGCGCTACCTCGCGGCTGCGTTCCGTGACGCGCAGGGCTGGCCGCATGGTTTGCAGATACTGCGCAACGGCGGCCCGTGATTTGGGTACGTTGCGGGCGCCCAGCGCTTCCGCCACATAGGCGTATTCTTCAAAATACGCATCCTGAACCGCGTCCGGCACGTTCGGATCAAGAAAGCGCAAATGCGCGTTGAGAAAGCTGCTGACCTCGGCCACATGAACCCAGGTCAGCAGCGCCGGGTCGTTGGCGCTGTACGGCTCGCCACTGGGAAGGTGGCCCTGGACGCGCTGGTGGATACGGATGACTTTCTCAATCTGCCGTTGCGCGTCGGCGCGCGGCGCATAGGTGGTGGCGGCAATGAATTGACCGGTGCGCCGCAGGCGGCCCAGCATGTCGGCGCGGAAGTTGGAATGGTCCCAGACCCCGGCCAGCGCGCTTGGGTGCAGCATCTGCATCAGCAGAGCGCTGACCCCGCCCACCAGCATCGATGAAAAATCCCGATGAATGCGCCAGCTTGCCGAATCCGGGCTGAACAGGGCGGGCGCACCGTCGGGATGTTCGAAGTCCACTTCGCCCAAGGCCAGGCCGGTCAGGCTCAACACCTGTTTCTCAATGCGCTGTCGAAGAAGCTCTACCATAAGCAAGATGATCCAATGCGTCAGGGCGGTGATTGCAAGTCCGGCGCGGCCTGGATCAGGTGCTGATCCAGCGACTGACGGGCGGCCGCCACCAGTTGCCGGGAAATCGAGTCCATGCGCGGTGATTGTACGTTCCAGCGATGCCAGTACAAACTGACGTCGACCGGATGGTCGGGCGCCAGATCAATGAGCTGCGCCGCATGCTGCGCCAGCAGGATTTCAGGCGCCAGGGCATAGCCAAGCTCCCACAGCACGGCGGCCAGGTGGGCTTCGGCGCCTGGCACATGATGGCAGGGGTAGGCGCCCGGCAAAAGGCCGAAGCGCTGCGATAAGAACTGGGTGGGCAGGCGGTCTTTGGGGGTATAGGCGACAATGGGCGCGCGTGCCGCTGTTGCCCGCGTCAAGCCGCGGGGAAACCAGCGGCGCTGGAAGTTTGCGGTGCTGACCAGGCGATAGCGCATGGCGCCCAGCGGTTCCGCGGTGCAGCCCCGCATTGAAATCGCTTCGGTGCTGACGCAGCCTGCCACCAGTCCGCTTTCCAGCAGTGCATAGGTATGGTCCTGATCTTCGACGGAGAGTTCCAGGTGTACGGAAGTGTCGTTCAGAACGCCCGCCATGGCTGGGAAAAACCAGGTGGCCAGGCTATCCGCGTTGACGGCCAGGGGAAGGGTCAGCGGCGCGTCGGCGTGGTGGGCCAGTTCCGCGGCCAGCTCGGCCTGCAGCAAGGCCTGCCTGCGCAGGTACTGCAATAAGCGTCGGCCCGTCTGGGTGGGGCGAACCGGGCGGGTGCGCAGCAGCAAAGCATGTCCCAGCGAAATTTCCAGGGTCCGGACCCGCTGCGAGACCGCTGACGCCGTGATGTTCAACCGGTTTGCCGCCGATTCGAAGCTGCCCGTTTCCGCAACGGCCAGCAGTGCTTCCGTTTGTTTTGGGTCCAGCATCGCACGCCTTACATTAAGAAAAATTTAACTAAAAGGAAATTATTTAACTTTACTTTAATTAAGACGCCGCGCAGGCACAATGCCAATACTTTTTCGTGGATGGGATCATGCTTTTAAGTGTCATTTATCTGGTGGCGATTTCGGCCGAAGCCGCCACGGGCGCCATCATGGGCATGCGCCGCCGAATGGATTTGTTCGGTATCTGTGTGCTGGGCACGGTGACGGCGCTGGGCGGCGGCTCGATCCGCGACATGCTGCTCGGCCACTATCCGCTGGGCTGGGTCGAACATCCCGAATATCTGCTGTTCACGGTCGGGGCCTCAATCTGCGCGGGCTTGCTTGGCCGTTATTTGCTGAAGTACTCCAAAGCCTTCCTGGTGCTGGATGCGCTGGGACTGGTGGCCTTCGCCATCATTGGCTGCGACGTCGCGATCGCGGTCGGTGTCAGCCCGACCATCGTGGTGCTGATGGGAATGATTACCGGCATCTTTGGCGGGCTGCTGCGCGACGTATTATGCAACCAGGTGCCGCTGGTGCTGCGGCGCGACCTGTATGCATCGGTCGCGCTGATGACCGGCGCGCTGTATGTGGGCCTGCAGGAGTTCGGCATGGGGCATGACCAGGCCAGCATCATCGCCTTGCTGGCGGGTTTCCTGATGCGCTTGATGGCCATTCGCTTTTCCTTGGCGCTGCCGGTGTTTGCGATGCCGAAGGGGGATCCGCACGGCGGCAAATAAGGCGGGATAGATTCGCGCCGAAGACACAGCATCAGGCCGGTCTCTCAGGTAGAGTAGCAAGATCTTTACAGCAGCCTGGCGCCGAAGGGGGTAAGGGTGAGTCAATCAGTCCTGCAATTTCGCAGTTTCATCGTATTGCTGGTAGCGGTGTCGGTGGCCTTTCTGGCCATTTTGCTGCCGTTTTATGGCGCTGTGTTCTGGGGCGCCATCCTGGCCATCATTTTCTCTCCGGTGCATCGGCGTCTGGAAAGAAAGCTGGGCGGGCGCAAGAACCTGGCCGCCCTGGTGACCTTGCTGATCTGCTTTCTGATCGTGATCATTCCGCTGGCCTTGCTGTCCGCGGCGCTGGTC
>JBAYOI010000174.1:0-6321 GCA_041678365.1 Pigmentiphaga sp. | reverse complement strand
TGATCTGATCAGGTCAGATAACGGTAGGAGCGAGCGCTGCTCGCGAACCTTTTTGGCATGATCAGCCTTTGGTTCGCGAGCAGCGCTTGCTCCTACGGAAGGACGAACACCTCCCAGAAGAACCTCGTTCCGACCCAGAGCGCCGTGGGTCCAGCTTTGTCGGCCCACCAGCGCCGCCCCCCAGGGGGCCCGCGTCAGCGGGTAGGGGGGTTCTGCTACGCACTCGCCTCGGTCAAGCGCCCCAGCGCGGCCTCGGACAATTCCAGCGCGGCGGCATCCGCCAGCGCCTGCACCTGCTCGACGGTGGTGGCGCTGGCAATCGGCGACACATGCGGCCGCGTCATCAGCCAGGCCAGCGCAATGCTGGCGGGTGAGGCGCCGGTTTCCTCGGCGGTGTCATCCAACGCCTTCAAGACCCGCAAGCCCCGTTCATTCAAGTACTTGCCCGCCGCGCCGCCACGCGGATGTTTGTCCACGTCCGCCTGACTGCGGTATTTACCGGACAGGAATCCGCTGGCCAGCGCGTAATAGCAGATGACCGCCAGGCCTTCCTGCTGAACCAACGGCGCCAAGGTGGTTTCATAGTGCTCCCGCTCAACCAGGTTGTACTCCGGTTGCAGGGTCTGGTAGGCGGCAATCCCCAGCTCCTTGCTGATGCGCAGGGCTTCGGTCAGGCGCTCCGCCGTGTAGTTGGAAGCGCCGATGGCGCGCACCTTGCCTGCCTGGACCAAGCGGTCAAAAGCCTGCATGGTTTCTTCCAGCGCGGTTTCCGGATCATCAAAATGCGACTGGTAGAGATCGATGCACTCCAGGTTCAAACGCTTCAGCGACGCCTCCACCGACCGTTCGATGGCCGCCGCGCTCAGGCCCGGATGCTCCGTCTTGGCGTGGCCGCATTTGGTGGCGATCACCAATTGGTTGCGCACGCCCCGCGCCTTGATCCATTCGCCAATGATCTGCTCGGACTCGGTGCCGTCATTGCCAGGCACCCAATACGAATACACATTGGCGGTATCAATGAAACTCAAGCCCCGTTCCAGCAAGGCGTCAAGAATGGTGAAGGAAGCCTGCTTATCCAGCGTCCATCCAAACACGTTGCCGCCAAAAGCCAGCGGCGGCACGACCAGACCCGTATTGCCCAATGTTTGTGTTCTCATGTCACTCCTTGCTTGTTGGAAAATTCAGTTCGCACTGCGTTCCATCTCTACCTTGATCTGACGATGACGGCGCTCCATTTCCTGCCGCAGTTCACGCCGCAGCTTGGCCGCCTCGAAGCGGTTGCGCTCTTCGTCATTTTGCGGCGTCAGGCTCGGGACCGGAATCGGCTGGCCCTGCTCATCCACCGCCACCATCGTGAAATAGCAGCTGTTGGTGTGCCGGACCGTGCGGCCGCGAATATCTTCGGTCACCACCTTGATCCCGATTTCCATCGACGTCCGCCCGGTATAGTTGACCGCGGCATAGAAGGTCACCAGTTCGCCCACATGGATCGGCTGGCGAAAGGTCACCTGATCCACCGACAGCGTCACCACATAGGCGCCAGCGTACCGGCTCGCACAGGCATAGGCGACCTGATCCAGAAACTTGAGGATGATGCCGCCATGCACATTGCCCGAAAAGTTGGCCATATCCGGCGTCATCAGAATGGTCATGGAAAGCTTGTGCTGAAATTCATTCATGGTCTAACTCAAGTGTTGGGGACGAATGAACGGACCGTTCATTCTGTTCGCCCATGATAAGCCATTGCCAGGGCAGGTTCGCGAGCTGCGGGTTACGCTTCCCCAACCCGCCCCACCCCCCGCTTTTCCCCTATTTCCCGCAGTTATAGGAAAATAGAGGTTTCGGCCTTGTTGCGCCGTGCTTTTTTTACTGATCATGTCCACGATTACCTGCGTTGAAGACTTGCGCCAACAAGCCAAGAAAAGAATGCCCCGCGCGTTTTACGATTACGTTGACAGCGGCTCCTACACCGAAAGCACCTATCGGGCCAATGAGGCCGATTTTGCCGCGCTGAAAATCCGGCAACGCGTTGCGGTGAATGTGGATAATCGCCAGCTCTCCACCCATCTGCTGGGGCAAGCGGTCAAGATGCCGCTGGCGATCGCGCCCACCGGGCTGACCGGCATGATGTGGGCCAATGGCGAGATTCTGGCCGCACGCGCCGCGGAAAAATTCGGCGTCCCCTATACGCTGTCCACCATGAGCATCTGCTCGATCGAAGACGTGGCGGAAGCCACCAGCACGCCATTCTGGTTCCAGCTCTATGTGATGCGGGACCGTGACTTCATCCGGGACCTGATCCGCCGCGCCAAGGCCGCGCGGTGCTCGGCGCTGGTGCTGACCCTGGATCTGCAAATCATGGGGCAGCGCCACAAAGACCTCAAGAACGGCATGACGGTGCCGCCGCGCGCCACGCTCGCCAATATCCTCGACATTGCCCGCAAACCCGGCTGGGCGATCCGCATGCTCGGCGCCAAACGCAAGACCTTCGGCAACCTGGACGGCCACGTCAAAGACGCCGAAGGCATCAACAACCTGGCGCGCTGGACCGCGCAACAGTTTGACCCGACCCTGAGCTGGGACGATGTTGCCTGGATCAAGGATTTGTGGGGCGGCAAGCTGGTCTTGAAAGGCATTCTTGACGTTGAAGACGCGAAAATGGCGGTCAAATGCGGCGCGGACGCCATCGTGGTCAGCAATCACGGCGGACGCCAGCTGGACGGCGCCCTGTCATCGATCGCGGCCCTGCCTGACATTGTGGCCGCGGTGGGCAACCAGACCGAGGTGTACCTGGATGGCGGCATCCGCACCGGCCAGGACATCATGAAAGCGCTGGCGCTCGGCGCCAAGGCCGCAATGATCGGCCGCGCCTATCTGTACGGCCTGGGTGCGCAGGGCGAGGCGGGCGTCAGCACGGTGCTGGAAACCTTGTACAAGGAGCTCGATACCACCATGGCGCTGGCGGGGCTGGACAATGTCTCCGCCATCAGCCGCGACGCGCTGCTACTGCCCAGGTAGCGGCTCAGGACGCTAGGGTTCAGTGCCCGGTGCGCGCTGAATGGCCTCGGCCACGGCGTCAAGCACGCCGTCCAGTTCGGACAGCACCGGCAGGCATTCGCATCGCAGGTCCGGATAGCGGCGCTGCGCGTCGTCGATCAGCGCGCGCAGGTCGCGGCTCAAATGCCGCCCTCGCGCCCAGAAAACCGGCGCGATACGAATCACCGAGCAGCCCCGCTCCACCATCTCGGCCACCGCGCTGGCAAAATCCGGCGTCATCAGCTCCAGGTAGGCGCAGCCAACCACGGCATCGGGTGATCGCGCCGCCAGACGCTGCTGAAGCGCCTGCATCGGCTGCGCCCACGCAGGATCCCGGGATCCATGGGCAAACAATAGAATACCGGTCCGCCGCATCAGATACGCCTCATCAGTTCATTGATTTTTTCAGCGGCCTGCTGCAAGAGCGGCAGCAACTCCGTCTCCATTTGTTGGGCGCTGATCCGGTGCGCCTGTCCGCTCAGATTGAGCGCGGCCACGGTCCGCCCTCCACGGTCCAGAATCGGCACCGCAATGGCCACCAGCCCGGTTTCCAGTTCCTGATCGACCAGACACCATTGCTGTGCCCGGCATTGCGCAATCGCCTGTTTCAACGCACCCGGCTCCACCCGCGTTGACGGCGTATAGGCAACCAGATCCGTTTGCCGCAACACCTCGTCCAGCTCCGCCTCGGGCAGGCCCGCCAGCAAAACCCGCCCCATCGCGGAACAATACGCGGGCAAGCGGCTGCCAATGCCCAGATTGACCGACATCACGCGCCGCGTCGGGATCCGCATGACATAGACGATATCCGTGCCATCCAGGACTGTGGCCGAGCAACACTCTTCAGCCGTTTTTGCCAGGCCTTCCATGATCGGCTCGGCCAGGTTCCAGAACGGCATCGAACTCAGATAGGCAAAGCCCAGTTCCAGGATGCGCGGCGTCAAGCGGAACCAGCGGCCTTCGGCATGCACATATCCCAACTGGACAAGCGTCAGCAAAATGCGCCGCGCCCCCGCGCGCGTCAGTCCCGTCACCTCGGCCACCTCGGACAAGGTCATCTGCGGACGTTCCGCATTGAAGGCCCTGATCACGGCCAGACCGCGCGCAAAGGACTGGACGTAACCGTCGCCAGGCTTGGTGGTGGACGAAGGACCGGTCTCGACTGTGTTCGACATGCTGATTTCTCAAACCCCCAAGCGCGCCAACAGGACCGCGACTGGGTACACTAACGAGCATGCATTGTAGTGGACACCTCCGGTTATTTGCGCACGGCCTGCCCTTCGAGACTATTTATGAACCCGCTTGAGAAAGAGCTTTCCTATCCTTTCGGCGATCAACTGCCCGCCCCCGCCACCCTGCTGGAGGTCGCACCGGGGCTGAAATGGCTGCGCATGCCGTTGCCGTTCGCGCTGGACCACATCAATCTCTGGCTGCTGCGCGACACCGTGGAGGGCCGGGAAGGATGGAGCGTGATTGACTGCGGCGTCGCCCGGCCGGAAGTCATGGCGCTGTGGGAGCAGGTTTTTGCCTCCGCACTGGACGGACTGCCCATCGTCCGGGTCATCGTCACGCACATGCATCCGGACCATATCGGGCTGGCGGACTGGCTGACCCGCCGCTTCCAGGCGCCGCTGCACATGAGCGCAACGGACTTCCTGACCGCTCATCTGCATGTCTGCGGCCAGATCGTCGGGACGGCGCAAGGCATGGCCGACCACTTTGCCCGGCATGGCGTCACGGATCCGGACGTGCTGGCAAGCATCCGCCAACGGACGCACTACTTCAAGGAGCTGGTGCCCAGCGTCCCGCCCACTTTTCACCAGATCCAGGACGGTGACCTCCTGATCATCGGCGCGCACACCTGGCAGGCCATCAGCGGCTATGGCCATGCGCCCGAGCACCTGGCTTTCTATTCGGCAGGCCTGGGCGTACTGATCTCCGGCGACATGGTGCTGCCGCGGATCTCCACCAACGTCACCGTCCATGACACGCACCCGGAGGCCAATCCGCTCCAGCGCTACCTGCACTCGCTCGATCGCTATCTGGCGCTGCCCGCCGACACGCTGGTGCTGCCTTCCCACGGCCGTCCGTTCACCGGCCTGCACCGTCGCATTCAGCAACAACATACCCATCACAAGACGCAACTCGATCAAGTAAAACAGGCCTGTCAAACACCCTCCACCGCCTACGACATGCTGCCCATCCTGTTTCGTCGTCAACTGGATCTTCATCAACTGACTTTTGCAATGGGAGAGGCGATTGCCCATCTCCACATGTTGTATTACCAGGGGGAACTCGCTCGAACGCAGGATTCTGACGGTATATTCCGCTTTCAAGCGGCTTAGCGCCTCAACGCTGGCAGCCCGTTCATTTTCACGCATCTCTCTGCTTTCGCTTGGAGCTCCTGTTGATCAAACGTCTTTATAAATATTTCTTTCTGGGCCTGATCACCATCCTGCCCCTCGCAGTGACGGTTTACCTGTTGTTCGCCCTGCTGACCTGGACCGAGGAGCTCGCGCTCGTCGTGGTTCGCCCGATCGTCGGCAATTTCTACATTCCCGGCATGGGCCTGCTGCTCGGCGTGCTCGGCATCATCGCGGTGGGCGTCATGGTGTCAAAGCAGCAGCTGCGCAAGATCCTGTCCTTTATTGAGCTGCCGTTCACCAGCATCCCGGTCATCAAAAGTGTCTATTCCTCGCTGAAGAGCTTTGCCGATTACTTTTCTCCGGGCTCCCGGACCACCGGCGAACAAGTCGTGATCCTGCGCATTCCCGGCCAAGCGCTGGAGCTGGTTGGCCTGGTCACACGCAAAGGCAGCGCGGGGCTGCCCGAGGGCTTCATGCCCGGCAACCGGGTCGCGGTCTATCTGCCCATGGGCTATATGATTGGCGGCTATACGGTGTTTGTACCGGTCGAATGGATCACGCCCATTCCAATGAGCGTTGAAGAAGCCATGCGCTCTTCGCTGATTGCGTGGATGTCCTTGTCACCGGCTTACGTGCCAACCACCGAGCATCCGGAGGCGCCGCCCATGCCCTCGCCCGAGGAACCGGTTAGCAAGCACCCGTGAAGCGATAAACAGCGAGCGTGGCCCGCAAGCCGGGCATCCAGTCCACTTCCTTGCCATGCGCAAACGTGGCCCGCTCCAGGATGCGCAAACCGAGGTGCTTGACCAGGTCTTCAAAGTCGTTGAGCGTGCACAGGTGGATATTGGGCGTGTCATACCATTGGTAGGGCATTTGCCCGGTCACCGGCATCCGGCCCTTGCTCAGGGCCCAGATGTGG
>JBAYOI010000173.1:0-6374 GCA_041678365.1 Pigmentiphaga sp. | reverse complement strand
TCCACACCCGCGCATTCCTGAACATCCGGATCCACGGGCTGAAATCCCCGCCACTATCCGCCTGTCCCCACGCTTCCGGCGCCCACGACATCTGCACGTTCCGGAACACGCGCTCCGGGTGCGGCATCATGGCCGTAAACCGCCCATCTTCCGTCGTCACCGCCGTCAGCCCATCCGCACTGCCGTTCGGGTTGAACGGATAACGCTCGGTGGCCTGGCCATGGTTATCAACAAAACGCACGGAACGCAGTACTTGATCCGCATCGCCCTGCAGGCTGAAGTTGGCAAAGCCCTCGCCGTGTGACACAGCAATCGGCATCTGCGCACCTTCCATGCCCTGGAAGAAGATGGACGGCGACGGCAGGATTTCCACCATGCTGAAGCGCGCTTCAAACTTCTCGGATACGTTGCGGGTAAAGCGCGGCCAGTGCTGCGCGCCCGGAATCATCGGCGCCAGCGCGGCCAGCATCTGGCAGCCGTTGCACACGCCCAGCGCAAAAGTGTCTTTGCGGTCAAAGAAGGCGGCAAACTGGTCAGCCAGCAGCGGGTTGAATTGAATGGTTTTTGCCCAGCCTTCACCCGCGCCCAGTACGTCACCGTAGCTGAATCCGCCCACGGCCACCAGGCCCGCAAAGCTGGACAGGTCAACCCGTCCTGACAGCAAGTCCGTCATGTGGACGTCCCAGGATTCAAAGCCTGCGCGGTCAAACGCGTAAGCCATTTCAACCTGACTGTTGCAGCCCTGCTCGCGCAAGACGGCCATGCGCGGACGCACGCCGCTGGCGATCATCGGCGCGGCAATCTCTTCCTGCGGATCAAAGGGGACGCGCGGCTGCATACCCGGATCCTGGGCGTCTTGCCAGACTTCGTATTCCGCTTCCGCGCAAACCGGGTTGTCGCGCAGCCGCATGATCTGGCGGCTGACTTCGCTCCAGGCCTGGCCCAGTTCGGCACGCGGCAAGCCCCAGATGCGTTTGGCATCGCGATAGAACTCGACCACGTCGTTGCCATTGGGTTCGCCAATGACGTGCGAATGTTTGGACAGGCCCGCGCCGCGCAGTACTTCCATGACGGCGTTGCGGCTGCCCAGCGGCACCTGGATCACGGCGCCCGCTTCTTCCGAGAACAAGGCGCGCAGCGTCAGTTCATCGCGTTGAACGGAAACCTGTTCAGGACGGATCTTGAAATCACCCCAGTCTTGCGCATGCGGATCCAGCGTCAGCATGTCAAGGTTGATCGAGACGCCGCAATGGCCGGCAAACGCCATCTCCGTGACGGTGGCGAACAGGCCGCCATCCGAGCGGTCATGGTAGGCCAGGAGGACGCCGCTGTCAGCCAAGGCGCGCACGGTGGCGAAGAAGGCGCGCAGCAGTTCCGGATCATCCAGGTCAGGCACGGTTTCACCGACCTGGTTCAAGGTTTGTGCCAGCACCGATCCGCCCAGGCGGTTCTTGCCCTGTCCGAGGTCAATCAGGATCAGGCAGGTGTCGCCCTGGTCTGTTTTCAGTTGCGGCGTCAACGCGCCGCGCACATCTTCAACCGGCGCAAAGGCGGTGACAATCAACGAAACGGGAGAAACGACCTTGCGGGCTTCCCCCTCCTCCGTCCAGCCGGTGCGCATGGACAGCGAGTCTTTCCCAACCGGGATGGACAGGCCCACCTGCTGGCACAGCTCGCTGACGGCGGAAACGGTGTCATACAGCGCCGCGTCCTGGCCGGGTTCGCCGCAGGCCGCCATCCAGTTGGCGGACAGTTTGACATGCTCAAGCTTGGCCACCGGCGCGGCCGCCAGGTTGGTGATGGCCTCGGCCACCGCCATCCGGCCCGACGCGGGCGCATTGATCACGGCCAGCGGCGTGCGCTCACCCATGGACATGGCTTCACCGCGATAACCTTTGTAGTCCGCCAGCGTGATGGCGCAATCGGCCACCGGCACTTGCCACGGCCCAACCATCTGGTCTCGCGAGGACAAGCCGCCCACTGTACGGTCACCAATGGTGATCAGGAAGGTTTTGTTAGCCACGGTCGGGTGGCGCAAAACGCTCAGCGCGGCCGCTTCCAATGCCACGCCCACGGTATCGATTGGCGCCTGCACGCCTGGCAGACGCTGAACGTCGCGCAGCATACGCGGCGCCTTGCCGAGGATGACGTCCATCGGCACGTCCACCGGACGGGGCTGTGCATTCCAGGCGTCGGCGCTCAACTCGGCTGCATCAAAACCTTCACCGTTGACCACGCGCAGTTGGCGCGCTTCCGTGGCCACGCCCACCACGGCGAACGGGCAACGCTCGCGTTCCGCAATGCGGGCAAAGCGCTCCAGGTCCGCGGGCAGAATGGCCAGCACGTAACGCTCCTGCGATTCATTGCTCCAGATTTCCGCCGGAGACAAACCGGACTCTTCCAGCGGCACACGGGTCAAGTCAAACACCGCGCCCCGCTTTGCGTCGTTGACCAGCTCCGGAAAGGCGTTGGACAGACCGCCCGCGCCCACATCATGGATGGCCAGGATCGGGTTGTTGCCGCCCTGCTGCCAGCAGCGGTCAATGACCTCTTGGGCACGGCGTTCGATTTCCGGGTTGCCGCGCTGCACGGAATCAAAATCCAGATCCGCCGCATTGCTGCCCACGCCCATGCTGGACGCGGCGCCACCGCCCATGCCAATGCGCATGCCGGGACCGCCCAGCTGAATCAGCAAGGCGCCGGGCGGCAGGTCGAGCTTGGTGGTGAGGCCGTCTTCAATCGTGCCAAGGCCGCCCGCAATCATGATGGGCTTGTGATAGCCCCAGCGCGTGTCACCCGCCGTCTGCTCATAGGTCCGGAAGTAACCGAGCAAGTTCGGACGGCCGAACTCATTGTTGAATGCGGCGCCGCCCAGCGGGCCTTCAATCATGATGTCCAGCGGCGATGCAATGCGGTCCGGCAAGCCATGCGAATCGGCTTCCCATGTCTCGGGGGCATCGGGCAAGCGCAGGTTGGACACGGTGAAGCCGGTCAGGCCCGCCTTGGGCTTGGAGCCGCGGCCGGTTGCGCCTTCATCGCGGATCTCACCGCCCGCGCCGGTTGAGGCGCCGGGAAAAGGGGAAATGGCGGTCGGGTGGTTGTGGGTTTCCACCTTCATCAAGGTGTGGACGGTGGCGTCACGGGGGCCGTAGACCTGCCCTTCCGTGCCCGGCTGGACGTGGAAGCGCTCGGCGGGGCCGCCTTCCATGACCGCGGCGTTGTCCGAGTAGGCAATCACGGTGCCTTCCGGTTGCGCCGCATGTGTGGCGCGGATCATGCCGAACAAGGTGTTTGGCTGGTCAGCGCTGTCGATTTTCCATTGCGCGTTGAAGATCTTGTGTCGGCAATGCTCGCTGTTGGCTTGCGCGAACATCATCAACTCAACATCAGTCGGGTTGCGTCCGAGCCGGGTGAAGGCCTCAACCAGATAGGTGATTTCATCATCGGACAACGCCAGGCCCATGGTCTGGTTGGCGTGTTCCAGCGCCTGCTGTCCTTGTTCGATGACCGCGATGGTCTGCATCGGCTTGCCTTCCAGCGTGGCGAACAGCGCCTCGCCGCTGAAGTCGGCATCAACCACCGTTTCCGTCATCCGGTCATGCAAGGCGCCCGCCAGCGCGGCCAGGTCCGACTCAGCCAAGGGCTTGCCCGCGCCCAGCAGGCCACGCTTGACGGCCACCGTGTACAGCACGCCGCGCTCGATGCGGCGCACATTCTGCAGGCCGCAGTTGTGGGCAATGTCAGTGGCCTTGCTGGCCCAGGGCGACAGGGTACCCAGGCGCGGCACCGCCATCAGTTGCTGGCCTTCCAGCGTTTGCTCAACGGCTTCGCCATAGCGCAGCAAGCGATCCAGGCGTTGGAGATCGGTGTCGGCAAGGGTTTGTTCAGTCCAGACAAAGTGGACAAACTGCGCCGACACATCCTGGACCGAAGGATGAATGGCTTGCAGCCGTTGCAACAGCCGCTCGCGACGAAAAGAAGAAAGTGCTAAAGGTCCGAGAAGACGCAAGATGGAGGCCACGATAGGAGAAACAGGTAAATTCAATGGGAGGACGCTCTGCGCGCTTGCACCCGCGTGCGTTGCACACGGCATAATGGCAGGGCAATGATTGTTTGATTTTACCCGTTTACGCTGGCTAATCCTTCCTGAAGGGGGCAATCCGTCTGAGACGCCCCACATATCCCTTAAACTTGACCGGGAAAAATGCCTTTTGCGCCGATTTCCCCCTAGACTGTTAAGCTTTTGTAAGAAGTGGATCTAACTATGCGTGTAATTGTGATCGGTGCCGGTATTGTGGGGATGTCCACCGCTTACTGGTTGAACCGGCATGGCATACGCGTCACGGTTATTGAGCAACGCAGCGGTCCCGCCCAGGAAGCCAGCTTCGGCACGGCAGGCCTCGTTACTCCTCCCTTCAACTGGCCCACTACCACCGGCCGCAATCTGCTCCGGCACTGGTTCAATGGCTCCTTCAGCCAGGACGCCACCGTTCGCATCCGCCCCGGCTTTGATGCCCAACAGTGGCGCTGGCTGCGCGAATGGCGCAAGCAGTCGCGTTCGCCAACGGCGCAGGCCAACCGTACGGCCAGCCAGGTCCTGTCCCAATACAGCGCCGAACTGCTGCAGCAGCAGATCCAGAAACACGAACTGGATATTGAATGGCGGCAAGGGGTACTTGAACTGGTTGACACCCGCATTGCGCCTGAACTCATTGAACAAAAGCGGCAGCATCTGGAAGCGCTGGGCCTGTCTCATCAGTGGCTGGACGCGCAGGCGGCCACCCGGCATGATCCGGCATTGCAATGGGCGGTGGAGCGGGAAGCGCCGCTGGCGGGCGCCTTTTATTATCCCAAGGCAGGTTCCGGCAACTGTCCCCTCCACGCCCGTTTGCTCGCCAGTCATCTGGAAGCGGCGGGCGTGGAGTTCGTTTACGGCCGCCAAGCGGAGCCCATTACCAGCGGCACGCCGCACATTACCGGCGTGGTGCTAGAAGACGGCAGCCTGATGTCGGCGGAGGCGGTGGTGGTGGCCACCGCCACGCTCAGCGACGCCGTCCTGAAGCTGAGCCAGCACACAGTCCCGATCCTGGAAATCAATGGCTATGCGGCCAACGTGCCGCTGCACCTGGAAGGCGCGTCGCCACAGCAGGCGTGGTCCCTGTTTGAGCAGCCGCTCAGCATGACGCCGTTCGGCAATCGGGTGCGCATTGCGGGCACGCTTGGCATTCACGCGCCGAACAAGAACCTGAACCAGCACGCCTTGCGCCTGTTGAGCGAATTTGCCATGACCTGGCTGCCCGGCCAGTTCCAGGCCTCGCAATTCCAATGGTGGAAAGGGATCTACCCCATGAGCCCCGACGGTCTGCCGCTGATCGGCACGGTTGGGCCGCGCGGCCTGTTCCTGAACGTGGGCCATGGTCAATACGGGTGGACACAGAGCGCCGGGAGCGGGAAAATCCTTGCAGACTTGATTGTCGGCAAGACGGCTGAGATCAACCTCGATCCCTATCAGCCCGACCGGCTCCACGCTTCCCCTTCCTGACACCATGAACGCAACGGCGCTTTACTTTGCACGCAACGTACGCCGCCTGGAAACCGAAGCGGCGCGCGCACTGCCGCCATGCACGCTGATGCTGCGCGCCGCGGATCAAGCTTACCAGTGGATCCAGACCCATCATCCGCAGGGCGCAATCGCCGTTCTCTGCGGCCCCGGCAACAACGGCGGCGATGGCTGGGCGCTGGCCACCCGGCTTTACGAGGCCGCCCGCGACGTCCATGTTTTCAGTCTTGCCCCGGCGGACAGCATGCCGGATGACGCGCGCCGCTGCCGGGCTGCGGCGCCGTCCGGATTGACGGCGCACGCGCAGTGCCCGGCTCCGCAAGCGCCCGCGTTCAGCGTCATTGTCGACGCCCTGTTCGGCCTGGGACTGAGCCGTCCGATCAGCGCGCCCTATACGGAATGGATCTGCTGGGCCAACCAGGCCAACGCCTACCGGCTCGCCCTGGATCTGCCCAGCGGACTTGAGTCCGATAGCGGGCGTGTCCATCCCCCCGGCTTTCGGGCCGACGCCACCCTGACCTTCCTGGCCGACAAGCCCGGGCTGCACACAGCGGACGGCCTGGAGCACGCGGGCCAGGTGACGCTCCGCACCCTGTCCGTCAACAGCGCCTTGCCGCCTGATGGTTTCTTGCTGGCGGCACCGCAGGCCACGGCGCTTTTCCCGATGCGCCAGCGCAACTCGCACAAGGGCAGTCATGGCACGCTGGCCGTGGTCGGCGGTCAGGCGGGCATGGAAGGCGCCGCGCTATTGGCGGCGCGCACCGCCCTGCTGTCAGGCAGCGGCAAAGTTTTTCTGGGCTGGACGCAGAACGCC
>JBAYOI010000172.1:0-6397 GCA_041678365.1 Pigmentiphaga sp. | reverse complement strand
TGCTTCTGGGGATTGATGGAAGCATGCCGCGCCACCGTCGGCTTGACCTGTCGGATCAGCACTTGCGCCAGCAAACCCGCCCCGCCCCCTTCCTTCAAGCGCGAAGCGGCCTGCGGATCACGCGGAGAACCCATCGGCGCCTCCGCGCCCGGCACCGGCGGCGTGTAATCATAGGCGCGCGCATCGCCCGCAAAACGCACTGGGCTGTCATAGCCAACCCCCACCAGCACCGCCTGCGGCACCGGCGCGGAAGGCAAACGTTGCGCCGTGGTGATCAGGCTCTCGAACGCCGCATCGCCATCCAGCATATACACCACCGGCCAGCCGCCCTGGGGCGCCGGGCCCGCGGGCACCCACATCCGGATCCGATAGGCCATCTCGCGGTGCGGCGCGGGCAGCAGCCACTGCTGCAACTGGCCGCCGCGAATGCCGACCGCCACCGCGTCCGGCTGAAGCGCCATCGGTTTGTCCAACCGAGGCTGCGCCACCGCGCCGCCGCCCTGCACGCCCATCGCCAGGCACGCCGCGCCATACCACCACCATTTCCGCATACTGACCTCTTGCTGTTTGCACCTGAGGCAAGAACATAGCAGAAAGCGGCCGGAAAAAAACACCCCGCATAAAAGCAGGCGGTAGAAGCAAAAAACGCTTTGACTCAACATCAAAGCGTTTTTTTCAGGGGATGTCCGTTGGGCTCAGCGAGCGCAACAAGAACCCAGGTTCTGGAACTCGTCCAGACATTGGTGCTGGCATGCTTCAGACGCAATATTCAGCCGGGCTGGGAAGCACCGCAGATAGATCAAGCTTGCCACGAAACCAGCCAGGAACAGGACTAGCAGTCCGCCTGCGCCGATTGATTGAGGAAGTTTGGCCACCCAAGTGAAGAACAGCCAGGCGGAAAAGGTCAGGAAGCCGGCAAACCAAAAAGCGAACCACGCGTCTTGCGTGATGGGACTTTTGATAACTCTAGCCATGTTGTCCTCCCTAACGATAACCACCAACTATCACAATTAACTACGGGTTAATTATAGACTATTTGACATTCTAAATCAATAGCTATCCGGTAATATTGAAATAATGGCTCATTAACGAGACAAACTGACAACCCGGGTTTACCCCCAACTCCACTAAAAAAACAGGTCCGCCTATTCGCTGACTTCGGCCACCCACAAATCCCAGCAGCGGCGCAATTGTCCGCGGTTGGTTTCGTCAGCCAGCTTGCCTTCCGTTTCTGTCAAATAGCGGATGTCCGAGCTGATGCCGAGCGCTTGGATCTGCATTGCCGCATTGATTTCCCCGTAGATGGCGCGATAGATGGTTTCTTCAATCGAACCGCCCACCACCGTGGAACCATGACCGACCATCAGCACGGCATTCGCCGGTCCGAGCGACTCGGCCAAATGGCGGCCCAGCTCCGGGTCGCGGATCAGCATGTCAGTATCCCGACCGGTGGCTTCGGCAATATCGAATTTGGCCAGTCGGCTCAGGAAACCCGCCATATGAAACAGCGGCTTGGGCATGACCGGCGTTGCGGCCAACGTGATCATCGCACTTGAGTGGCTGTGCACGATGGCCTGAACATCAGGCCGGGCCTTGTACAGCTCTCCATGGATGAAGCGTTCCAGATAGAGCCGCTTGCCTTCATCCTGGACCGGCTTGGAATCCAGATCCAGCTCCACGATGTCTTCACGCCGCACCAGATTCGGCGCGCGATTGCAGGACAGCAAATACGTATTCGGATTTTCGGGGTTCCGGACACTGACGTGCCCGAAGCCATCAACAATTTTCTTCAAATAAAGAATATGGTTGGCGTGAACCACTTCCTGGATGGCTTCCTGCTTGCTTTTGGACATGTCTCCTCCCTCTGCTGTTATTGGAAAAGTGCCATTCTTCACCATCACGTCTCATATGGGAAGACAGATTGTCTGCCAATAGACAAATAAAAAAAGTCGGCAGACAATGAGCCCACAATTTCACCAAGAACGTCGGAGAAGACATGCCATCCCCCCTTCATTCCACCTCCACCCTTGCCGCCATTGCGGCTTCCGTTTTGTTGCTCACCTCCCCCGCCATCGCGCAAACCCAGGACTGGCCCAACCGCGCCCTGACCTTCGTGGTCCCGTCTTCTCCGGGCGGCGGCACGGACGTCTTTGCCCGCTTGCTGGCCGAGGGAGTCAGTGCCGAGCTCAAGCAGAACATCATCGTTGAGAACAAGCCCGGCGCCAGCGGCAATATCGGCGCCGCCTATGCGGCGCGCGCGGCGGGCGACGGCTACACCATTCTGGTCTCCGCCACACCGGCCATCGCGGTCAACCCTTATCTGTACAAGAACCTGCCCTATGACGCGGAAACGGCCTTCATCCCTGTTGCGCGCGGCGTTGATGCGCCCTTGATGTATGTCGTCCCGGCCGGCTCGAAATACACCTCGTTGAAGCAGTTGATTGACGATGCCAAGAAAGCCCCCGACACCTTGTCCTTCGGCTCGGCGGGCCACGGCTCGCCCACCTACCTGGGCGTGCGGGCGGTGGAGGAAGTGACCGGTGCCGCCTTTACCCACGTCCCCTACAAAGGCATGGCCCCGGCCATGCAAGACTTCCTTGGCGGACGCCTGACCTTTCTGCAATCCGATATCGCTTCGGTACTGCCGCACCTGAAAGCAGGCAAGGCCGTGCCAATCGCCGTCAGCCAGAAGTCCCCCCTCTACCCCGACGTTGAAATCTGGACCGAGCAAGGCTTGCCTGACGTGCCGCAATCGTTCAGCGTGGTGGCGCCCGCGGGCACGCCCGAGGCCATCGTCAACCGCCTGAGCCAGGCCATCAACAAGGCCATGGAAAACCCCGCCACCCGTCAGAAGTTGCTTGATCAAGGCTACCTCCCCGTCAAAGATACGCCCGCTAAATTTGCGGAACAGCTCAAACAGGAAAGAGCGCACTGGAAGGCGCTGATCGAACGCAACAAAATCGTGGTCGAATAGAAAATTGACTGAACAACAAAAAGCCGGAACATGAAAAGTTCCGGCTTTTTTTCTATAATCTCCCGCTTCCCCTTCAAATCCATCCCATCTCCGTGAGCCCGTCTCACCGGAAAGGAAGCTTATCAATGCGTTTATCCGCTTGCCTGTTGTTTGGTTTTTCATCTCTTCTTGCGGGCGCTCAACCCGCCCTCGCGCAGTCCAGCGTTCACGTCAATGGTTTGTTGGACGCCGGTTTTTTCCGCAGCTTTGATAAAACCAATCAGATCGGCACGATTCAACGCAGCTACCTGGCTTTTTCGGGAACGGAAGATCTGGGTGGCGGCCTGAAAGCCACCTTCCGCCTCAGCACCCGTTTTCTGATGGATGACGGCAGCAGCGAAGACGCCGCCATCAAGCCCTTCTGGTATGACGAGTCAACCGTTGGACTGCTCGGCCCTTGGGGCCATGTCCGGCTGGGCCGGGCCTTGAGCGCCATGTGGGCGCATGAGTGGGAGTTCGACCCCTGGGCCAACTTCAACCGTATTGCCTCGCCATCCTGGTATCTCTTTCACACCCTGTCTCCAACGGATCGCGCCAGCAACAGCGGATTTCCGGAATACGGCCGCATGAGCAATGCCGTGTTCTATGACTCTGTGTCGCTCAACGGCTTCAGCTTTCACCTGAGCCTGACACCGGAGCGGACCCAGGCGCCCGGCCGCGACGGGCGCGGCTCATCCGTCGCGCTGAAGTACAAGCAAGGCCGGATCACGGCGCTGCTGGCGCACGAACGCAATGGCAGCGGCGACCAGGACCTGTTTGTCGGGGCCAAGTACAGTTTCGGCGCCTTGGCGCTGATGACGGCCTACAACCGCTCAGACGAGGCCGATACGCCTGATGTGGCGCGCGCGGGCACGGTCAGCGCCACCTATCAGATGGGCGCCACAACGCTGAAGGCCAGCTACGGCCAGCAGCGTGTCCGCGACGAAACCAACCGGTTTGCGGCGCTCGGCGCGGACTACGCGCTGTCCAGGCGCACGACCCTCTACGTCAGCCTGGGCCACCAGCGCTTTGACCGGGTGCCCACCCGCACGGCCTACGGGGTGGGACTGTCCCACGCGTTTTAAGACACGGTTTAGGGTTCGTGGTTTCGCGAGCAGAGCTCGCTCCTACAAAGAGATCACGCATGCCTTGGCTGTGGCTGGTTCGCGAGCAGAGCTCGCTCCTACAAAGAGATCACACATGCCTTGGTGTGGCTGGTTCGCGAGCAGAGCTCGCTCCTACGGGAGAGACGACGTCCGTCTTAGCTGTAGGAGCGAGCTCTGCTCGCGAATGCCCCCACTCAAGCCGTCGCGGGCAGCCGCGCCTACCTCACTTCAAAAATAGCTTCCACTTCCAGGATCGCGCCATGCGGCATCGCGCTGACGCCCAGCGCGGTGCGCGTGTGGGCGCCTGCTTCGTCTCCAAAGACTTCGCGCATCAGATCCGAGGCGCCATTGATCGCCTGGGCAACCTGGATGAAGCCTTCGGCCACCACCACATAGCCCTTGACGTTGACGACCGAGACAATATCGTCAAGACCGCCAGGCAGTGCCGCCTGCGCCTGCCCCAGCACATTCAAGGCGCTGTAGCGCGCCGACGCCTGGGCCTGCTCCAGCGTCACTTCGGCCCCGACCCGGCCCTTGTGCACCAATTCCCCATTCACCGTTGGCAGTTGCCCTGACACAAACAACAGATTGCCCACGCGCTTGGTCATCAGGATGCGGGCGGCCTTAGTCGGGGCGGCTTCGGGAATGCGGATGCCCCGCTCGGCCAGACGCTTCAACATAGACATGGAAACTCCTTTTCAACGCTGCGATACAGCGCGTATTGTCAGTCACCGCGCGCCGCGGGCGCAGAGCTTTTTCCGGCACATGCATAACCAGGAGGTTATGCGCCCGCCAGCAAGTGCTATACCGTTAGCACGGTGGTCTTATTACGCTTGCAGACAGTTTCTTGAACTCGGAGGAGCGTCATGCTCTACATCATTTATCAACTCGACGTCGATGACCGCAGCGTGTCCGGCGACATCCGCAAGCGCGTCAAACCGGACCACCTGAAATACCTGGACCAGCATGAAGACATCCTGGTGCTGGGCGGCGCCATGCTGGCCGACGACGGTGTGGAGCGGGTCGGCAGCACGCTGATCATCAACGTGCCGAACCGGGAAGCGGCGGAAGCCTTCTCCCGCAATGAACCGTTCCGCAGCGCGGGCCTGTTCAAGTCCGTCACGATCACGCGAATGCGCCGCGGGCAATGGAATCCGGGCGCCGCTCCGGCCACGCCGGAAGGCAATTAAGGCTCCGCTGAATTAAGGCGCGCGGCGCGGGGTCTGGTTCAGCGGGTCCTTAAACCTCCGGTCGCTGGAAGCGCTGCCGCGCCACCTCCTTGATGCAAGTGTGCAGCCGCATCACGCTTGGCGTCACACGGCGCCCTTTCATGGTCATGATGCCAACCGGCAAGCTCGGGCTGTCGATGTCAAACGGCAAACGTCCCAGCACGCCGGTCTGCACATCTTCCCGGACCACTTGCCACGGCAGCGCGGCAATCAATGGCATTTGCTGCATCAAACCGCGAATCAGCGAATAATCTTGAGAAGTGATCACTCGCTCTGGCGCGCCGCAGTTCTCCCTTGAGAAAAACATTTGCAGCACAACAAAAACCACGCTCGTACTCGGCGGCAGCACCCATTGGTGGCTGACCAGATCCTGCGCCTGCAAGCGTTCGCGCAGCAGCAGCGGGTGATTGGCCGAGGACACCAGCACAATCGGTTCGTAGTAGATAGGTTCCTGCTCCAATTGCTGGGCCTGCGTGGCTTCCACCAGGCGGCCCACCACGAGGTCAATTTCCCCCGAGGCCAGGCCTTGTAGTAAGCGCTCACGCGTCCCCGTGATGACGGACACCGACGCCTGCGGATTGTCCCGATAGAACATGGCCAAGGCTTCCGGAACGAGGCTGGGCAAGGCCACCATGAAACTGCCGAGCGTCAGGCTCCCGCCCAGTCCGCCGCGATGATGGTCGATCTCCTGCGCGGTCATGGCGATTTCGGCATAGATGCGCTGCGCCAGATGGATCACGATTTCCCCAAGCTCGGTGGGCACGACGCCGCGCGCTTCCCGATGGAACAGCTTGCCTTCCAGAATGGACTCGATCTCGGCCAATGACTTCGACACGGCGGGCTGGGACACGAACATCTGTTCGGCGGCCGCCGAAATCGAGCCGCTTTCGGACAGTACGCGCAACAAGGTCAAATGCCGCATTTTGATCTGCGTGCTCAGCATGCGTTCGATCGCTTTCGTTCCAGACATACCCTCGCCTTCGCCTTTCTTTTTTACGATTTTCTATTCTAGGTGTTACTACTTATATAACCATTCGGTTTTCCCCTAGCCTGCAAATGGAATAACACGG
>JBAYOI010000171.1:0-6416 GCA_041678365.1 Pigmentiphaga sp. | reverse complement strand
GATCGGGTGTCGTGCCCGGCGTATAGGGAACAATGAGCCGTACCGGGCCCCGTGGCAGGACCTCGTCGGGCTGGGCCGCGTGGAGGGCCGGTAGGGCGGAGGCGGCGGTCAGGGCAATGCCGCATTGGAGAAGCTGCCTTCTTGTTGCTGAACAGGATGGGTCGCGGGTCATGGGAGCTCCTGCCGGCTGTGGGAAGCCGAGGGTTTCTTGTTTGATCAAGAAAATTGAAGGATGGTGAGCGTCCGGTATCAGGCTGTTGCGCGCATCAGATCGGCTGCGCCTGCCTGGAAGTCCACTTGTTTTTCCAGCACCACGCCCGCCGACCGGACGCGATACCATTCCGGATGCTTGGGCGGGGCGGGATCAAGGCCTTGCTCCAGCGAAGAAGCCAAACGTAGAAGCAGTTTTCGGAAATTGACGATGGCGGCGTCGCTGGCGCCCAGGTTCTCTGTTGACCGATTGACGATCGGCCCCATGCTCTCCTGGACCGCCGCGTCCTGCATGCCAATGCCGCGGATGCCTGTCATGCTGCGCAAGCGCTGCGCCTCGCGGTCCAGCCCATACAGATTGCTTCGATTGACCGGGGACCGAAACGCGGCATCGGTGTTCGCATGCACGTCGGCGGGGTCAAACTGGGACAAATCCGCCAGCGGCTGGTCCGTATCCCAGGTCATGGTGAACACCCAGCAGTTTTCATCGTCAATCGGCACCCAGGCATGCCCGGAGATCGGCCCGCCCGGTCGTGGCGCGATCATGGTGTAGAACGGCGTCAGGTACTGGGTGATACGCCAATAGTAGTGGTCTTCATCCGCTTGACGGCGGGCCCCCACCACCATGCCGTAATCGGTACGACGCACAAAAAAGCGCGGCGCCGTATCCGCGGCAAGATAGGGCAGTTTTGAGGAAATGGGGATCTGCCGCTGCTTGAACGGCAGACTGGTGTCTTCGTCAAGCAGGCTGTGCAGAATGCCGACGTGGCTTGAATCAATGCCGCCTTCCACACCCTGTGCGTAGTTGGTCTCCTGCAAGCGCTTGGTAATGTGGCGGTGCGCTGGCGGAACCCGGCCCCATTCGAGCTCGGGCGGGGTGTCGGGCATGTGTTCGGGCTCGCCCATATAGGCCCAGATGAGGCCGCCCCACTCGCGCACCGGATAAGCCTGGATGTTGATCTCATTCCGCAGCGGCGTATCGGCCGGTTCGGCGGGCATCTCCAGGATGTTGCCGTGCACGTCAAACTTCCAACCATGGTAGACACAGCGCAGGCCTGACTGCTCGTTACGGCCGAGGAACAGATCGGCGCGCCGGTGTGGACAGTACCGCTCCACCAATCCCGGCCGACCTTCGGAGTCGCGGAAGGCCAGCAGTTCTTCCCCGAGCAGGCGCACGGGTAGCGGTGGCTGGTCCGGCTCGGCCAGCTCTTCGGGTAATAGAAATGGTATCCAGAACCGCCGGAACACATTGCCCATTGGCGTGCCTGGGCCGGTTTGCGTCAATCTTTCGTTGTCTGCTGCGCTGAACATCTCTTCGTCCTCGCTGTGAGTGAAAAAAAATGGAAAGCGGTGCGTTCAGACCTGCGCTTCGAGGAAACGGCTCTGGCAGGCGTTGGCTAAAACAAGAATGCGTATGCGGGATTGCCGTCAGCTTCTCTCTGATAGGGAGGAAGGGCGGCCTCTGTGAGGTGCTGTGCAGGTATCGTAGGGGTGGCGGGAAACGCGGACAAACGATTTTTTGTCCGCTTATGTATGAATCACGGTGATGTGTGGGGGAAGGGGCTGGTTGGGGTGGGTAGGCGGGTGTTAGCGGGGATGCGCAGGTAGGGGCGCTGTTTGTGAAGCAGGACTCGATATTTCAGAAATTTTATGGTTATAATAGCAGTCTTCCTTCGCGATCCTGTTCTGTCAGGATTGTGTCCTCCCGCCCGGGTGGTGAAATTGGTAGACGCAGGGGACTCAAAAATAGGTACTTCTACCTATATGCGATACTCCAGCGATGCCTTGAAACCCGCGCCAGGTGTGGATTTGAGAAGATTTTAGGCTGTTGTACAGAGAACATAGTTTTCAGTACAGGAGCCAACTAGGAGCCAGCAGTTATCATGCTGGTTCTTAGCAGGTAGTACGAAGTAGTGTTGTTGTAAACTGCTTTACGATTTTGCCCGGGTGGTGAAATTGGTAGACGCAGGGGACTCAGACCAAATTTGAGCCCTCCGGAGGAAACTCCAGAGGTGAAGCCCGTCAAACTCGGTGAAGGCCCTGGACACAAGTCCGAGCTAATGCCGAGCCAAGCCCTGGGATCGAAAGATTCCTCGGAAGGTGTAGAGAGCAGACGGCGGGCACCTAAGGCTGCAAAGCTATGGTGAAGGCGTGCTCCAGACCACGAACATCGTGCATTGGCATGATGGCGGCGAAAGTCGAAGTGGTAAGAAAATCCCCCGCCGCAAGGCGTGCCGGTTCGATTCCGGCCCCGGGCACCAATTTCGGAAGGCCGTCTCTGATTTATCAGGGGCGGCCTTTTTATTTGTAATCGCCCCTGCAAACAGCGGCACTCATAAAAGATAAACAAACTTGGCACGCTATTTCTCTTGCTTCCTTATAGAGGGTCAAGAAAGAACCATTGCAATACGCTGTGTAAATCATTGATACACTCCGTAATTATGGTATCCACGCCATCTACACGGAATAGGATCATTGTTATGGGTGTCGCACCAACTCCTCTCGGCAAAGCCTACGAAGGCCAACAAGCCTACTTGCCTCCTGGCAGTGCTGAATGGTTGCCATTGACTGAAGATGCTTTCAAGGTAATCAAAGATACGGATGAGTTGGACATAGAAAAAATAGACGCCAATAAAGCGGCCCTATCTGATATGTTTGCGGCTGCGTTACAGACTCCAAACCTTGGTTTCTTTGCTGGAAGTGGCACTTCGCTTGGCGACGTGGGAGGTCCAAGCATGTGGCACCTATGGGCTCAAACCATGTGCTCCGACGACAAAGGTACGCTTTCCAAAGATGCACTCAAGGTCATTGAAAAGGTTCACTACGCGGAACGAGATCACCCAAACATCGAACATTTTCTGTCCCAATGCGACGCTTATTTGGCATTCAACAATGACAAAGAAGTTAACGATTTTGTAGATGCGGTAAAGAGCCAAATTCTTAAGGCCTGTTCCGAATTTATAAGCACACCCGAATCAGATATATCGGCTTATAGGAACCTGCTACAAAAACTTGCTAGGCGAAGAGTCCGTGACCCTAGGTTGAAGGTTTTTACCACCAACTATGACATGTGCTTCGAAACTGCCGCTTCTGATTTGGGCATGATCACGATTGACGGATTTTCCTATACTCGCAAGCGTCGCTTTGATGGAAAACACTTCACGTATGACATCGTTCGCCGCGAAGCAGATGGCCATGAATTTGCCGAAGGTATCTACCACTTATTAAAACTGCATGGCTCGGTAAGTTGGTTGCGTGAAGGCCGTGAAATCTATGAGCATATCTCCCCAAATGCGACCAATGCTTGCTTGATCTACCCTGCGAAGGGAAAGTATCAACAAGCATTTCTGCAGCCGCATCTTGAGCTTTTATCACGATTCCTAGAGTTCTTACGCCAGCCTAATAGTTGTCTGATGGTGGCCGGTTTTGGTTTTAATGACGACCATCTATCCGAGCCCATCTACTCGGCAATTCAGTCCAACCCAAGCCTTAAACTGGTGCTATGTGATTTTCAGTGCATCCATCATATTCACAACCAAGGGCATCACGGCTCTAGTCCCTATTGGCAAAAACTACATGCCCTTGCACTGGATGGCTTTGATATTCACTTCATCAGCAGCTCATTCAGCAACTTAGTTCATCACATCCCCTATCTCCGCTCCGCCTCGCCTGCAGAGCAACTTGCTAATGCTGTACGTCGTGTAGGGATGAAGGGGTAAAGCAATGCTAGATGGGATACTAAACAGCGCCTTAAAAATCGGAGTGGTCTCCAGCATTGGAGCACAACAGATTAAGGCAAACTTAGCCTACGCAGGGCAAGTCAGTGGCCATTACTCGGGAAGACACCGGTATGGAAGAGGTGAAGTTGGAGAACTTGTACTAATTGAAGGCCAACAAACAATACTTCTAGGAAGAGTTACCGATGTCAATCTTCCTGATCGAGACCGAAGCGAAATATCGCAGAACTTCTCCGGCACTGATCAAATCGATGCAATTGGATTCATACGGCCACTTGGCTCTATAAATCCGCACACACTGAAAATTACTGCAGGTATCAGCGCCTATCCTCGCCTTGGAGATAGGATTTACTCAGCGCCTGGCGCGCTTATTTCCCAAATTCCGCTACTGATATCATCTGGTGTGGATGGCGAAATACCACCTGTTTCGCTTGACTTAGGCCATGTAGCTGGTGACTCAGGTTTCGCAATCTCAGTAACACCAGAAAAAATTTTTGGGCGTCATTGTGCGATTCTAGGGTCAACGGGTGGCGGAAAAAGCTGGACAACAGCTAAGCTGATTCAGGAGTGCCGAAAATTCTCTTCCAAAATGGTGCTGATCGACGCAACAGGAGAGTATCGCTCTTTAGATGGAGACGATGTCGTTCACTGCCATCTCGGTGATCCTGTGCATCGACACGCGACATCAATTGAAATATCTATCCCACCCACAAGTTTTACTGAGTCTGACTTCATCTCTCTATTCCAGCCGTCCGGCAAAACCCAGGGACCAAAGCTTAGGGAAGCAATAAAAAGCTTAAGGCTGGTGGCACTTGCCCCAGATTTATTCCCTCACGGAACGATCCCAAAAGTCAATCAGTCAAAGAAAACTTACCGAGAGGCAATGGGCCGTGTCAATAATGCGAGCTTGGTAGGCAAGCCTAGTCAACCATTTGACCCTAAGTATCTAGTGCGCCAGATCGTCCAGGAATGTTGTTACCCAGATGGAGGGGCTGAAAGGTTGGATAGATGGGGATCAGCTAGCCCTGAACTTTCTTATTGCTCATCACTCATGACGCGAATTCTCAGCGTTATGGAGTCTCACTCGCTCAGCTGTGTGTTCAGCCCGACTGCTGGACTTCCAAATATCGTCAAACAATTTGATGATTTTCTGGAAAATGAAAAAAAGGTATTAAGAATTTGCTTGAGCTCCATTGGCTATGAATTCAATGCTCGCGAGGTAATCGCCAATACGATCGGCCGTCTCCTTCTTCAGCATGCCAGGAATGGAACATTTCGAGAAAAACCATTGATCATTATGCTCGATGAGGCACACAATTTTCTCGGAAAGACCCTTGGTACTGAAGATGATCTGCATACCCTAGATGCATTCGAGCTGATTGCTAAAGAAAGTAGAAAATATGGCTGGAGTATTTGCCTTGCTACTCCACGCACTCGTGATATTACCGAGGGAGTGCTAAGTCAAATGGGGACACTACTGGTACATCGACTCACGAATGATCGTGATCGAGAGGTGGTTGAAAGAGCTTGTGGTGAAATTGACCGATCATCAGCAGCCTTTCTACCCAACCTCAAGCAAGGGGAAGTCGCCATGGTTGGCGTAGATTTTCCGATTCCGGTAACGATCCAAATTGGACGTCCATCCCAACCGCCACTTTCGGACAGCCCTAGTTATCAAAAAACGTGGCAATAGAGAAAACGGTACGTAACCTATTTCTTTCTAAACCCTCGATCCCCCACCATAAACGCTTCCAGCATGTGTGGAATCAGCGTCACGGCTTCGACTGTCTCTCCGTAAGTCTGCGCGTACAGTGCCGCATAGCGATCAAGGTCAGCCTTCAAGCTGGCTGGGCAGACAAACGTCAGTTTGACGCTTTCATTCTTGGGCAACGGCCCAAGACGCAATTTGCGCGTAGTAGTCATCGCGACATTCCTCTATTAAAGAAAAGCGGCTGATACGGCCGCAGCACCAAATCCCGATTGACGATGATGCGAACAGGCAGACCAGGCCTCTCGGTCAATGTGGGCTGGATATTCATGTTGCGCCGGGTCATTTCCTGGCCGACCTGATTAATGCTGTCGTGCAGGCCGTCCCTGGTCGCCACGACCACTCTTCCTTCGCCGCCTGACAGATCCGGTGCTGCCAGCTCCGCCGTCACGCCAAGCAACGTGGTCAGCGCCGCGCCCGCCAGGATCCGATCCCAGTGCCAGTCCACATCGTCCTCCAGACCGGCGAATCCTGCAGGATCTGCGGCTGCCAGGCTGTCGAGCATCACCGATGAGGTATCCGGCAACACGATGCGATCCCATACGGCCTGGACTCGGCTCTGCCCGTAGGCCACCTGGCTGTTGTAGCGCCCCATCAGGCGTGAGCCCTGCGGGATGAGCACATGCTGCCCTGTCGCGCTGTCATAGACGGGCTCCGTGATGTTGGCGATGATCTCTCCAGGCAGATCAGACTTGATCCCT
>JBAYOI010000170.1:0-6419 GCA_041678365.1 Pigmentiphaga sp. | reverse complement strand
TCATCGCGCCAGCGCCTTGAGCGTGTCGAGCCGGTCCGCCTCGGCGGCCGGTTTGTCCTGCCGCCAGCGCAGGATGCGTGGAAAGCGCAGCGCCACGCCGGACTTGTGCCGTTTGGAAATATTGACGCCTTCGAAGCCCAACTCGAAGACCTGGACCGGCTCGACTGACCGCACGGGACCGAAACGTTCGAGCGTGTGGGCGCGCAGCCACCGGTCCAGCGCCAGGATTTCCTTGTCGGTCAGCCCGGAGTAAGCCTTGGCGATCGGCACCAGGCTGTCGCCCTCCCACAGGCCGAAGGTGTAGTCGGTGTAGAGTGTGCTCCGGCGGCCGTGACCGGCTTGTGCATAGATCAGGACCGCATCAATGGTCAGCGGATCGATCTTCCACTTCCACCAATCGCCGCGCCGTCGGCCGCTTTGGTAGGGCGCGCTGGCGCGCTTGAGCATGAAACCTTCCACGCCGCGTTCGCGTGAGACGCCGCGCAAGTCCGCGGCTTCGTCCCAGCTGGACGCATGCACCAGCGGCGACAGACGCAGCCGGGGATCGGGAGGGGCATGCAACAGCGCTTCAAGACGCCGCCGCCTTTCCTGCTGCGGCAGGGTGCGCAGATCCTCGCCGTCCAGTTCCAGCAGGTCGTAGGCCAGCATCTGTACCGGGGCTTCGGCCAGCCATTTAGGCCCGGGCTTGAGCCGCTGGATGCGGGTTTGCAGGGCCGAGAACGGCATCGGCTGGCGGTTTTCAGCTTGCCAGGCCAGCAGTTCCCCATCCAGCACGCAATCGCGGTCCAGCGCCGACGCGGCGGTTTCCACTTCGGGGAACCGGCCGTCCAGCCGCTCTTCGCCGCGCGACCACAGCGCCACTTCGCCGAGGCGCCGGATCAGCTGCGCGCGGATGCCGTCCCATTTCCATTCGATCATCCAGTCCTCAATGGACCCGAGCGCCGCGGGATCGCCTTCGATCGGCGAAGCCAGGAAAAAGGGGTAAGGCTGCTGGCGATCGCTCGGCAAGGTTTCTGTGCTGAGCAAGGAGAGCAGGAATGCGGCGCTGGGTGTCCAACTGCCCAGCATGCGTTGTGCGATCCGTGCAATCGGCACGCCCGACATCTCCGCCAGCGCCTGTTGCACCAGCCGTTGCGACACGCCCACGCGCAAGGCGCCTGTCAGCAGTTTGTTGAAGACCAGCCGTTCCTCGAAGGGAAGGCCGAGCCAGGCCGCCACGATGACGGCACGGCGCTCGGCCTCGTCGCGGTTGGCGACGGGACTCAGCACGTCTTCGATCCAGTCCGCCAAGCCCCGTTCAGGCGACGGTTGCGACGGGTCCGGGAGCAGCAGCGCAAGCGTCTCGGCCAAGTCTCCAACCTGGTCATAACTGGCGTCGACCAGCCAGGGCGGCGTATGCGATGCTTCCGCCGCCCATGCTCGCAGTTCCCCTAGCGCCGCGATTCTGCGGCGTGCGCCGCTGAGTTTGCCACCGGCCAGCAGAAAGAGCGCCCAGGCGGCGTCACGCGGCGCCGCATCGCGAAAGTAGGCCACCAGGGCCGCTCGCTTGTCCAGCGTGGCGGTGGAGCGGTCCAGCTCCTGGTACAGCGCTGCGAATCGCTTCATGCGGGATGCGCCTCCGTCTCACGCTTCGTCGCCGAATTGCGTGGCCAGCGTTTCGGCGGCCACGCCCGTTTCATTCAGAATACGCACCAGTGCGTAGGTGTCGCCGTGCGTGGCGATGACGCGCGATGCGCCGGTTTCACGGATGGTGCGCAGCAGATCGGGCCAGTCCGCGTGGTCGGAGAGGATGAAGCCTCGGTCCATATTGCGGCGCCGCCGGTTGCCGCGCAAACGCATCCACCCCGAGGCAAAGCCCTGTTGCGCTTTGCGGAAGCGCCGCAGCCACGGACTTCCTGCCGCCGAGGGCGGGGCCAGCACCAGCTCCCCGGCGAAATCGGCGCTCTCGGCGTCGAGAACCCGGCGCGTTTCCGCCAAGGCAATACCGGCTTGCCGATAGACGTCAACACCGACGGCAATGGCGCCGTGCAGATAGACGGGTCGGTCAAGGAATGGCGCCAGCTCCGCCAGCAGGCGTTGCGCCTTGCCCAGCGCATAGCAATAAAGGATGGCCGCTTCGCCGCGCGCGGCGCAGTGGTCGCGCCAACTGACGATGTCGCGCGCAACATCGGAAGCCGCTGGCCAGCGGTAGATCGGCAGACCGAAGGTTGCCTCGGTGATGAAGGTATCGCACGGGACGGCTTCGAAAGGGCTGCAGGTGGGATCGGGTTGACGCTTGTAGTCTCCGGACACCACCCAGACCTGGCCTTCGGCCTCGATGCGGACTTGCGCCGAGCCGAGGACATGACCGGCGGGGTGCAGCGATACACGCGCTTTGCCCAGCGTGAAGGCCTCGCCGTATTCATGCCTGCGGTAGTCCTGTTCGCCCAGCCGCCATTGGAGGATGGGCAGTCCTTCGGCGCTGGTATGGTAACGCCCCATTCCCGTGCGGGCGTGATCACCGTGGCCGTGTGTGATCACGGCGGTGGAGACGGGCCGCCACGGGTCAATGTAGAACCGGCCCGCGGGGCAATACAAACCTTCGGGGCGAAGCTGCACAATGTCTCGGATGACGGCCTCCTGGATCCATGGCACATGTTGTGGTCACATCACGTCCTTGTTATATCGCGATGCATGGACGAAGCCGGTAACGGTTTGTGGCCATATTGCATCAACAAATCGGGGCCGCTTCGATGTGAGGCGGCCCCGGCAGACAGGTTCACAACAACGTCAACTTTCTTGCTTAGTTATTGCCGCCGTCTTTTGGCAAGGTTTTGTCCGTCCTGGCCGCAGTCGGCTCACGGCGCAACCAGCGTTGCAGCAACTGGTGAGCCGTTTCCCGGCCGCCCAGGCCGAAGGCCAGGGCGCACGCCACCGCAGCCGAACCGAGGATGAGGCCAAACGCGAGGTTGACGATTTCGTTGGCGAGGCCCATGAAGCGCAGGCCGATCGCGACCGAGAGGGCAATGACCGCATACTTCAGAATCGAGGGCAGGCCGCTTTCGCCGATGGCATCACCGACGAGGTTTGCCAGGACGCGTCCCAGGATGACGCCGACCGCGATGATCACGCTGCCGAAGACGACTTGCCCCCCCAGTTTCGTGACTTCGGTCAGCATGCCGGCAACCAGGCCGAAGCTCAGCAGGCTGGCTGCCTCGATGGCGGCAAAAAGCATGATGGCAACGAGTGCGATGGTCGCGGCGATTTGCGAGGGTTGGGTGCCGGTATGGGGAGCGATGCTGCCCACGGCGCGGTTGAAGCCGAGGGACTCCAGCGTGTTGCCGACCAGGCTCCGGACCCATTGCGCGATAATGTAGGCAATGGCCAGCAGGAGGGCCGCCGCCAAGACACGCGGCACGGCATCCAGCACCGTATGCAGCACGGCAACGATGGGGCTGACCAGCGACGAAATCCCGAGGGCTTCCAGTGCGGCAATGGCGACGGGAATGATGACCAGGGTGAAGACGATGGCGCCGACGGCCTTGACCAGAGACAGGCAGGCCGTTTTTTCTTCTGCGCGGTCAACGGGGGCGGCTGGCTTGCACAGGCCGACGCGAGCGGCCAGGCGGTCGAGATTGACGACCGACAGCGCGGCTTCAACGACGTTCCGGGCAATCTTTGCAAAGATGAAGCCGACGATGAAGATCAGGCCGGCCGCGGCCACACGCGGCAGATAGATCAACACTTCATTGGTGAGCGCGTTGATCGGACCCATGGCCTGCGCCAGCCCCAGCGGCTGCATCGCGATCAGCAGGCCGACCAGCCACACCAGCCAATAGGCCAGGGTGGAGACCGACGAGGCGAGGGCTTCTCCAGAGGAGGTCCCGGAGCGGGAAAGCACCGGAAGGGAATTGATTGCTTTTTTCAATGCCCATTGGACGCCTTTTGCGATCAAATACGTGGCGATCAGAATGGCGATCGCGACCAAGATCTTGGGCACCCAGAGCTTGAGTTGGATCTCCAAAGGGGTGAGCTGGGGTAAGGTTTCGAACATATAGGCTCCTCGGTTACATTACTGACGACAAGATTCCTATCCCAGGGTAGTGGATAAGCACCACTCGAACAATCAACAATGGCTGTTTTTGTCGGTAAATACGGGTTGTCGAGGGGTATTCAAGGCGAACGGCAAAACGAAGTTGAATAAGCAAGGAAACTTGCCCGCCCTTTGCGTTTGCCACCCGGTTTCTACTGTAGGGCAACGGCGGGACGCCATTCTCGGGTTATACCTATGCAGTGCGCGCGCCTGGCGTCTGGCATGGGCCGTTTAAGTCGCAGGGCGGCTGCCTGCTGCTGGAAATTCATTATTACGACGAAAGCAACAAGCAAGAGGTGGATCAATGAAAAAACTACGCGTTGCCGTACCGGACCTGATTTCAAACTCTTATTTTCCTGTTGAGGCGGCCGTTGAACTCGGCTTTTTCCGTGAGGAAGGCCTGGATGCGGAGTTGGAGCTGATCTTTCCGGTGGATAAGTGCTATCACGCCTTGAAGGAGGGGCGGGTGGATCTGGTGGGCGGGTCCGCGCACTCCGCGCTGGCGGCCTTTCCGGAATGGAAAGGGGTCAAGCTGTTGTGCGCGCAAGCCCAGGGCATGTATTGGTTTCTCGTCATGCGTGCCGATCTGGTGTTGAAAAAAAATGACCTGAGCGTCGTCAAAGGCAAGCGTATTGGGGCGGCGCCCTGGGTCGACGTGGGCTTGCGCCGCCTGCTGCGTGAAGACGGTATTGACCTCGAGCGCGACCAGGTGCAGATTGCCCCGGTGCCGGGGGTGGAAGGCGCGGGGGTCAGCTTCGGCGTGACCGCAGCCAAGGCGCTTGAACAAGGAAAGATCGACGGTTTCTGGGCCAACGGCATGGGAACCGAAGTCGCGGTCCGGTCCGGCGTTGGCGCGGTGGCACTGGATATCCGGCGCGGCGATGGCCCGGCCCCGGGCTTCCATTACACGTTTGCCGCGGTGGCAACCACCGACCGCTTGATCGAGCAAGATCCCGAGACCGCCGCTGCCGTGGTCCGTGCCATCGTCAAGACGCAGGCGGCTTTGAAAGCGGATCCCGAACTGGCCGCCCAGGTCGGCAAAAAACTGTTCCCCGCTGAGGAGGCCGGTTTGATCGTCGAGCTAATCAAGCGCGACCTTCCCTACTACAGCGCAGACATTCCCGAGGCCGCTGTGGAGGGGATGAATCAGTTTGCCCGTGACATCAAGATCCTGTCGGGCCATCCCGGCTATGACGAGGTGGTGGCAACGCAGTTTCAACAGCTGTGGAAGGCATGATGGCTGCGCCGAATTCGGGACGTTGATCATTCCAAAACTGAAGCCTTTACGGAATTCGACCCCCTCCCTGCTTGCGGCCCTAGGCAGCCTGAGGCAAGCGTGAGCGGGGAGCTCTGCTCCAGTTATCCCCGGATCAAGCGCCCAAGCCGAAACAGCATGGCCGCAAACGTGACGGTCCAGCCGAACAGCGCGGCATACAGGAACACCTGAGGCAGGAAGGCCAGGAAATCAAACCCCATGGCCTGATTCATTTCCCAGGTGCAGGCCGCATACATGCCCAGCGGGAAGACCGCGCCCCAGTACAGTGGGTCGTAACGCAGCGGAAAGCGTTGGATGCCGTAGCGCCAGACGCCCAGGCACAGCAGCATCGGGATCCACCAGGTGCCTGCCGCCCAGTAAAGGAGCGTGAAGCCTTTCAGGAAAGGGAGCAGGGACACCAGATAAGGCGACTGCGGCGCGTTCAGAATCAATAAGGAGCCCGCCAAGGTGGAAATCGCCATGGCGCCCATATTGATCCAGTAAGGCGGGGAGAGATCGGCGGGGGAGAGCGGGTAAAAGCAGTAGCGATAGAAGATCAGCGCCATCACCCAGATGTACAGCATGCCGCTCCATAGCCACATCGACAGCGCCAGCAGGTTCAGGGCGGGCTGATACGCGGTGCCGAGCCGGGCGGCCAACAGGGCGCTGACGACCGCGACGGCTTGCGTTGACACCACGGACAGCAGCCAGGCGCCGCTGATGCTGCGCGCCAGCGGCGGTTTCTTGGCCTTGACGGTAAACGCGGTGAAGATCGCGTAGGTCAGCGCGAGCCACAGGGCGGTGGCAAGGCACCACAGGATGAATCCGGTGTGCGTATCCTCCCGCAGCAGAATGAATTGGCTGGCCAGCACGCCGGTGGCGGCCACTACCGTGAAATAGCCGGGGCCTTTGGCATGGTCGATCAAATCATTCAGCACATGACGCGGAAAGCGCCAGGCGCGCAGCAGGTAGGCCAGCCACAGCACCCCGTATTGCACGGTATTCAAGGCCAGCAGCGCCCGGGACAGGACCGGATGGCTCATCATGTCCGCCGCCAAGGACACAATGCCGGTGGCCATGACCAGGCCGAAG
>JBAYOI010000169.1:0-6429 GCA_041678365.1 Pigmentiphaga sp. | reverse complement strand
TGGGGCGCATTCATAGTGCGGACCAGGCCCGGCACGCCATCGACATCGCCCAGCGGGCGGTCGAGCGGGTCAATCTGGATTTGATGTTCGCCTTGCCCGAGCAGACGCTTGCGCAGTGCCAGCAGGAGGTGTCGCTGGCGCTGTCGCATGGTACTGAGCATCTGTCGCTCTATCACCTGACCCTGGAGCCGAACACGGTATTTGCCAAGTATCCGCCCCCGGTGCCGCACGAGGACTTGGCCGCGGACATGCAGGCCTGGATTGAAGCGGCGCTGACGCAAGCCGGCTACGAACACTATGAGGTATCCGCCTATGCCAAGCCGCGTGGACAGTGCCGGCACAACCTCAATTATTGGGAGTTTGGCGACTACCTCGGGATCGGACCCGGCGCGCATGGCAAGCTTTCTTTCCATGACCGCATTCTGCGTCAGGCGCGCCTGAAGAATCCGCGTTCCTGGATGGAAGCCTTGCAGGGCGGCATGCCTGACGCCCAGTTGACCGAGTCCAGTGAGGTGGCCGCCGAAGACTTGCCGTTCGAGTTCATGCTCAATGCCTTGCGTTTGCAGGGCGGGGTGCCGAGCCATCGTTTCCAGGATCACACCGGCTTGAGCCTGGCGCAGATCGCGCCCGCGCTGGAACAGGCCATTGGCCAAGGCTTGCTTGATGACGACCCCGCCGTTCTGAAAGCCACGCCCAAAGGTTGGCTCTATCTGAATGATCTGTTGACCTTGTTTTTGCGTTGAACCGCGTGTTTCAGGACTTGCGCAACAACCAGGCACTTGCTTGGTGCGATCCCGTGCAAAGCACTATTTTGGTGCGTTATGCTGTAAAGAAATCGTTTCATTGTGGTGCGTTTTCGTCGTTGAAGCGGGCCGGATATGGGAAAATCCACGGCTTTACCGCCTGTCTGGCGGAAAAAAACGGCCCGTTAAAACTGGCACGCTTCCTGCTTATTAATGAATGCCACTCGTGCTGGCGTTGATTCGCACCCATTCTTATTTTTGCTGCGCGACCCTTGCAGCGCCTTTTAGAGAAGACCAGGAGTCCTCATGGCTACGCCGAAAGATGTACTCAGACTAATTGCTGATAACGAAATTAAGTTCGTCGACTATCGTTTCACTGACTTTCGCGGTAAAGAACAGCATGTTTCGGTGCCTGCCCATCGTCTGGACGAAGAGTCCTTCGAGACGGGCCATGCTTTTGACGGCTCCTCGGTGGCGGGCTGGAAGGGGATTGAAGCCTCTGACATGCTGCTTATCCCGGATGCCGACTCGGCCCGGCTCGATCCTTTCCGCGAAGAAAACACGCTGATCCTGACCTGCGACGTGGTCGAGCCGTCGGATCTGAAAGGCTATGACCGCGATCCGCGTTCGCTGGCCAAGCGCGCCGAAGCCTATCTGAAGTCCTCCGGCCTGGGCGACACCGCTTATTTTGGCCCGGAGCCCGAGTTTTTCGTGTTCGACGGCATCACCTGGAATGTGGACATGTCGGGCAGTTTCGTCAAAATCCAATCGGAAGAAGCCTCGTGGTCAACCGGCCTTGACTATGAGGGTGGCAACCACGGCCACCGTCCGGCAGTCAAGGGCGGCTATTTCCCGGTGCCGCCGGTGGACTCCTTCCAGGACATGCGTTCGGAAATGTGTCTGCTGCTGGAGCAGCAGGGCATTCCGGTCGAAGTGCATCACCACGAAGTGGCGGGCGCCGGCCAGCTTGAAATCGGCACGCAGTTCTCCACGCTGGTCAAGCGCGCCGACTGGAACCAGATCATGAAATACACGATCTGGAATGTGGCCGCCGCCTATGGCAAAACCGCCACGTTCATGCCGAAGCCGATCGCCGGCGACAACGGCTCTGGCATGCACGTCCACCAGTCCATCTGGAAAGATGGCCAGAACCTGTTCTCGGGCAACGGTTATGCCGGCCTGTCCGAGTTCGCGCTGTATTACATCGGCGGCATCATCAAGCATGCGCGCGCGTTGAACGCCATCACGAACCCGAGCACCAACTCGTACAAGCGTCTGGTTCCGGGCTTTGAGGCGCCGGTCAAACTGGCCTATTCGGCCCGCAATCGGTCGGCTTCTATCCGCATCCCGTACGTGGCCAACCCGAAAGGCCGCCGCATCGAGACGCGCTTCCCGGATCCAATGGCCAACCCCTACCTGGCTTTCTCGGCCTTGATGATGGCGGGCCTGGACGGCGTGCAGAACAAGATCCACCCGGGCGATCCCGCCGACAAGAACCTGTACGATCTGCCGCCCGAAGAAGACGCGAAGATCCCGACCGTTTGTTCGTCGCTGGATCAGGCGCTGGAAGCCTTGGACAAAGACCGCGAGTTCCTGACCCGCGGCGGCGTGTTCTCCAATTCGATGATCGATGGCTTCATCGCGCTGAAGATGGAAGAGGTCACGCGTTTCCGTCAGAGCCCGCATCCGGTCGAATTCGACATGTACTACGCTTCGTAAGACAGCTGCGTTCGTGTAGAAACCAGACGGGGCGCAGCGGAAGGCGCCCCGTTTTTTGTCAAAGGTTGAGGTGCGATGACGACGAGCCAAAGCGCAAGCCTCGCCCTTCAGGGCGAGGGCAAGACCGGTGCGGTGCCGGAGGCGCCCCCATATGGCGGCGGAGACGCCCCGGCCGATAGGGTGGGGTGCTTCACTGACGACCGCCACCGTGCGCTCGAGCTGAATGAACTGCATGCCTTCGAACTGCTGGCCAGCGCCGTGGTTTTGCTGGATGCGCAGGCGCGCATCGTGTTTGCC
This sequence comes from Pigmentiphaga sp., assembly GCA_041678365.1. GTDB lineage: Bacteria > Pseudomonadota > Gammaproteobacteria > Burkholderiales > Burkholderiaceae_B > Pigmentiphaga. The sequence continues at coordinate 3,670 of JBAYOI010000169.1, read as the reverse complement.
AACGCACAGGCGGAGGCGCTGCTTGATTTGTCTGCCCGTCAGCTGGAGCAGCAGGACTTCCTGCCGTTCTTTTCCGTGCCGTCAGCGTTGGATCAATCCTTGCAGCAGGCTTTGCAGAAGGAGTTTGCGCATAAGCGCCTGATCGTCCAGCTCGAACGTCTCGGCAGAGAGCCATTGAAGGTGCAGGCCACCGTGGTGGCATTGTTTGGCCAGCGCTGGCCCTTGCTGGTCGAGTTGATCGAGGTGGATCAGCAACTGCGCATCGAGCGCGAACAGCAGTTGATCGAACAAGCCGAAGCCAACCGGCAACTGTTGCGCAATCTGGCCCATGAGATCAAGAATCCGTTGGGCGGCGTGCGCGGCGCGGCGCAATTGCTGGAGCTTGAGCTGAACAATCCGGGCCTGAGCGAATATACGCAGGTCATCATCCAGGAGGCGGATCGCCTGCAAGTGCTGGTGGACCGGCTGCTGGCGCCGCACCGTTCGCCGCGCGTGATCGAGGAAATGAACATCCACGAAGTATGCGAACGGGTGCGGGCGCTGGTCTTGGCGGAATACCCGAAAGGGCTGACCATCATCCAGGATTATGATGCGGCCATTCCGGAGTTCATGGCGGACAAGGCGCAGCTGATCCAGGCGGTCTTGAACATTGTGCGCAATGCGGCCGAGGCGCTGGCCGGGCAGATTGCGCATGACAGCGGCGCCACCATTCGCTTGCGCACACGCGTGGCAAGACAGGTCACGATCGGCAGGCAGCGTCACCGCCTGGTGCTGGATTTGCAGATTCATGACAACGGCCCCGGCGTGGCGCCGGAGATTCTTGACCGGATCTTTCATCCGCTGGTGTCAGGCCGAGACGGGGGCAGCGGGCTGGGTTTGAGCCTGGCGCAATCCTTCGTGCAGCAGCATCAGGGCATGATCGAATGCGACAGCCGGATCGGCCACACCGTGTTCAGAATCCTGCTGCCCTTACCCTGAAACCGTGTCGCGGCGGCGCCGGTGTTCCGGCGAGGGCGCTTCACCGCAAGGAATACACATGAAAGCTGTTTGGATAGTCGATGATGACCGATCGATTCGTTGGGTGCTTGAAAAAGCGTTGGGCCGGGAAGGTTTCCCGTATCGGAGCTTTGCCTCGGCGCAGGAAGCACTCGACGCGATGGAGGTGGAGACGCCGCAAGTTCTGTTGACGGACATCCGCATGTCCGGGGCCAGCGGCCTGGAGCTGCTGGAACAGGTCAAGCAGCGTTGGCCCGCCTTGCCCGTGATCATCATGACGGCCTACTCGGACTTGGAAAGCGCGGTGTCTTCCTTCCAGGGCGGCGCGTTTGAGTACCTGCCCAAGCCCTTCGATGTGGATGCCGTGACGGCGTTGATCCGGCGCGCCATCGATGAAAGCGTGCGGGTGGACAGCGCGGCGCAGGAAGTCAGGCTGGGCACGCCGGAAATTCTTGGCCAGGCGCCTGCCATGCAGGAGGTGTTTCGGGCCATTGGCAGGTTGTCCCAGTCCCAGGTCACCGTGATGATTACTGGCGAGTCCGGCAGCGGCAAAGAACTGGTGGCACGTGCCTTGCACCGCCACAGCGTGCGCGCCAAGGGACCGTTCGTGGCGATCAACACGGCGGCCATTCCCAAGGATTTGCTGGAGTCGGAGCTGTTCGGTCATGAGCGCGGCGCCTTCACCGGCGCGCAGCAACTCCGGCAAGGCCGGTTCGAGCAGGCCAATGGCGGCACGCTGTTCCTGGATGAGATTGGCGACATGCCGATCGAACTCCAGACCCGCCTGCTGCGGGTGCTGTCAGACGGCAGTTTCTATCGGGTTGGCGGGCACCAGCCGGTCCATACCAATGTGCGCGTCATTGCGGCCACGCACCAGCCGTTGGAAGAGCGGGTGCGGCAAGGTCTGTTTCGGGAAGACCTGTTCCATCGCCTCAATGTGATCCGTTTGCGCCTGCCCGCCTTGCGGGAGCGTGCCGAAGACATTCCTTTGTTGACGCATCATTTTCTGGCGCGCAGTGCGCAGGAACTGGGCGTCGAGGCCAAGCAACTGACACCCGCCGCCATGCGGCAGCTGCAAAGCTTTTCCTTTCCCGGCAACGTCCGGCAGCTGGAAAACATTTGCCATTGGCTGACCGTGATGTCGCCCGCGCAAAAGATTGACGTTGCTGATTTGCCGGCCGAGCTGCTGGGCAAGGTGCCGGGCGCCGCCTTGCCGGGTCCGGTGGAGCGGGAAGCGGGCGGGGCGGAGCAAGCGGGTCCGCTTGACGCGGTGGCGGAGGCGCCGCACTGGTTTGCGGGGTTGGAGACGGAGGTTGAACGGCTGCTGGTTGAGCAGCAGCCTGACATCATGGGGCGTTTGACGCGCGAATTTGAAACCGTGGTGATTCTTGCCGCCTTGCGCGCCACCCGAGGCCGCCGGATAGAGGCGGCGCAACGGCTTGGCATTGGACGCAACACCATCACCCGGAAAATCCAGGATCTGGACCTGGATGCGCAGCGGTGAGTGCGGCGCATCCCGCGCGATCAGGCCAGGGTGGCAATGACCGGCGCGTGATCGGAAGGCTGTTCATTGCCGCGCGTGACCTTGTCGATCACGCAGGCGGTGCAGCGTGTTTTCAGTGAGTCGCTCAGCAACACGTGATCGATCCGCAAGCCCGCGTTGCGCCGGAAACCCAACTGCCGGTAGTCCCACCAGCTGAAGCTGCGTTCGGGCTGCTCGAACAAGCGGAAGGCGTCGTGCAATCCCAAGTCGAACAGATTCTGCAAGGCCTGGCGCTCGGGCGGTGACACCAGGACATTGCCTTCCCACTTCTCCGGGTCATGCACGTCGCGGTCTTCGGGCGCGACGTTGAAATCGCCGAGCAGTGCCAGATTCGGGTAGCGTTGCAGCTCTTCCTGAAGCCAGATGCGCAGCCCCTCGAACCAGGCGAGTTTGTACGGATACTTATCGGACTCCAGCGACTGGCCATTCGGGCAATACGCGGAAATGATGCGCAACGGCCCCTGCTCGGTGGACAGCGTACCGGCAATCACCCGCTGCTGCGGATCATCAAAACCCGGGATGTTCTTGACCACGTCGTCCAGGCCTTGCTTGGACAGGATGGCCACCCCGTTATAGGTTTTCTGCCCGGTATAAATGGCCTGATAACCGGCCTCCTGGATGGCGGCCAATGGAAAGTTGTCATCGGTCAGCTTCAGTTCCTGCAGGCACAGCGCATCGACGGGGTAGGTTTCCAGCCAGTCGAGGACCTGCGGCAATCGGACTTTGAGGGAGTTCACATTCCAGGTGGCAAATTGCATAACAGTTGTATTCCAGTAAAAAGGCGGGGCGGCATGTGGGTGCCGCAGACGCTTTCCAGCGAGTCGATGGGTATTGTAGGCGCTCAGCCTATGTCCGTCCTTTTCCGGCTCTGCTTCTTGCCGGATCGATACGTTGATCCCCCTGTTCCAAGCAGTGAACCTGACGCGTTGACGGTAAATCGGCTCTATACTCTACGGTTTAGCAAAATCTTTTTTCTTGAGAACAGCCATGCCGCAATATCGATCACACACCTCCACGCACGGCCGCAATATGGCGGGCGCGCGTGCGCTATGGCGTGCGACGGGCATGAAAGATGGCGACTTCGACAAGCCTATCATTGCCGTCGTCAATTCTTTCACCCAGTTCGTGCCC
>JBAYOI010000168.1:0-6430 GCA_041678365.1 Pigmentiphaga sp. | reverse complement strand
CGGTAACGGCCCATTCGATCAACCCGGCGGTGATGAAAAGCTTGCCCTACGACACCGTCAAGGATTTTGCGCCATTGGCGTTGATTGCCCGGGCGTCGAACCTATTGGCGGTCGGGCCCACCATTGAAGCGAAAACGGTTGCCGAGTTCATCGATCACGTAAAGAGGCATCCCGGGAAACTCAATGCCGGATCCCATGGTGTGGGAAATATGTCCCATTTGGTTGCGGAAATGTTCAAGCAGGCCACGGGCACTGACTTCACGATCGTGCAATACAAAGGCGCACAGCCTGCCACGCTTGCCTTGATGTCGGGCGAAATCGATTTCATGTTCGATACGGGGACGGTGGTTCCCGCGCTGGAAACAGGAAGGGTTCGTATCATTGGGACCGCTGGCAAGCAGCGTGCGGTTTTCTTTCCGGATATTCCCACGCTTATCGAGTCCGGCATAAGTGGGTTTGAAGCAGAGTCCTGGTATGGTTTTCTGACCACTGGTGGAACGCCGGAGCCGGTGATCCAGCAATTGAGTGAAGCGCTGAACGAAGCGCTGAACGAGCCAGACGTTCGCGAGCGTATCAAGAGCGTGAACATGGAAGCGGCGTCGAGTTCGGCAAAGGAGTTTGATCAATTGATCAAGAGTCAGATCAAGACCTGGGAAACCACCATCAAGGAAGCGGGCATCGTGTTTGAATGAGCACCGCCGAGGTGCCGTACATGGAATCGAGCAAAGGAGGAGAAAAAATGGAAATGCGAGGCCGATACCTGTTGCCGGTCAGTCGGGATCAAGCGTGGGAGGCGCTCAACGATCCCGAGGTCTTGGCGGCTTGTATCCCCGGTTGCGAAAAGCTTGAGCTACTCAGCGACGATGAGTTGGAAGCAGTGCTGGCTCTGAGAGTAGGACCGTTGTCGGCCACCTTCAAAGGAAGGGTCCATTTACTCGACCGGGTTCGACCGGAAGCTTACACCTTGCGTTTTGAGGGGCAGGGCGGAGCCGTTGGATTTGGCAATGGCACGGCCCGGGTTGAGCTTGCGCAGCATGCAGCGGGTAGCGAGATAAGCTATACGATTCAGGCCAAAGTGGGTGGAAAAATGGCACAGATGGGGCAGCGGCTCATCGACGGCGTGGCAAAATCGCTAGCCGAGACTTTTTTCCAACGGCTGGAGCAGCATTTGCAAGCTTCGACCGAACCGTCTACGAAGCTTGCATCTGAAACCCGTACGTCAGCGCAAGCGTCAACGCAAACGTTGGAGCTGAGCCGCAGATGGGCATGGCTGATGGGGTTTGGCGTTGCGGTGGGACTATTACTGTGGATCTGGAGCGCATAGTAGGAAATCTCCGTATGACGCAGCAAGCGTCGTCAGACCTCGGCTCGAAAACTGAGAAATGGCGGCGCTTGTGAATTTCGGCGGGCTAAAGAAAGACTATCGGCTCTTGGAGCAGGCGCGGATACGTTTGGTCACCTTTGAACGAAAATAGGAATCTATGATCCTAGGTGTCTGTTAGGAGGTAGAACATGGTTTCAATTCGGATCATCGGGGCAAGCCTGCTGGGCTTGGGTCTTGCTGCATGCACGTCGGTGCTGCCGCAGCAGGAGCAAGCGCAGGAGGCGCAGGAACCGCATATATTGACGCAATATCGGTGGGAAAGGGCGGCGCCCACGGCAGGAACGCACCGTCATCCGCTGCAATTGGAGTTTGCTGACGGCCGTGTGCTGGCAAGCAAGCTGTGCAATCACTTGAGCGCGCCCTACCAGGTGGATGGCGCGCAATTGAAGGTCGAGCAGTTCATTTCCACAATGAAGATGTGCGCGGATCCCTCATTGATGCAATGGGAGCAGTTTGTGGCCAAGCATCTGCCAACGGTTCAGGACTACGTGGTGGCGGTGGCGCCCGATTCAAAGGCCCCCACCTTGACACTGACGTTCAAGGAAGGGGAAAAATGGACCCTGAAAGGCCAGGCCACGCCGGAAACGCAGTATGGCGGTCCGGCTGAGCGCGTGTTCTGGGAGATTGCGCCTGAAAAAGCCAGCTGCACCCATCCGCTGATGGGCAACACGTCATGCTTGCGCATCCGCGAGATCCAATACAACGAGACGGGCGTCAAGACGTCAACCGGCGAATGGGAGAATTTTTATGGCAGCATCGAAGGCCATACTTTCGTGCCGGGCCAGCGCCAGGTCTTGCGCTTGAAGCGTTTCACCCGCAAAGCCGTGGCGGCGGACCAATCCCGCTATGTCTATGTGCTGGACATGGTGGTGGAGACGGAGCGGGTCAAGCGCTGAACGCGCTGCGGTCCAGTGTCTGAAGGCCTGTAAAGAAAAAGAGCGAACCGGGGTTAAGCCGGTTCGCTCTTTTTTGCGTTACGCTGCGTGATCAGCGTTTGCGTGTGACCATCCCCCAGATGGCCAGCAATATAATGGCGCCAATGATGGACGCGATCCAGCCCGCTGCTTCACCCGGCTGGTACCAACCCATTGCCGTACCCGCCCAGTTGGCGAGCAAAGAACCTGCAATACCCAATACAATGGTCATGATCCAACCCATGGCGTCGGATCCTGGCTTGAGTGCGCGGGCAATTAAACCAACGATCAAGCCCACGAGAATGGTGCCGATGATTCCCATTTTTTCTCCTGTTGCAGCGTTAGATAAGCGAAGAGATGGTGGCCAAGCTGGAAACAAAGAACAGGAAGCAAAATGCCCCCGTCTTTGAATCGCTATCAAGCATCGTGTTGCTTTCTGATGGATTCGTCAACACTCGTTGTTATTTGTTAATGTTCTTCCGGATGGATTGGCGCCGGGCGTATCAAAATAGTTGAGTCATGGCCTTTAAAGTTTTTGACCTCCAGTGCGAGCTTCAGCATGTGTTTGAAGCCTGGTTTTCGTCGCACGATGATTTTCATGCTCAACAAGAGAAGGGCATGATCAGCTGTCCGCTGTGCGGCAGCAGCCAAGTTGAAAAGAAGCTGTCGTCGCCACGCCTGAATCTGTCTGGCTCAAGCGCAAGTGTGGCGTCCAGGCAGCAGAAGCCATCCGCCCAAACGGCGCAGGCTGAGCCCGCCGCGCTTCAGGCCGAGGCCTTCCGGCAACTGCGCGCTTATATCAATGCATCGGAGAATGTGGGTGACCGGTTTGTTGACGAAGCCCGGAAAATCCATCTGGGTGACGCGCCGGAGCGTGCCATCCGCGGCACGGCCAATGAGGAGGAAAGGCGATCTCTGGCGGAAGACGGCATTCAGGTTGCGCCGATTCCTGATTGGCTCAATGACGAGAAGCTGCAATAGCACGCAAAAAAGTGTCCAGGCCGGGCCGTTTTGCGCTTGCCCGATCCCCCATGGGGACGATTTTTTATCTTGGGAACGGCCCAGCAACAAAAAACCCATGCTGAAAACAAGGCATGGGTTTTTTGATTGGTACCGCGCAGGCGGTTTACTTGACGCGGCTGCGGTATTCGCCGGTACGGGTATCGATCTCGATTTTGTCGCCAATGTCGCAAAACAGCGGCACAGGCAGTTCATAACCCGTGTTCAGCTTGGCGGGCTTCATGACTTTGCCGGAGGTGTCGCCACGAACAGCGGGTTCCGTGTAAGTGATTTCACGAACCAGAATGGTGGGGAGTTCCACCGAGATGGCGCGGCCTTCGTAGAAAACGGCTTCCAAGGGCATGCCTTCCTCAAGGTAGTTGAGGGCGTCACCCATGCTGTCGGCTTCAATTTCGTACTGGTTGTACTCTTCGTCCATGAAGACGTACATCGGGTCCGCAAAGTACGAGTAGGTGCACTCGCGGCGCTCAAGCACGAGGACTTCAAATTTTTCATCCGCCTTATAAACGGATTCCGTGCCGGAGGCGGACAGCAGGTTTTTGAGTTTGAGCTTGACAACAGCGGCGTTGCGGCCGGATTTGTTGTATTCGGTCTTCAGAACGACCAAGGGGTCCTTGCCGACCATGATGACATTGCCGACGCGCAATTCCTGTGCGGTTTTCATGCTGGAAATCAACCTAAAAGGTAGGACGCTCATCGTGCAACGGCTGGGCGGCAGCGCCGCCAGGCCAGTAGCGTAAGTTAAGCGTCAAGACAGTGAGGAGCCTCTTGCCGCCATCGTGCCACCTGCCGCCACCATGTTGCCGCCTAGGGCGCAGCACGCTTTGGCGACGATTTGACAACGCCTTGACAACCAACGAGACTTTTTACAGCCATAAATTATACCTTGTTCGGATTCATTGGCACAAATCTAGCGTTGGGGGCGTTGCTTCAAGTAAAAATCGTGGATAGCGGTGGCCAGGTCACGCTGGAGGGAGAGCTGCGCCGTCCAGGACTGGCTGTGGTGCTGCCACTGGGCCCAGGCCTGTTCATCGGTCCAGGCGTGTTGCAGTTGGGCGGCCCAATCCGGCGCGCTGGGCGCTGCGTTCCAGCCAAGCTGGATGGCCTGACGGGGTGGAGGTTGCGAAGACAGATTTAGCCAGGCTTGGAGCTTGTCCAGATGCGCGTTGTCGGCTTGCGGGTAAATATGCCACAACATCGGGCGTCCCGCCCACTGGGCCCGGACAAAGGAGTCTTCGCCGCGGACCAGGTTCAAGTCGGCGCTCCAAAGCAGGCGGTCAAACTCCTCCTGGCTCAGAAACGGCAGGCGGTGAAGGCGCTGCGTGTCCGAAGCAATGGGCAGCGGTACGTTGAGGCCCGCGGTCTGAAGCAGGTGGACGGTGCGCGAGGGATGGGCCAACGCTTGCAGCAGGCTGCGGTAATCGCCTTGCGGGTAACCGAACAGGCTCACGATCCGGTCTTGCTCCGCCACCTGTATGCCGTATTTTTCCAGCCATAGCCGGGCGTTCCGCCGGGAGGATTGGAAGTGGTCACGGGTATCCAGCACGCCGGGTTCGCGCAGCAGTCCGCCCGTTGCGGCCGTGAACCCGGGAAAGAAGAAAAACTTGTCAACGTGGCCGCCTTGCCGGGAGGCCAGGCCGTGGCAGCCTTCAACCCAGGCCTCGGCGCTGAGGTATTCCAGATTCAGCCAAAGGGCGGACGGCGTGCGCGCCAGCAGCGCTTGCTTGAACGGAGCGGGCAGCTCACAGGCAAAGGCTTCAATAACCAGTTCGTGCGGCACGACCGAGGCCCAATCCCGGTCCGGCGTGAAGGCGCAGACTTGGACGCCTTGCAGCATTTGTGTTGGCAGTCGGGGGTCGAGACTGGGCGCCAGCCGCTGGAAGACGGTCAGGTCGTCCACCCAGAGCCGAACTTCCCAGCCCAGCGCCTGGCGCATTTGCCGGGCCAGGCGCCAACAGACGCCAATATCGCCATAGTTGTCAATAATGCGGCAAAAAAGATCCATGCGAAGCGGGGTCATCATTGTTGGGGAAGTAGGCAGAGTGTTGCCATTCTACGATGCGGATTGCCCCGTTTGCGCCAGCCTCCTAGAATGAGTCGCGATTGAGGAGAGGTCTGGTGAATGTTGTTGTGAAGTCCGCCTTGCAAGTGGCGGCGTTCAGCGCGTGGTGGTGGCTGGTGGATGCCCTGGTGCGCGCGCTGGGCTGGAATGCGCCGAGCAGCATTATTGCGCTCGGCTTGTTTTTTCTGTTGCTGTTGCTGGGCTTGCGGCTGGAGTGGGTCAGCGGAGGGGTGCGCTTTCTCTTGGGCGATATGACGCTGTTTTTCATTCCGCCGGCGGTGGCGATTGCGCTGCATAGCGAGTTATTGCTTGAGCAGGGCCTCAAGATCATGGTGATCGTGCTGCTTGGCAACCTGCTGGTAATGTGGGTCTATGGCCGTCTGGTCGGCTGGTTGATCGAGCGGCAAAGCCGAGGGCGGGAGCCGCGGACATGATCTTCACCATGCTGTTCTGGATTGTGCTGACCGCCGTGGCGTATGCAATCAACCGCGCTTTTTTCCTGAAGTGGCATCGCGGATGGCTGAATCCGATCTACCTGACCTCCTTGTTCATCCTGCTGCTGCTTTGGCTGTCTCAGACTTCGGTGGAAAGCTATGTGGCGGCCACTAAGCCTTTGTTGTGGATGCTCGGGCCGGCCACGGTGGCGTTCGCGATGCCGATCTTTCAGCATCTTCCGCTGATCCGCAAACATGGCTGGGTGCTGTTGACCGGCGCTGTATTGGGTAGCGCGTTTGCGATTGTCTCCGCGCTGCTGCTGGGCTATTGGCTTGGCGTTGACGCCGAAATCATGAAAGCGCTTCCCTTGCGTTCGATTTCCACGCCGTTTGCCTTGTCGAGCACGCATTTCTTCGATGCTTCGCCGCAACTGGCCATCATGCTGATCATGTTGACGGGCTTGAGCGGCGTCTTGCTGGGCGAACTGAACCTGAAGCTGGTGCCGCGGGTGACCGATAGCGTGCGCGGCGCGGCCTATGGCGGCGCCGCCCATGCGCAGGGCACGGCACGGGCCCGGCAGATCAAGGAGGAAGCGGGTGTGGTGGCCAGCCTGAT
>JBAYOI010000167.1:0-6434 GCA_041678365.1 Pigmentiphaga sp. | reverse complement strand
GGGTCCGGTCTGCGCCGTCTGATCCAATCCTCAGGCATTGATACCGAACCCACGTTCACGCCCGACGGACGCAGCATCCTGTTTACGTCGGATCGCGGCGGCAGCCCCCAGATTTACCGCGTGGACCTGGAAAACAGCCAGGTCAGCCGCGTGACCTTCAATGGCAACTACAACATTTCCCCGCAAGTGTCTCCCGATGGAAAGACTTTGCTGTTTGTGACCCGCCGTTCGGGCTTTCAGATCGCCGCGCTTGATCTGGCCACCGGACATGAGACGCTACTGACCAACGGGTCGCGTGATGAATCCCCGAGTTATGCGCCGAACGGCAAGATGATTCTGTATGCCACCACACAAGCTGGCAAACGGGTTCTGGCGGCTGTTTCAAGCGATGGCCGTGTCACCCAAACCCTTTCCGTGTTGAACGGGGAAGTGCGCGAACCCACTTGGGGCCCGTTCCTGAACTAAGCGTCACCTCATCCTCTGTGCTGTCAGAAACGGCAATTTCATTTTGATACCACGCCGTGGATGCAGAGGATGAATACTGTCTTAGCTCAGTTAATATTGATTACTTTGTCCCTCTGTTCTTCAAGGAAATTCATCATGTCAACTCGCGTCTATAAGCCGTTCTTGTTAGCGAGCCTCGCCGTAGTTGTCGCGGCTTGCAGCAGCCCAGTCAAACTTGACGAAGGCAGTCAAGTCCCCGTGGAAAACCGCTCTGCTGGCGCTGGCGCGCAAACCGACGGCGTCACGCGCGTCGATGCGACCGGCCAGCAGCTCGATCCGCTCAACGATCCGCAAGGCGTTCTGGCTCGGCGTTCCGTCTATTTCGACTTTGACAGCTATTCGGTCAAGGAAGAGTATCGTTCGCTGGTTGAGGCGCACGCCCGCTATCTGAACAACAATCGCAACCGCAACGTTGCCATTGAAGGCCACACTGACGAGCGCGGCAGCAGCGAATACAACCTGGCCTTGGGTCAGCGCCGCTCTGAAGCCGTGCGTCGTATGATGATGTTGCTGGGTGTCCAGGACAACCAGATCGAAGCCGTCAGCTTCGGCAAGGAAAAACCGAAGGCCACCGGCAGCGATGAAGCAGCCATGGCGGAAAACCGCCGCGCTGATATTTCCTACCGCTAAGGATAGCTTGTCATGACTCACCGCACTTTCGTTCTCCGCTCCCTGTTGGCCAGCTCCCTGGTAGGCCTCGGCCTGCTCTCGTCGCCCGCCCACGCCTTGTTCTCCGATGATGAGGCGCGCAAGGCCATTCTGGAACTGAGAAAGGAAGTGCGGGATCAGTCGGACAATCATTCTGAACGCCTGATGCAGAGTCAGCGCGTGCAACTGCAGCTGTCTCAACAAATTGATCAGCTTCAGCAGGAAGTCGCCCGCCTGCGCGGTCAAATTGAAGTGCTGACCAAGCAGGTGGCCGATACCAAACAGGCCCAACGCGACATTTTTCTTGATGTGGACGCGCGCTTGAAACGCTTTGAGCCGCAAACCACGTCCATTGACGGCGAAGAGGTCACCGTTGCGCCGGATGAGAAGCGCGACTTCGACGCCGCCATCGAGCGGTTCCGCAACGGCAGCTATGACCAGGCGCTGCAAGCCCTGCAAACCTTTGCCAAAGCCTTCCCGAACAGTCCTTACATGCCTGTTGTGCTGTTCTACCAGGGCAGCAGCCATTACGCGCTGAAAGACTATCGCAACGCCATTTTGCAGCAGCAAGCCATGGTCAAAGCCTTTCCGCAAAACGCGCGGGCGGCCGATGCCTTGTTGATTGTGGCGGGCAGCCAAATAGAATTGCGAAATTTTAATGGCGCAAAAGCCACTCTTGAACGTATAATTCGGGAATACCCCGACGCGCCTGCTGCCGCCACGGCAAAAGAGCGTTTGGAGTTGATGAAGTAAGTTTTTTTCAAATTGCTGTATGAAGTTTTCTTGACAGCAAAAAACAAACCCTTCATAATTACGTTCTTCGGGTCGTTAGCTCAGTTGGTAGAGCACCGGACTTTTAATCCGTTGGTCGCGCGTTCGAGCCGCGCACGACCCACCACCGAATACGAAAAAGCCTTGGATTTTTCCAAGGCTTTTTTTATTGGCGCGCCTGGTTTCTTTCCATCCCAGCGAACAAACATTCAAACGCTACAATATCAACACGCATGGCCGGGAAGCACGGCCCGCACTGATTGGCATTTTTATGGGAACTCGGAAAGCATGAAACTCTACAGCTTCTTCAATAGCTCGACCTCTTATCGTGTCCGCATTGCCTTGGCGTTGAAAGGGCTGCCTTTCGACTATGAAGGCGTCAACATCCGCACACTTGAGCACCGCACTGACGATTATGTGGCCAAGAATCCCAACGCCAACGTGCCGCTGCTGGTGGACGAGGACATGAACCTCGGCCAGTCATTGGCCATCATTGATTATCTGGACCGCAAGCATCCGATCCCCCGCCTGATCCCTCAAGACGGCCCGAGCCGTTCGCGCGTGCTGGAACTGTCCTATCAGATTGCCACGGACATCCACCCGGTCAACAACCTGCGCATCCTGAAATATCTGGTCAAGGAACTGGGCGTCAGCGATGAACAGAAAAACGCGTGGTATGCGCACTGGGTCAAGGAAGGCCTGAGCGCCACCGAAGCGCTGCTCAGCGCCCACGGCTTCGGCAGTTATTGCTTTGGCGATACGCCCAGCATGGCGGATTGCTGCCTGGTGCCGCAAGTGGTCAACGCACAGCGCATGAACTGCGATCTCAGCGCCTACAAGAACGTAATGCGCGTCTATGAATTCTGCCAGCAGCAGGACGCTTTCCAGCAGGCCGCGCCGAACAGGCAGCCGGACTTCCAGGCCTGACAAAGTCTGGCGCTGGCCCCGCATGCCGGGGCCAGCGCATGATCAGGCTTCGGCCTGATCCACCCTGTCCAGCCAGCGCGCCAATGAGCCGCTGACATTCTCCGGCGTTTCCATTGGCGCCATATGCCCCGCCTCCGGATAAGCCTCCAGCACGGCCCCGGGTATCAGCGACGCGATATGTTGATGCTGCGCCCACGGACTCCATTGATCCTCCTCACCGCAGGCCACCAGTGTGGGTACGCGGATTCCGCCCAGCAGATCCGTTGGATCCCGACGGCCCAGCAAGGCCTGGATCTGCGCCTTGAAAATATCGGGCGTCTTGCGCTCGAGCATCTGGACCACCTGATCCTCCAGCCCGGTACCCAGAAAGCGCGCATGAATCATGCCCTGGACCCAAGCGCGGGCCATGGCCCGCATGCCCTGCGTTTCCGCAAGCTGCAAGAGCTGATAGCGTCCGGCTTTCTCCTTCTCGCCCGCCTCTCCCGGGCGCAGCGCATGGATGCCGGTATCCAGCAAGGCCAGGCCGGCCAGCCGTTGCGGCGCCAGGCGCAGCATTTCCAAGGCCACACGGCCGCCCATCGAGTGCCCGGCGACCGCAAAACGCGGCCACGGCGCGCGATCCAGCACGCCTTGCGCCATCGCGCTCAAGCTGTCCGCGTGTCCGTAATCGGCGACCAGGTGCTGGCGCCCGGCACCGTGCCTGCCGATGAAATCCAGCCAAACGTCCTGATCGCACAATAGGCCGGGCAACAGCACGACCGGCGTCACGCCAAGGGTGTCATTAGCGGGCATCGGGCACCTTGCGCGTTTTCATGAAGTCTTCAAAGGATTCGCCGCGCATCATGGCATAGACTTCCAGATTGGTTTTCTTGACCACGCGCGCAAACTTTTCCATGACGAAGAAATTGCCGCCATAACGCACCAGCCCGATCCAGTCCTCGGTGCGCACCAGGGCTTTTTCTTCTTCGCTTAGCCCCGCCTGCGCCATGGCCTGCTCAGGGTCGCGGTGGAAGGCGTCACGAGACGGGGCCTGGATCATATTCCAAAAGAAGCGATTCAGCCTCAGGGCCCGGTTACTGACCCGCAGGTCAAAGGGGTAGGTGCCGGCGATGGCCTCAGCACCCTGCAATTGTGGATTCATGACGCGCTGGCCTCCTGCTTCGCGGTGTGGGTTTCAACGGCTTCCCGCGGCTCAAAGAGCGCCACCGTCATGGCCGTGGTAGTGGCCAGGTAGTAATTCAAATGCGTGCGCTCGATCGGGCCGTCCAGCGCGCCGCGCATGGCCAGCCACATGATCTGCTCAACGCTTTCAGCGCCGCCGCGTTCAATGTAATCCGCATGGCGCAGCGCCAGTAACGCCTCCGGATCATGTTCCAGCAGGTTCAGGAACTCGTAGTCCCAGTCTGTATTGTTGAAGCCGGTGCGTTCGCCATGCACCTGATGGGACAGGCCGCCGGTCCCCACCACCACCACGCGCAAGTCTTCCGGATAGGATTCGATCGCACGGCGGACTGCCTGGCCCAGCTTATAGCAGCGGCGCCCGGTGGGCAGCGGGAACTGCAAGACGTTGATGGCGATCGGCACCACCGTGCCGGGCCAATCCGGCTCATGCGGCCACAACAGCGGCAGCGGCGACGCGCAGCCGTGATCAATCGGCTTTTCCTGGAAGACCGTCAAGTCGAACTCGTCGTTGACGAGGCTTTCCGCCACGTGGATCTGGAGGTCCAGATTGCCACGGATGGGCGGCAGGTTGCGCAAGCCCGCGCCTTCATCGGCAATCGGGAAGGATGCGCCGACACCGAGGGCGAAGGTCGGGTAGACATCGAAGAAAAACGTCGTGGCGTGGTCGTTATAGAAAAAGACCAGCACATCCGCCTCTTTTTCCTTCAGCCATTGCGCCACCGGCTCATAGCCCTTGAACAACGGCGCCCACGCCGGGTCATTCTGCTTGCCCTTGTCATAGGCCACTCCAATGGTCGGCACATGGGAGGTTCCGATTCCCCCGATGATTTTGGCCATGTCTTCCTCACAATAGATGCAGGGTTATTTGATAGCAATAACTTACTAGGGATCCCGAAAATAGGCAATATCGAATAAATACGATAAATTAGCGGCTGTTGGGATCCCGAACAACCAAGGAAGAGGCATGCACGCGTCCCGCACGCTGGTTCAATTGCGAGAAATGATTTTGCGCGGCGAGCTGCCGCCCGGCGAGCGCGTGGCCGAGGCCGAACTCGGGCAGCGGCTCGGCGTGTCCCGCACTCCCATCCGGCAGGCCCTGCCGCTGCTGGCGGAAGAGGGCCTGCTGGTCCGGGCAGGCGCCAAAGGGTACGCCGTTCATGCCTTCTCGGCCGAAGAGTGCATAGAAGCCCTGCATCTGCGCGCCGCGCTGGAAGGCATGGCGGCCCGGCAAGTGGCGCGGCAGGCGCTCGGTGAAGATGTGATTGACGCCTTGCGCGCCTGCCTGTGGCAAGGCGATCAGATCTTTCAACAGCGCACGCAGTTGCCCGCCAGCGCGGAAGCGGAATACGCCGAAGTCAATGGCCGCTTCCATCAGTTGATCCTCGACGCCGCCCGGATGCCGCTGCTGGCCAGCCTGGTCCAACGCTGCAATCATGTCCCGTTCACGGATCCCGAAGCGGTGGCCTTCGACGGCCACGATGCGCACACCACGTATGAACTGATGTGGACGGCGCACCGGCAGCACCACGCGATTGTTGACGCCTTGCTCAACGGCCAGGGCGAGCGGGCGGAGTTTCTGTTCCGGGAGCATGCCTACGTCCAATTGCGCAGCCAGGGCCCCGCCATGTACCGCTCACCGCAATCCACCATGGGCAGTAATGCGGATATTGCATAGTAGCTATAAGGAATCAACCCCCTTTCGGCGGGCAAAGCAGCTACAGTTAGGGTCTAACCAACCAAGATGTTGAGGAGCTTGAAGTCATGATCATCGATTGTCATGGCCACTACACGACCGCCCCAGCGGCGCTTGAAGCGTGGCGCAAACAACAAATTGCCAATCTGAACACCCCTGAGCTGGGTCCCAAGGTTTCCGATCTGAAGATCAGCGACGACGAGCTCCGCGAGTCCATCGAACAGAACCAGCTGCGCCTGATGCGCCAGCGCGGCTCGGACCTGACCATTTTCTCGCCGCGCGCCAGCTTCATGGCCCACCATATTGGCGATTTCAACACCTCGTCCACCTGGGCGGCCATCTGCAATGAGCTGGTCTACCGTGTGAGCCAGCTGTTCCCCGACCATTTCACCGGCGTGGCCATGCTGCCGCAATCGCCGGGCGTGGATCCGTCCACCTGCATTCCCGAACTGGAAAAGTGCATCAACGAGTACGGCTTCGTCGGCCTGAACCTGAACCCGGACCCCTCGGGCGGCCACTGGACCGCGCCGCCGCTGACGGACAAGCACTGGTACCCCATCTACGAAAAAATGGTCGAATACGACCTGCCCGCCATGGTGCACGTCAGCACCTCGTGCAATCCGGCCTTCCACACCACCGGCTCGCACTACCTGAATGCGGACACCACGGCTTTCATGCAATTCCTGCAGGCGGATCTGTTCAAGGACTT
>JBAYOI010000166.1:0-6461 GCA_041678365.1 Pigmentiphaga sp. | reverse complement strand
CCGCAACAGCGCCTGTTTGTACTCGCGGCTGCCATGGCTGTCGCCCAGGATCGGCGCTTCTTCCAGCGCCAGATCCGCCACGTCTGAAAAGCTGCCGCTGTCCAGCGCCTTTCCTTGCAGCGCGGCGGCGGTCCTCACCAGGGGAGACGGTTTGTCGGTGGCCGCGCCAATGAACAGGCGAACCCGGTCCAGCGTCTGCCCCGCCGCGCCGAAAGCCGCGGCCACGCCTAGCGTCGGCCAATCATGCTTGGCCCGCGCCGTGACTTTCACATAGGCCGCATAGGCCGGTTGCGGCGGTACCACCAAGGCGGTGATCAGCTCATTGGACTGCAAGGTGGTTTCGTAATAGCCCGCGTAGAGGTCCTCCACCTTGATTTCACGGCTGCCGTCCACGCTCTGCACCAGCACGCTTGCGCCAAGCGCGCTCAGTACCGGCGGCAGGTCCATGTGCGGATCACCATGCGCCAGATAGCCGCCCACCATCGCCACATTGCGGACCCGGGTGTTGGCCAGCGTCTCGAAGGTCTTGGCCAGCATCGGCTGGGTGCGCTGCAAGCCGGGGTGGCGCTCCAGGTCACCGATCGTGCTCAGCGCGCCGATCAGCACCGCGCCGTCAGGCTGCACGGAGATGGAGGCATGCTCATCCGCCAGGGCTTCCAGGCTGATCAAATGGCTGACGTTCAGCACGCCCGCCTTCATCATCAGGGAAATCGCGGTACAGCCGCTGACGGGCCGAGCGTTCAATAATTCATCGTTCATCAGACGCAGGGCTTCATCCAGCGTCGCGGGAACGAGCACTTCAAATGGTGACATTGCTCATCACTCCCTTGTTTCAGCGTTTCGCATCGGCCAGCTCAAGCAGGCACGCCGCCACGGTCTCTGGATACTCGAGCGGCGACAGATGGCGTGCCTGCGGCAATACCTCCATCCGTGCACCGGGAATACCGTCGGCCAAGGCCTGCGCCATTGAGACCGGCGTGGCGTAATCCTCATCGCCCACCAGGATCCGGGTCGGCGCGGTGATGCCGCCGATGTCCTTACGCGCATCGAGCGCGCCGAGCATGCGGCAGGTTTCCAGATAGGCGTTCAGGTCATTGGCCAGGAACACCGTTTTGCAATGGGCCAGCACTTCGGGCGACTGTTCCCGGAAGCTATCCGTGAACCAGCGCGTCTCCTGGAAGGGGATCAGGCTGGCCAGCCCTTCTTTCATGGCCTTCTGCCCGCGCTGCTCCCAGTCCTGCGGCGCGTTGTCGCCATACCAGGCCGTCGTGTCGAACAAGCCCAGGCCGACGGTTCGTGTTGGATGCCGATAAGCAAAGGTCAGGGCGACGCTGCCGCCCATCGATGCGCCGCCGATCACCGCCGTCGGCCAGGACAGATCGTCAAGCACCGCCAGCACATCGTCGGCGAAACCTTCCGCGCGATAAGGACCCGCGGGCTTGCCGGACTGGCCGTGGCCCCGGGCGTCGATCGCGGCCACCGCGACGTCGTTGCCCAAGGCCGCAATCACGGGTTCCCAGAAAGTGTGGTCCATGGCCAGCGAATGGATCAGGACGAACCGCTTCGAGGAGGCCTTGTTGCCATACAGCGCATAGGCAATGCGGACCTGATCCGCGGCATTCGAATAATTAACTTGCTTCATCAACATCTAATCACCCTGCTTTCGTGAAAAATACTCACGCGCGCCGGGCTCCGGCCTTGGGCAGACCGGAGCCCGCCTGATCAATCAACCTTGCCTACCCGCTCAACCGCGGCATTCAAGTTCTTCGCATCCATATCCCAGTAGGTTTGAAACTCGGGGGCGTCCAGATACTTGATCGGCACGCCGGATCCCTCAATGGTCTTGATGGTTTGCGGGTCTTGCGCCGCAAACTTGGCGGCTTCACGCAGCTTCTGCATGACAGGCTCGGGCGTGCCCTTCGGCGCGAACAAGCCGCTCCACTGGTAGAACTCAAGGTCATAGCCCTTCGACTTCAGGCTGGGCAGGGTGGGGAAGGCATCGATCGGCTCGCTGCCCCAGTGGGCCAGCACGCGCAAGGTGCCTTTATCCACGTGCTGCTTGACTGTGGCCGGTGAGGCGGCCAGCGCATCGACCTGCTGGCCGAGCAAGCCGATCAGCGCCGGCCCCGCGCCGCCATACGGCACGTGCAGAGTTTGCAGCTGCGCCGCGTTTGCAAACGACTCCATATACATGTGCAACGTGCCGTAAATGCCTGAGGAGCCATAGCTGAGCGGGGTCTTGCGGGCGCTCTCGATCAGGTCCTCGACGGTTTTCCACGGGCTGTCGGCACGCACCGTCAGCACCGTCGGATCCGCGGTGATGCGCGCCACCGGCACCAGTTGCTCCAACTGGTAGAGCGGCTTGCGGCCAATGATGCGGTCCGCGGTCGGCATGCTGGAGATGGACGGCAGCGAAATCAGGATCGTGTAGCCGTTGGGCGCGGCGCGGCCAACATGTGCAATCCCCACGCCCCCGCCCGATCCCGGCTTGTTCTCCACCACGACCGTCTGTTTCAGGTAGCGCGACATGGCTTCCGCCACCGGGCGCGCCACCGTATCGGCCACGCCGCCCGGCGCAAACGGCACTATCATCGTGATCGGTTGGGTCGGCCAGGCCTGGGCCTGGACAGCGGGTGCCGCCACCAATGCGGTCAATGCCGCGCTTGCCAGCTTGATTTTCATTGTTATCTCCATGATGAGTTTTCTCTTTGTGTTGGAGCGTGCCGGTCCAGACCGGCACGCGGAACCGCTCAGTTCAGAATGTGGCCCCATTTCTTGCGCGTGGCGGCTTGCAAGGCCTTGCTGGCCTCGGCAACGTCGGGGAACTTGTCCAGGTAGTCAAAGGGGCGGCAGGCATCGATCACCGCCTTCGAGTTGAATGCGGTGTCCGTATTGAACGTGACGTACATCGGGTCATTGCGTGAGCCCATGCCGCGCCGGATGATGTCGATGTCCCTTTCCGGATCGCTGCGGGTTGCCACCGCCCACATCACTTCCTGCAGATTGGACGGATCAATGTCCTCGTCCACCACGACCGCATAGCGCGACATATAGGCGCCCACGCCGCACTGCGCCAGCAAATGCCCGGCCTGACGCGCATGCCCGGCATAGCGCTGCTTGATCGACACCACGTTGAACATCCGGGCGCCGCCAATCTCATGGGCCCAGACGGCCTGCACGTCCGGCACGCCCGAGGCCTGCAAGGCGTCCATCAGCAAGGCGGAACGCATCACCGCCTTGGAATAGGAGTAATCATTGGGCGGCTTGGCGGGCGGGCTGCCCAGCAGGATCGGTTGATTCCGGAAATACACGCCCTCGACTGTCACCACCGGCGACACCCCCTGCTTGCCGGGGTAGTAGCCGTGAAACTCGCCAAAAGGCCCTTCCTCTTTCAGGTCGCCGGGATGGACCCAGCCCTCGATCACGATCTCGGCGGCGGCGGGAACCGGCAAGCCCGTCAACGGCGCGCGCACCACCTCGACGGATTCACCGAGGATGGCGCCGATATAGTTGTATTCGCACATGCCATACGGCACTTCAATGCCGGAAATCGTGTAGCCGAGCGGATCACAGCCCAGCACGATCGCCACCGGAAACGGCTTGCCCGCCTCCATGTGCTTGTCGTACTGGATGGCACCATGCTTGCCGGGGATCATGTCCAGGCCCACATGGTTCTTGTCGTGGATCATCACGCGGTAGGTGCCGACGTTGATCCAGTCCGAATCAAAATCCTTCGTCACCACCATGCAACCCGTACCGATGTAGCGGCCGCCATCCTTCTCATGCCAGAGCGGCGTCGGAAAGGCCAGCACGTCCACGTCATCGCCCTGGCGGCGGTTTTCAAACAAAGGGCCCGACTCCACTTCCATGACCGGAAACTGGTCCGCCTGGCTTTTCCAGCGATTCGGCATACCCCGCAGTTTTTCAATCAAGGACTGATGGCTGTCCACGCTGCCCAGACGCAGGATCGACGCCAGCCGCTGAGCATTGGACGTGGTGCAGGTCAACACGCGGAAACCGTCCGGATAGCCGGGCACCTGGTCGAACAGCAAGGCCGCCGGGTTGTCCTTCTTGACGTTCAATTCGCTGATCGCGCCAATCTCAAGGTCCCAATCGGCGCCGTTCACCTGGGTCAATTGTTCCTGGGCCTCCATGGTCTGAATCCAGGCGCGCAAATCCAGGGGATTGGACTTCATTGTTGACATACTCACTCTCGTTGACAGTTTTATGGAGGCATCCGGAACCGTCCGGATGCCATGCACTCGCCCACCTCAGGGCTTGTGCAGCATCGTAATCAAGGTTGGATATTGGCGCGCTTGATCACGTCTCTCACATTGGCCAGATCCTTGTCGATCCGCTTGCCGAAGTCCTCGGGGCTGATACCGCCCACCGTGGCGCCGTTTTCCGCAAAACGCTGCACCACCTCCGGCACCGCCAGCGTCTTGGCAATTTCCTCGTTCAGGATCTTGACGATGTCATCCGGCGTCTGTTTTGGCGCAAACACGCCCACCCAGTTGGAGGCATCCATGTTCTTGACGCCCGCGCTCTGCGCCGTCACCCAGTCCGGATGGTCTTTCATGCCCTCGGCCGTCAACAGGCCAATCACGCGGACCCGCCCGCTTTCCACATGCGGCAGCACCGCTGGCACGGCCACCACCGCAAAGGGCACTTCACCGCCGGCAACCGCCGCCATGGCGGGCGCGCCGCCCTTGTAGGGGATATGCATCAGCTTCGCGCCGCTTTCGAGCGAGAACCACTCTCCAGCCAGATGGTTGTAGGAACCGGTGCCCGGCGATGAAAACTCCAGGCCGCCCGGATTTTTCTTGCCCGCCTCGATCACTTCCTGGAAGGTTTTGTACGGGGTTTTGCTGTTTGCAACAAACAGCAGCGGCGTGTCGCTGACCAGGGTGACCGGCTTGAAATCGCGGTGCAGGTCATACGGCACATCCTTGAACAGCGCCGGGTTGACGGAAAACTCACCGGTGTGCGCCACCAGCACGGTGTAGCCGTCCGGCTGGGCCTTGGCGACGTAGTTCACCGCAATGAAACCGTTGCCGCCCGGCTTGTTTTCCACAATGACGTTCCAGCCCAGCCGCTCCGTCAGCTTCTGCGCCAGCAAACGGGCCGACACATCAACCACGCCGCCCGCCGCGAACGGAACCACCATCCTGATGGGCCGCTGGGGATAGTCCTTGTTCTGTGCCACCGCACTCTGGCTCAACGCCAAAGCCAAACCCGTCCACATCATTTTCTTCAACATGGCCACCCTCCGTTGGTGCATAACAATCATTTTTTTAGTGCGACCATTCTGACCAGAGGGTTACTTTCCGACAAACGAATTCTTGTCATGACAGCCATTAGTAAAATTTGTGGCGCAAAAAAAGAGAAAGGCGAAGTGATTCGCCTTTCTCTTTGTATTGATGCCTCAAAACCAGCATTGATGCGCCTTTCTCGGGCAGAGACCGCGCTTAAAAGGCAGCGCAGGCACTTCTTGACGCGGGGGGAGCGGGCGCTGCCCGCTGGCCTTCTCCGCTACAGCACTGAACGCCCACCCGCCGCAACCAGCGGCGCAACGGAGGCCGCGGCCTGCCCGGAAGCATCTAGGCCTGCCTGGACCATGCCGTTATTCTTTTGCCTTTCCACAAAATCCTTCAGGTAATCAATCGGCAATTTTCCGGTCTTGGGCTTGGCCATGGCCTGCTGGATCGAGGTAAAGCTGCCGGGGAGCACGCGCAAGTCCTGACGCGCTGCCGCCACCCGCTCCAGCGGCTGCCGGACCCCCGCCGCCACGGTGCTTTGCTTATCAAGAAAAGCCTCCACGGCCGCAGCGGACGTTGATACCCGGACCAGCTCCGCGTTTTTCAGCTCCCGCGTCAGGAACAGATCATAGGCCGCGCCTTTGCCCACGGAGACCTCGACATCGGCCTGGTCAATGTCCTGAACCGTTTGGAACGGCGCCTCTTTCCAGACCAGATAAGTACCTTCGATCAACACGTAGGGGGCGGTGAAATCCAACTCCTGCGCGCGCACCGGGTCAAGCGCACAAAACGCAATATCCCACTTCCCTTCGTGCACGCTGGCCGTGACATGGCCCGCCGCTTCATAGAACACCATGTCAAGCGGCACGCCCAGCTCGCGCGCCAGCGCCTTGGCCAGCGCAACCGACACGCCCATCGGCTCGCCGTCAGGAGAGCGCTGGGCCAGAACAGGATTGCCAAAATTGATCGCGGCGCGCAACGGGCCTTGCCAAGCGGGAATTGCAAGTTGAGAAGAAGCAGAAAGGGTCACACCGGTCTCCAAGATAAGCGGATACAGCTGCGCGGGGCAGCATTGCTTTTTTTATCTTAAAGACCCGGATGAGAAAGAGGAAGTTTTTTGTCGCTGGGCCGCTCCCAAGACAAAAAGCATCCCCCTGGGGGATCGGGCAAACGCGAAGCGGCTTGACCGAGGGGTCCTTTTTT
>JBAYOI010000165.1:0-6552 GCA_041678365.1 Pigmentiphaga sp. | reverse complement strand
CGAAGCCAACCCGATGAGCATGTTGATTGAACAAGCGGGCGGCGCGTCAACCAATGGCCAGCAGCGCATCCTCGACATCCAGCCGGACACGCTGCACCAGCGTGTCAGCGTCATGCTTGGCTCAAAGAATGAAGTGGAGCGCGTGACGCGCTATCACCTGGATTCCTCGCAAGCCTGATCGCACACACTTCCGACGGGCGTATTCCGCGCCCGTCACTCCTCCGCCTCTTTTTTCTCTTTCTTTCCAATACCGTGCGAACAGTGCACGCGTACCCCTCACTTTTCCCTCAGCATTTACCCTCGATTATTTCCAACTTCGAAAAACTAAATTGCTTCAGCCCACGTTGATCCACCTGTCGACTACTCCCAAAATGACAGCCATCAACAAGGAGCATTTCGAATGGGGAAGCAATCCAAGCTTGAAGTCTGTACTCAACTGAGCAATCAATTCTTCTATTACCTGGACGAGTTCGAGTACGGAAAAATGATTGCGATGATGCGGCCTAACGCTCGCTGGTTCCGTCAGGGGAAGACCCTGTCCGGCCACGACGCCATCCGGGAAGCACTGCACCAGCGCTCCAGCACACAACGTATTCGGCACATCGTCACCAATGGATTCATCGAGCATGAAGAAGCAGAAAAGATCCATTACCTCGCCTACATGCTCGGCTACCGCTACGACGACGGCACACGGTGCGCGCCCCCGCTCCCGATCAACGGCCCTGTGCGCATGCTGCTGGTCGACATGACCTTCCTGCGAACGCCCGAACACGGCTGGTTGATTGATGATCTGAAAGCCATTCCAGAGTTTGAGTTCCCCGTTCTCTCCGTTAATTATTGAGGAAGTCGTCCATGAAAATCTTCCCTTCTGCGCATCACCTCGGCGCCAGAATAGAAGGCCTTGATCTATCCAAGCCTTTGAGTACCCAACAGCGCGACGAAATCATCCAGCTACTGGGAAAATACGGTCTGCTGAACTTCTCAGGCCAGCAACTTGAAGCCGCTGACTTGAAACACTTCAGCAGCCATTTCGGTGAACTGGAAATAAACGTCGCCAACGCCTATCAGGAGCCCGGCCACCCTGAAGTCATGATTCTTTCCAATATGGTGGTTGACGGGAAGCCCGTCGGTATTGCCGATGCTGGCCAGGGTTGGCATACCGACATGTCCTATAGCCGTACCGTGGCTTTCGCCAATGTCTTATACGGCATCAGGATTCCTCACCGCAATGGGCGCCCCTTGGGCGGCACCACGTTCAGCGACATGCAGGCCGCGTACGACGAACTGCCCGAGACGATGAAGTTGCAGCTCGAAGGCCTGACCGGCTTGCATGATTACGCCAAGTTCTACGACATGATGCGTAATGAGAAAAATAGCCCGCGTCCGCCACTGACCGATGCGCAACGCTCCGCCAAACCGCCGGTTTCTCATCCGATCGTACTGACGCACCCTATTACAAAACGCAAAGTGCTGTATGCCAACCCTGGCTATACCATTCGCATCAACGAACTGTCCGAGCAGGAAAGCGAAAAGCTGCTCACCTTCCTGTTCGAGCATCAGGTCCAGGACCGCTTCGTCTACACCTTCGAATGGACGCCGGGCGACGTGCTGATCTGGGACAACCTGCGCACGATTCACCAAGCCTATCCGGACTACACAGCGGATGAACACCGCTTGATCAAGCGATGCCAAGTTATGGCCACGCTGTTCGACATTCCCTAAGGCGCCTATGAAACTCGTCAGCTTTTTACCGTTGCACGCCACGGCGGACGATTTGCCGAAAGTGGGCGTGCTGGCTCCCGACGGCGTGGCGGATGTGACTGAATACGTTTCAGCCCTGCCGCCACATCGGGCCGGAGGCATATCCAGTTCGTGCCTGATGCTGCGCTTGCTAAGTGCCGGACCAGCAGCGCTGGCCGCTTTGGCGACTCGGTGGGCCAGTGCCCCATCATTGCCAATCGATGCCGTTCTCCTGTTGGCACCAATCCCCCGTCCCGGAAAAATCATCGCGGTCGGGCGCAATTATGCGGATCACCTCGAAGAGATGGCCGATGCTGTCCAGACTGCGCCACGGCTGATCTTCAAGCTGCCTTCCAGTGTCATCGGCCCGGATAGCCTCCCCTCTATACCGAAAGCAGTGCAACAACTCGATTTCGAAGTTGAGCTGGCCGTCGTCATTGGCACGCGCGTCGCTCGCGTGGCCAGGGAGCAAGCATTGGACTATGTAGCGGGCTACACCATCCTCAATGACCTGAGTGCGCGGGAATTCTAATTCAACGTTTCTCCGCCACAAACCACCTTCGCCAAGAGCATGGACGGCTTCTGTCCGATGGGACCATCGATCACGACCCGCGACGAAGTACCGGATCCGCAATCGCTGTTCATCCGCTGCCATCTGAATGGCGAATGTGTGCAGGACTCCAGCACGCGCAATATGCTCCACAGCGTGGCGGACATCATCGCCTACGCCTCGCACTACATGACGCTCGAACCGGGCGATCTCATCGCAACCGGGACACCGGCAGGCGTCGGCGCCTTTCGCCAACCGCCACGCTGGCTTCGGCCGGGTGACCGGCTCCGGCTCGAAGTCGAACGGCTCGGCGTCCTGGAACACGGCATCGGCTAAATGAACAACTCCATTATGTCCAACGCCCTACAAAAAAGCTGGTCCATCGAAGACCTTCGCCACCTGGCCCGTCGGCGTTTGCCGCGCGCCATTTTCGACTTGTTTGACGGCGGCGCGGAAGACGAAAACACCTTACGTGACAATCGACGGGCGTGGGAACGCATCCGTTTGCTGCCTAGGGTGTTGAATGACGTCGGAAAAGTGGATGCAACAAGAAACCTCCTTGACATACCATCCGCGCTTCCCATCGTCATTGCGCCAACCGGCGCTCCCGGTTTTGGCCGTCACGGCGCGGATGTGGCCATTGCCCGAGCTGCCGCGGCTTTCGGCATTCCCTACACCCTGTCCACATCGGCCACCGCGTCGATCGAACGTATTGCCGAACAATCGGACGGACGGCTCTGGTTTCAAGCCTATATTCTGAAACGCCGTGAATTCACGATGGCCCTGATCGACCGGGCGCGGCACGCGGGCTACGAAGGATTGATGATTACCGTGGACTTGGCGGTAGGTGGCAAGCGCGAGAAAGACTTCAGAAACGATATGTCATTACCCTTTCGCTACACCCCGAAAAACCTGATCGATTTCGCTTCCCACCCCCTCTGGGCCTTGAACATGTTGTTTCGCGGCATGCCGATGATGGAGAACTTGGTCGGCTATAGCGCGGAATCCACAACACCGCAAGGCATCGTATCGACGGCTGGACGCAACTACGACCCCGCTTTCGACTGGGAAGGACTTCAACAGATCCGCGATCGTTGGCCGGGCAAGTTGATCGTCAAGGGAATCGTCCATCCCGATGATGCACTGCGCGCACTGTCCATCGGTTGCGATGCGCTGGTCGTTTCCAACCACGGCGGGCGCCAGCTTGACGGCACGATTGCCACGGCGGACGCCCTTCCCGCCATCCTGAACGCAATGTCGGGCCGAATCAGCGTGCTGGTCGACGGCGGCATCCGCCGAGGCGTCGACATTCTCAAAGCGCTCGCCCTTGGCGCGGAAGGCGTACTGGTCGGCCGCGCCACGCTGTACGGCGGCGTCAGCGCCGGACAACCCGGCGCCGAGCGCGCACTCGACATTCTCCAAAACGAATTCATTCGCTCCATGCAGCTCTGCGGCATCCGGTCAACTCAGGAAATCGGGCCCCATCTGCTTGCCCCTTACCAAGGAGAAAACTCTTGAACCCAAGCTCTGCACGCACCGTCCTGGTCACCGGCGCCAGTCGCGGCATCGGTCGGGTCGTCGCTCGCCACCTCGCTTCGCAATCGGTCCACTGTCTACTGTTGGCACGCAATGCGGGAGCGCTTGAAGATCTTTCCCGCGAGATTCGCGAAGCGGGTGGACGCGCTGACGTCATCCAGTGCGACCTGGCCCGGCTGGAGAACCCGGAAGCGTTGACCGCCCTGCTGTCCCGCCATACTACACGACTGGACGGCGTGCTGCTCAATGCCGCACTTGGCGGACCGCGTCTGCCCCTGACCGACTATCCAACGGACCTTTGGCGCCAGGTATTTCAAGTCAACGTGCATGCCACGCAACTACTGCTCGCGGCCGTACATCCTTTCCTATTGGAATCCCCAGCGGGCCGCGTGGTGTTCGTCAGCACCGGTGTCGCACAGAACTGGAAAGCGAATACCGGCGCCTATGCCGCCTCCAAAGCCGCCGTCGAGGCGATTGCAGGGATCTACGCACAGGAAACGGCTGACACGACGATACGTAGCAACATCCTCAGTCCAGGGGCCACCCGCACCGAAATGCGAGCGGAAGCCTACCCCGACGAAGATCCCGGCCTGCTCAAGACCCCAGCATCAATCGCCCCCCTATTCGCAGAACTGCTGTCGACGGATTGTCTTCTGCACGGGGCGCTGGTCAAGGCCGACCAATGGCTCGAACCGCGTCAACGCACCTGAGCCTTTATTCATTTTCTTTCATTACTGTTCTCGGAGAGACCCCAATGAGCACCCAATCAGAACTCAATGATCCGATCGCCATGGAAAAACGTATCGCCCGCTTCAAGACCCTGAAGCCGACCAAGACCAAATATGAAGACCCCAGCGTCGGCATTCCGATGAACGCTTACGAGCAACTGGCGGCTCACAGTATTTTCCTGATCATGGCACCTCAAGGCGTCGCGCGGGGCGGCACATCCCGCCCCGCGGTCGAGGGCCAGCCCGGCGTCGAGATATCGATCGTCGAATGCCCTCCCGGTCAAGGCCCGGCACTGCACCGGCATGAGCGCACCTATGAAACGTTCATGGCGCTCGATGGCAAGTATGAAATCACCTGGGGCGACGACGGAGAGCATTCGACCATTCTGGAGCCGTTTGATCTGATCGCGGTGCCAGCTGGCATCTATCGCGCCTTCCGCAACGTCGACGACCACACGGCCAAACTGTTGGTGGTGATCCAGGGCGGCAAGGAAGTCATGAACGACCTGATCTTTCAGCACAAAGTCGCTGACAAGATCGAACAAGGCTGGGGCAAGGACGTCCTCGATCGATTCTCGAAAATCGGCATCCAATTCGCCTCGCCACCGGACCGCGAATAACAAGCCGACTCGCGTGAGAAGCATACAAGCATCACGCTGCCTACCGATTTGCCCCATCCCGCTGACCGGACCGGGGCATCGATGAAGGGTTCGTCCAAGAGGAGACATTATGCAAACCCAAGCAACACCGACCCATCGTCCACCACGCCGCCAACGTCGGCTCGCCGCCCTCCTTGTATCGATGGCTGCCGGGGCTTTCCCGCTGTCGGCCGTGGCCGTCGATAAGACCGCCGCCAACTATCCCAGCAAACCGGTTACCATCATCAATCCACATGGCACTGGCGGTGGCACCGATATTCTGGCTCGCGCCATCGCCGACAAGCTCAGGCAGAAATGGAACCAAGCGGTCATCGTCGAGAACCGCCCCGGCGCCAATACCGCCATCGGCATCGAAGCGGCATCGCGCGCACCGGCTGACGGCTACACGCTGGCCATGTGCACCCAGGCCAGCCACGGCTCCAACCCTGCCGTCTATCCCAAGCTACGCTATGATGCGCTGGGCGACTTCGTGCCGATCGTCATCCTGAACGACCTGACGCTCTACGTGTTGGTCAAGAGCGACTCCCCCTACCGCACAATGCAGGACTTGCTGGATGCCGCCAGAAAGAACCCTGGCAAACTGACGTATGCATCGATTGGCGTCGGCTCCCTGCACCATCTGGCCGGCGAACTGCTGAAGATGCGCAGTGGCGTTTCCATGCTGCATGTTCCGTACAAAGCCACAAGCGACATGTTGATGGCGGCGCTCAGCGGGCAGGTCGACATGATATTCCACTCCACGCCCCTGCCGCTGGTCGAGAACGGCCAGGTGCGAATATTGGGCGTCACCACGAAGGACCGTTGGCCGATTTCTCCGGAATACCCGACATTGATCGAACAAGAGGTTCCCAATTACGAGGTGCGCGGCTGGTTTGCGTTCTGCGCGCGTCAAGGCACGCCCCAGCCGATCCTGGAAAAGCTGAACCGGGATATCAACGAAACCTTGCGTGATCCCGATATCCTCAAAATCATCCGCAACAATGGTTTGCGCCCGCTCGGCGGCAGCCTGAAAGAAGCTCACACACTCGTGGAAAACGAGATCAAGTTCTGGAAGGACTTCGTCAACACCCCGGGCGTGACACTGGAAGAGTGACCTTGCCCTTGAGAGCTCGCAAACGCATTCCGGTCAGACAGACCGGAGGCTTTCTGACCTGTACGCCCGACTTTTTCTCCGAAGCCTGACATGCCCATCATCACCTGCTGCGAAGACCTGCGCCAACTCGCCCAAAAGCGCGTACCGAAAGCGTTTTACGATTATGCCGACAGCGGCTCGTATACGGAATCCACCTACCGTTCCAACGAAGCGGCCTTGTCAGCCTTGAAGCTTCGGCAACGCGTG
>JBAYOI010000164.1:0-6692 GCA_041678365.1 Pigmentiphaga sp. | reverse complement strand
GCCGGGAACAGCAGATGTTGATACGGTCCGGCCACCGCCAGGACCTGCTCGGTCAGGTTCTCGGCCAGCCCATGTTCAAAAGCGGCGGCATCTGCATGAAGGACCTTCGAGACGCCATCAAGCGCGGCCGTGGCCGCGGCAACCGCCGCCGCGTTGAAACCCGCCACCAGCACATGGACTTCAGCGCCCAACTGCCGCGCCGCGGCAACGGTATGGTGTGTTGACGACCGCAACGTTCCGTTATCGTGTTCAGCAATGACTAGAGTCGACATTTCACACCACCTTCGCTTCGTTTTTCAATTTCTCAACCAACGTTGCCACATCGGGCACCATCACGCCCGCCTGGCGGACCGGCGGCTCGGCCACGCTGAGGACCTTGAGCCGCGGGACCACGTCAACGCCCAACGCTTCCGGTGTATGGGTATCAATGACTTTCTTCTTGGCTTTCATTATGTTGGGCAAGGTCACGAAGCGCGGTTCATTCAAGCGAAGGTCCGCGGTCACGATGGCCGGCAGCGTCAGGGACAGCGTTTCAATACCGCCATCAATTTCCCGGCTGACCTGCGCCTTGCCATCCGCAATATCAAGCTTGCTGGCAAACGTGGCTTGCGGCCAGTCCAGCAACGCGGACAGCATTTGCCCGGTCTGGTTGGCGTCATCATCGATCGCCTGCTTGCCAAGAATGACCAGATCAGGCTGCTCCTGCTCCACCACGGCTTTCAGCAGCTTGGCAACAGCCAGGGGCTGCAGGGCGGCTTCGGTCTCGACCAGGATGGCGCGGTCAGCCCCAATGGCCATTGCCGTCCTCAACGTTTCCTGGCAGGCGGAGATGCCGCAAGAGATGGCAATCACCTCCGTGGCAATGCCTTTTTCTTTCAGTCGGACGGCTTCTTCGATCGCGATTTCGTCAAAAGGGTTCATTGACATTTTGACGTTGGCGGTATCGACACCGGTTTGATCCGACTTGACGCGCACTTTCACGTTGAAATCGACCACGCGTTTGACGGGTACCAAAACCTTCATGAACGTAACCTCAAAGTTGAGTAAGGGCCATCGCGTTGAGCGCAACCCGGCAAAGGAAATCCTGATTATACAAAACAGAACGGCCTGCGCCGCGATCAACCCTAAGGCCCTTCCGGGTAAAGAGACGAACGCGCGGACGGCGTTTTCCATAGCTAAAGGCTTATATATATAGGACTGAAAGCGGTAGAAGCAATGATCAATCCCTTATAACTATCTTGCTGAAAGTGGAAACGGCGCAGTTGCGCTTCCCCTCTCAAGGCCATTCACCCTGGGTCCAGCTTAAACGAGAGCGCGTTGCCAAGCGTTGCAATCAAATCCACTTGCGTTCGATTTACGTGATGCAGCGGCGCTGAAGAATGAGTATAAAGACAAGTGCTCCACTGAGCCGCAAGACCGTTGATGCGGACTGAAAACGTGGTGTGTGGGCTTTTTTCAACTTTTCCGATCCGCAATAGGCCGTTATCGTGACTGTGCAGTATCTGCTTGGCAAACTTCCCCTCGCCACCGGCGGCCTGATCGCCATGGCCGCCTTGTCAGCGTGTTCCAGCCCGTCCGCGCCCTCTCCGTTGAACACGGACACCCCCATCAGCCACCGCGCCGTCGGCCCCTTGCCTGCCATCACAACCACGCCGTCCATCGCACCGGTTCAGCCGCCCGCCGCTTCAACGCCTCCCTCGGCACCCGCGCCGTCCCTGCCGGTTGTCAGCGCGGATGCAAGGCAACGCCTGATCCAGGAACTGGGCGCGGAAGGCCTGGACCGCGCCTGGGTCAGCCGACAGCTCGATCAGGCCCGCTACTCGGAAACTGTCCGCCGCCTGATGCTGCCGCCGTCGTCGCCGTCGGTACGCAGTTGGCCCCGCTACCGTTCCCGCTTTCTAGATGCGCAGCGGATCAACGAAGGCGCCGCCTTTGCCAAGCGCCATCAGCCAGCCTTGCGCCGGGCGTCAGAGGAAAGCGGCGTACCGGCCGAAATCATTGTTGCCATCATCGGCGTGGAAACCTTTTACGGCCGGGTCACCGGCAACTTCCGCGTGATCGATGCGCTGAGCACACTGGCCTTTCATTACCCCCCTGGCGCACGCTCGGACCGCAGCGCTTTCTTCCAGGACCAATTGGCGGCCTATCTGCGCTGGACCCACCATACCCGGCAGGATCCGCTCGCCATCAAAGGCTCGTTTGCGGGCGCAATCGGCCTGCCCCAGTTCATGCCGGGCAGCATCCTGAACTGGGCCAAGGATGGGGATCAGGATGGAAAGATCGACCTGTTGAACAGCGCGGAAGATGCGATTGCCTCAGTCGGCGAGTTCTTGAAAGCGCACGGCTGGAAAGCGGGGCAGCCGATTTTTGTTCCGTTCGATCTGCCCGCCAATGCCGAAACGCTGGTGGATGGCGGCTTGGCGCCCACCTTGTCGTGGGCGCGCCTGGTGGAGGCGGGCGGGCGTCCCGCACAGGCTCAAGCGCCGCAAGGCATGCTTGGCGTGATTGATCTGTATGACGGCGCCACCCACACCACCGAGTACCGCGTGGCGGCTGACAACTTCTTTGTCATCACCCAGTACAACCGCAGCTATTTCTATGCAACCGCCGTGGCGGACCTGGCTGACGCCATCCGCCGGGCCCGCCGCTGAACACACGGGAAAGGCGCCAACCTGACAGGCGGCGCCTCAACGGTTTTAGCCGAACACGCCGGTGGACAAATAGCGGTCCCCCCGGTCGCAAGCAACGAACACGATGGTGGCATTGCGCGCGGTCTGCGCCACGCGCAACGCCGCAATCAGTGCGCCCGCGGTGGAAATACCGGCAAACAACCCCTCTTCCGCCGCCAAGCGCCGGGCCATCTCTTCGGCATCGGCCTGACTGACGTATTCCAGCTGATCCACCAGCGACGCGTCATAGATGCTGGGCAGATAGGCTTCCGGCCATTTGCGGATGCCGGGAATCTGCGAGCCTTCATCGGGCTGCGCGCCAATCACCTGGATGCTTGAACGTTGCGATTTCAAATAACGGGACACGCCCATGATGGTGCCGGTCGTGCCCATGGCGCTGACGAAATGCGTGACCTCGCCGCCGGTGTCACGCCAGATCTCAGGGCCGGTGGTTTCAAAGTGGGCGAGCGGGTTGTCCGGGTTGGCGAACTGATCCAGCAACTTTCCCTTTCCCTCCTCAACCATCTTGGCGGCCAGATCCCGGGCATACTCCATGCCGCCCTGCTCCGCCGGGGTCAGAATCAGCTCGGCGCCATAGGCGCTCATTGCCGCTCTTCTTTCCGAGGACAGATTGTCAGGCATGATGAGGATCATCTTGTAGCCCATGATGGCCGCTGCCAGCGCCAGCCCAATGCCGGTATTGCCGCTGGTGGCTTCAATCAGGGTGTCGCCTGGCCGGATTTCCCCGCGCGCCTCGGCGCGGGAAATCATGGATAGGGCGGGACGGTCCTTGACCGAGCCGGCCGGGTTGTTGCCTTCAAGTTTGACAAGAACAACATTGCCTCGGGCGGCCGCTTCCGGGCCGGGAATCCGCTGCAATTGAACCAGCGGGGTATTACCGATGGTTTGCGCTAAGCTTGGATATTTTTTCATGCCGAAATCATAATCCAGCTCGGCTCAGCGCGCCGCTTTCCCCCTACCCTGAGCAGGCATATTGGTATGCACGAGCACGCGTCCGGGCACAACGGGCGCTTCAGTTCCTGGAGCAAGCATTGGGGCGGGCGTAATAGTCAGCCCCGCTTGCTGCCAGGCGCTGAGCCGTTTCGCCCCGACGCCGTTGACGCGGTCCACGATATCGTCAAATGACAGGAAAGCGCCGCCCCGCCGCCGTTCGGCAACAATCACCGCCGCGGTTTTCTGACCCATGCCTTTGAGTGTTTGCAGCGCTTCGGCGGTGGCGGTGTTGATATCCAGCGCCACCGCGGCTTGCAAGCCTGCCGACAGGCCCAAGGCCAACAGGCCTTGCCGGAGCCGCCGTGACGGCATGAAACGCGGGGGAAGGGACACCGGCGCGGCAACGGTGGATTCAAGAAAGGGATTCATAAGGCCTCCATGGGAAAGACAGGCCTCCATGATGCGGGGACGACGGTCGGCATGGGAGCCGCCCGCCCGGTTTTATCCATGCGGGCAAGCACGCAGACAGCTATCCAGGCTGCTGCTCACACTTTATGACGGGCCTGCTGCAATTCGTCCGACGTCACCACCGAAGTGCCCAGCTTGCTGACTACGACGCTGCCTGCCAGATTGGCCCAGCGCATGGCTTGCGGCCAATCCAGGCCGCTGGCCCGCATCACCGCGACCGTGGCAATCACGGTGTCTCCAGCGCCGGAGACGTCAAACACCTCCCGCGTCAGCGCTTCCACGTGATCCGCGCCCTGCTCGGTAAACAAGGACATGCCCTGCTCCGAACGCGTCAGCAACAAGGCGTCAAGGCCCAGGCGCGCACGCAGGCGCTCGGCGCCTTGCGCCAGCGTGTCCTCATCGGACCAGCTGCCAATGGCATCCCGCATTTCCGAACGGTTGGGCGTCAGGATCGACGCATCCCGGTATTTATCGTAATCATTGCCCTTGGGATCAACCAGCACCACGCAGCCACTGGAGCGCGCCAAGGCGATCATATCGGCAATACCGTTCAGCGCGCCTTTCGCGTAATCCGAAAACACGACAATGTCAGTCCCGTCCAGCGCCTCGGCAAACGCCTGCAGCACCGCGGCTTGCATTGCCTGCGAAGGCTTTTGCTCAACGTCGATCCGCAACATTTGTTGTTGATGACCCAACACACGCATTTTCATGATGGTCGGCATCCGCGGATCCCGCAGCAAGCGGTTCTCGATCCCAGCCTGCTGGCTGAGCCGCTCCAGGCTGTTCCCCGCCTCGTCCTCGCCGATGATGCCGATCAGCTTGACCCGTGCGCCCAGTGATGCGGCATTCCGGGCCACGTTTGCCGCGCCGCCCAGGCGGTCTTCGTTTTTCTTGACATGGACAACCGGCACCGGCGCTTCCGGAGAAATACGGTTGACCTCGCCAAACCAGTAGCGATCCAGCATGACATCGCCCACCACCAGCACCTGGGCTCGGGCGCGGCGCGCTTCGTCGGGAAAAGCCCCATCAGGACGGGCCAGGCTCTCAGACATCCAACTCTTCCAATCGTTTGGGTAAATACGTTTCCCAGGCATTGCAGCCCGGACATTGCCAGTGAAACCGCTGCGCCTTGAATCCACAGGCCTGGCAGGCGTAGCGGTTCAATCGCTGCTTATGTTTATAGATCAAGCTCCGCATCATGGCCGCATTGTCAGGGGACGACACGAAGAACGCGTCCTGGCTGTCAGCCGCCTGCGGCGGCGTCGCGTCCGCCTGTACCTCAGCCTGGGCTTCCAGCAGATAATCCAGGCCCAGCAAGGAAGGATTGTTTTTCAAGGCACTGCGCGCAAACACCAAGGCCTCCGGCAACCCTTGCTGCGCTTGAATGGCTTGAAACAAGGCATGAAAAAGGTCCAGTGACGGGTGCTCGGCATAGACGGCACGCAGGCGCTGCAACCCTGCCAGGGCATCGTCGGCCTGTTGGCAGTTCTCCAGGTACATCGGCGCGCAAAGCCCCGCATAATCCGGATGCGCGGCAAACAGTTGCTCCAGCGCGGCACGTTCTTCAGCCTGCTTGCCCGCATGCCTGGCCAAATCGGCGCGCATCATCAGCACCCTCACGTGCGACTGCCCTTCATTCGTGGCGGCATCAAGCGCGGCATCCGCCTGCGCCAACGCCCCCTCCGCCATGGCCTGGGCGGCTTCTTCACAGTGGAAATGCACCGCTTGCGGAACCGGCTGATCAACGACCTGCTTCAACTGCTGGACGGTCTGAATCGCGGCGGGCCAGTTGCGCTCGGTTTCATGGATCTTGATCAGCGCCGACAAGGCATCCGGCGCATAACGCGTGGCTTTCAGTTCATTGAAGGCCTCTTCTGCCCGGTCCAGCAGCCCCGCCCTCAAGTAATCCTGGGCCAGCTCATGCAGCGCTTGCTCCCGTTGCTGTGAAGGCAGATCGCTGCGTTGCAGCAGGTTGTGGTGGACACGAATCGCCCGTTCGATCTCACCGCGGCGCCGAAACAGGCTGCCCAGCGCAAAATGCAGCTCGGTGGTTTCCGGATCCAGCTTGGCCACTTCGATGAAGGCGTCAATGGCCTGATCATGGTCTTCATTGAGCAGGAAGTTCAGCCCTTTGAAGTAGGAATCGGGCAAATGCCGGTTTTCCGACAGCATCTGGCGGATATCGACGCGCGCGGCAATCCAGCCCAATCCGAACAGCAATGGAATGACGATCAGCCACCAAATTTCAAAATCCACGCCAAATCCTTACAACGGAGAAATGGGAAGCATCAGGTCAGCCGGATCGACCGTATCCTGGTGATTGGCATTGGCTTGACGCTCCGCCTTGAGCTGCGCAATTTCACGACGCGCATGCGCCAGTTCCTTGCGGCGGCGCATCACGCCGGGAATCGTCAGCAGCAATCCAAAGACTGCGCCGATCACAAAGGTTGCCAGCATCACCACGATCAGCGGCACTTCGGTGACAAAGTTGTCCGCAAAAAACGAAACCGTCACCCGGTCAGTGTTCTTGAGCGCGAAAAGAAGAACCACGACAAACACCAATAGCCGGACGGCCCAGACGAGATATCGCATAGTCAGTGC
>JBAYOI010000163.1:0-6814 GCA_041678365.1 Pigmentiphaga sp. | reverse complement strand
GCCTGCGCTCAAAGCCGCGGGTCATGGACAGATAGAAGAAGGTGGCCATCAGGATCAGGAACAAAAAGCCCAGGCCGACCATGATGCGGAAGGACCAGAACAGCGTGGCGACAGAAGGCACGGTGTCTTGCGCGGCCTGGCGGATCTGCGCCTCGGTGGCGTCCCGGGGATCGTCCAGATAGGGCTTGAGCAGTAGCGCATAGCCGAGGTACTGGCCATAGGTATCGAAGCGGTCCTGGTGTTCCTGGCGCACCGGCTGTTGCTTGAGCTTGGCGGCGCGGATGTGTTCGAGCGCGTCATAGGCAACGAGCCCCTCGCGGATGCGGGCCTCATTGGCGGCCACCAGGTCATCAATACCGTGGATGACGGCATCAAAGGATCGGGTGCCGATCAATCCCATCACCATCGGGATGTGCACGCCGTAGTGGGTTGTAGCCTGGGCCTGGTCGGGGATGCCGATCACGGTGAAG
The DNA here is from genome assembly GCA_041678365.1 of Pigmentiphaga sp. Taxonomy (GTDB): domain Bacteria; phylum Pseudomonadota; class Gammaproteobacteria; order Burkholderiales; family Burkholderiaceae_B; genus Pigmentiphaga. The sequence goes on along the minus strand of JBAYOI010000163.1, from coordinate 6,344 downwards.
GAGGCCGGGGCGGGCTCGGTCTGCCACATGGCCTCGATGGCGGCAAGCTTCATCTTCTGGGTCTCGCCGGAGAGATAGCCGCTCTCATCGCCAAGGACGATGACGGACAGGGCGGCGGCCAGCCCGAAGGAGGAGGCGACGGTCATGGAACGGCGCGCGAGCTGGAGGTGACGGGACTTGAGCAGATACCAGGCGGAGATGCCGAGCACGAAGACCGAGGCCATGACGTAGCCTGCGGAGACGGTGTGGACGAACTTGGCCTGGGCGACGGGGTTGAAGACGACGTCGGCAAAGCTGGTGATCTCCATGCGCATGGTGTCGGTGTTGAAGACCGAGCCGACCGGGTGCTGCATCCATCCGTTGGCAATGAGGATCCAGAGGGCGGAGAAGTTGGTGGCGATGGCCACGAGCCAGGTGACGGTAAGGTGGCCGACTTTGGAGAGGCGCTGCCAGCCAAAGAAGAACAGGCCAACGAAGGTGGCTTCAAGAAAGAAGGCCATCAGCCCTTCGATGGCGAGCGGCGCGCCGAAGATATCGCCGACGTAGTGGCTGTAGTAGCTCCAGTTCATGCCGAACTGGAACTCCATGACAACGCCGGTGGCCACGCCCATGGCGAAGTTGATGCCAAACAGGGTGCCCCAGAACTTGGTCATGTCGCGCCAGATGGACTTGCCGGTCATGACGTAGACCGTCTCCATGATGGCGATGATCACGGACAGGCCGATGGTCAGCGGGACGAAAATAAAGTGATACAGCGCCGTGAGGGCAAACTGTAACCTTGATAACGTGACGATATCCAGATCCATGATGTCAGTCCGTCCGAAGAGAAGTCAACAAAACTTGAAAGCGGGGATGGCTGCGGTCAACACACTCGGCCAACTGACGGTCCGCGAGCCGGAAAATCCGGTCCGCATGGCAGGCTTCGCGCTGGGAGTGCGTGGCAATGATAAGGGTGCGATGTTGAGCGTTCATGACCAGGCGCCGCATGACGTCATTGGATGTTGAAGCATCAAGTCCCTCCGTCGGTTCGTCCAGCAGCCACACCGAGGTGGGCTGGAGAAAAAGTCGGGCCAGCGCCAATCTCCGCGCCTGGCCACCGGAAAAACCAAGAGCCCCCTCACCCAGCAAGGTATCCAGCCTTTGTGGCAATGACTGGATGACAGTGCCGAGGCCTGCATGATCAAGGGCCTCAAACAATTGTTCATCACTGGCCAAGGGATTGGCAATCAATAAGTTTTCACGAATGGTGTCCCGGAAAACCTCAGTGCGCTGGGTCAGCAAGCTGGTTTGCGGCGCTTGGAATGACCCTGAGGCGGGCGTGAGTTCCCGCGCAAGAAGCGCCAGAAAAGAAGACTTGCCTGCCCCACTGCCGCCAATGAGCGCAATGCGTTCACCGGCTTTGATGCAAAAACTCAGTGACTCAAGGACTGCGGATCTGGAATGTGGATAGTGAATGAAAACCGATCTGGCTTGGATAGACGGTTCAGCATCAGCTTGCCCCATTTGATAAGCGGTGTCCAGTCTGGAACCGAGCCGTTTTGAAGCAAGCTGGACGCGGACCCATTCAAGCGCGGCGCGGTGCAGTGGGGTAAAGGATTCAAAGCTGGCAAACATCAGCAAAATGAGCGCGCAAGCGATGGCGGTTGAGAAATATTCCTGTCCGACCCCATGGGCGCAGAAAGCAATGACTGCCGCCAGCAACACGGTATTGAAAACGTGTTGCCCGAGTCCCGCGCGGATTTCCGCTCGATGCAGCGCATCATCGGCGGCCGCCATCCGGGTCTCCTGATCGCGCAATACATGCACGTGTGCGCCAAGCTGCTGGACCATCAGCATATCGGTCTGGCCGGATAGGGAGTCAATGACGCCCATCCGGTATTGTTCCAGCCCGTCCACGCGTTGCCGCATGGGCTGTTGGCTGGCCCGGCTGATCAGCAGATGGATCAGCGCCACCATGATCAGACTGGCGCTGAACACCAGCAAGGCCAGGGGCAGGCTAAATAAGCCCATGACGACAGAACTGGCCAGAATGGCAAGCAAAGCGCAGGCCCAGGGCACCAGCACCCGCAGGTACAGCGCGTCCAGAGCGTCAATATCAAGCGTCAGGCGGAACAAAAGACGAGAAGGGTGGGCCAGCAGGGTTGGAGCCGCGTTTGGTCCGGCCCAGCCCAGAAACAGACGCTGGCGCAGCGAAGCCAGCACCCGCAGCGTGGCTTCATGGGTCAGCACGCGCTCCGCATAGCGCGAGGCGGTTTTACCGACGGCGAACAGGCGGATCAGCGCGGACGGGATGAATACATTGATCAACGCGGCGGGGACCACCAGGCCCGCAATGGCGGTGGTGGCGAGGAACCAGCCGGCCAAGGACAGCAGCGCCATGCCTGATAGCAGCGTCAGCATCGCCATCAGCGTGCCGATCAACAGACTTTTGCGGTGCTGCCGCATGAACAGCTTAAGGAAACGGAACAGGTCTTGCATCAGGCTTGCTCCTGCTGAGAGGGGCTGAGCAGATCGGACATCAGAATGATCCGGTCCATTTTGCGGGCCAAATGCGTATCATGCGTGGCCACAATCACGGTTCGGCCTTGCGCAAAACGCAGCAATTGCTCCGTCAAGTCTTGCGCAGTTCCGGTATCCAGATGGGCAGTGGGCTCATCAACCAGGATCAGGTCTTTCGAGGGGTCCAGCCAGGCCCGCGCCAAGGCCAGGCGCAGTTTTTCCCCGCCCGAAATGCCCTGGCCGCCTTCTGCCAGCAACTGATCGCCATGCAGCGCATGAACGGCATCCAGCCGTGCCTGCAGCAAGGCGCGGTTCAGCGCGGCTTCATCATGGGAACGGCCCAGGCCGATATTGTCTGTCAGACTGCCATGAAAAATATGCGGTTGCTGCGCGAGCCAGGCGCTGCGGCGCCGGATTTGATCCGCGTGCGCGCCCTGCAGCGGTTCGCCATCAACCCGAACGGTGCCGGAAAGAGGTTGGATCAGCCCGGCCAGCAAAGCCAGCAGCGTTGATTTGCCCGAGCCGCTGGGACCGAACAAGGCCACTTTTTCGCCTGCTTGAATGGAGAGATCAAGTTGGTCCCATAGGAGCGGGGTGTTGTCTTGATAAGAAAAGCGGATTTGCTGAAGCGCGATGGCGGGCGGTGAGGCGCGGGGAAGAGGTGGCTGGGGCGAAGCCAGCGGATCGCCTTGCAGCGGCAGGCCGGACCGACTCATGTCTTGAAGTCCGGTCAAGGCCGCTTGTCCCGACGCCCGATCATGCCAGGCGGTGGAGAGCTCGCGCAGCGGCTCGAAAAAAGCGGGAGCAAGCATCAGCACGAATAAACCCTGGCCCAAGGTCAACTTGCCGCCCCACGCGCCGTAGGGGACCTCGCCGAGCAAATGGAAGCCCACGTAGACCGCGACCATGGCCACGCCCAGTGAGGCGAAGAACTCAAGGACGGCCGATGACAGAAAGGCAATTTTCAGCACCGCCATGATGCGCTGGCGAAGACGGTCGGCGCGGTCGAGAAACTGATTGGCCGTATAAGGGATTGCACTCATTGCCCGCAATGTGCCCAGGCCGCGCAGGCGGTCAAGCAGAAAGGCGTTCATGTCCCCCATTTCGACCATTTGTTCTTCGGCGGCCCGTTTGGTCCGTTGCCCGACCAGCGCCATGAAAACCGGGATCAGCGGCGCGGCCACCAGCAGGATCAATGCGGCGATCCAGGCCTGGCTCAACACGGCACATGCAATGGCCAGCGGCACCACCATGACACGCAGCCGAATGGGCTGGAACTTGGAGAGATAGGGAAGAATGGACTCGGCTTGTTCCGTCAATAAACTGGCGGCCTGGCCGGAGGCCGGGCGGTTTTTATCAAGGGGGGAGCGATGCAGCAATGCGCGCAGGCTGGTGTCACGCAAGACGCTGAGCGAGGCGCGGGCTTGCTTGAAGCAAAGGCGCTGGCCCCAGGTGTCGAGAAACCCCCGCATCAGGCCGAGCGCCACGAATAAAAGCAGCCATGTCCACCATCGGCTCAGCGGCGTGCCGTCAAGCATGTTCTGGACGGCAAAGCCAATAATGGCCGCCTGAGGAATCCAGATCAATGCGGCAAGGACCTGAAGCCAAGCGCCGCGCTTGGACACCGTGATTGAGGAGAGGGTGGCCTGCCTTTCCCCATTCGTTTGATCAGTCAAGTATCTACCCGTCAGAGAAAGTAAAGCGTAGTTGGCAGTTTAAAGGAATAAACGACAAATGCCGGTTTTTGCGCGGAGGACGAACTATTCGACGGATTACATGAAAATTCAAATAGACAGTAATGTCACATTTTGTTATTTTTTCTGCAATTTTTTGCAGAAATCCTTGTTCTTCATTTTCATCCACCATGAGAAGCCCTTCAATGCACCGCAGCCCAGAAGTCCAGTCCCATCTAGAAAACCGGCTCACCGCAAGTAGAACCCAGCCCTTTGTGAGTCGGCGCACCAGGCTCGCAACGGCATTGTTAAGCATGCTCGGCGTTTCCATGGCGTCCTTGGCACACGCGGCGCCTGGCGGCAATACCGGCGGCGAATGGTATGCGGCGGGCAATGCCTGTTCACCGTCACCCAATGTCAACAGTTACGGCGGAAAATGCGCGACGACCGATGGGGGTGACGCTTCCGATGCCCATGTCGTGATTGTGGATGAGACGCCGGGGGTATGGAGCTATGGCGGCTACGTGCTTGACGGCGTGTCCGCCGAGGCCTCGCGGAATACGGTGGTGATGCGATCGGGGGAGGTCAGCGCGGTGTTCGGCGCGCGCGCCTTGGGAGGTGCGCAAGGCAGTGTTGCCAATGACAACGGCGTGTTCATCGAAGGGGGGCAGGCGGGCAGCGTCTATGGCGCTCAAAGCAACGTCGGGGGCGCATAGAAACTATGTCGAGGTGACCGGCGGCACCATGGATGAAGTGACAGGCGCTCAAGCCGGGAGCGGCAGCTTGACCGATAACTTCGTCAGTATCCAGGGCGAAGAGGCCATCGTGTCGGGCATTGTTTCCGGTGCACGGGTAAATGGGACGGGAAGCGTCTCGAACAATGTGGTGTCCATCCGGGCGGGCGCGATTGGCGGTACGCTTTTTGGCGGCTATGCGCAGCGCGGCGATGCGATCGGCAATATTGTCGAGGTGGCAGGCAGCGTTTCCGTCGGCGGGCATATTTACGGCGGCTATGCGAGCAGCGGCGGCAACGCCACGGACAACCGGGTGATCCTCAGCGGTTCCGTGGGATTGAGCAACAGCATCCTGTATGGCGGCTATGCGCCCCAAGGTCTGAGTACCGGCAACGTCCTGGAGATTCACACCTCCAACCTGGTGGCGGGAAACCTCAAGGACTTCCAGGAATTGCACTTCATTTTGCCCGCTGACGTCAGTGCGGACGCCGCCGTCCTGACGCTCAGCGGCAAGCAGACGCCAACCCGCGAAGACCGGGATCCCGCGCCGGTGGCCACCGATCTGCAAGGGGTGAAAGTGGGTGTTGCCATCCAGGGCGGCGGCAATGTGCTGAAGCACGGTGATCGCATCACCCTGGTCCACAATCCGATCGGCCTGTTGACGGATTCGACGATCGCCGAAGCGGATGTGTCGGGTTATCAGGGCATTTCGCTCGAATACCAGTTTGGCCTGTCAGCCGACGCCTACAACTTGATTGCCACCACCCGGCACGGGGAGGGCGGTGGCGCGGCGACCGTGCTTGAGCAAACCAAGGCTCCGGTGGAAGGTCAAGCCAGCACGCTGGCCTTGGGTGTGCAAGGCGCTGATCTGGCGGCGGGGGCGGGTCTTTCCCAAGCCCTGGCGGCAACGACGGGCGGCAGTGGCGTATCCACCTTCGGCGCGGCCAGTGGGGGCCGTTCCCGGTATAAGTCGGGCTCCCATGTGGATGTCAACGGCTTCAGCCTGATGGTGGGCGCGGCCAAGCGTATTGACCGGCAGGCCGGGCAGGTGCTTGCAGGGGCGTTTGTTGAAGGCGGCTGGGGCCGCTTTGACACGCACAACACGTTTTCCACGGGTTATGTCCGTGGCGATGGCAAAAGCCACTACGTGGGCGGCGGAGTGTTGCTGCGCCATGACTGGACGCCGGGCAAACACGGCAATCTCTATGCGGAAGGGTCGATGCGGGTCGGCCGGATCAGCTCGGACTGGCATAGCCAGGATATGGTTGGCAGCGCCAATGCCGCGTATGACGTCTCGGCGCTGTACTACGGCGCCCACCTGGGGGCTGGCCAGGTCTGGCCGCTGAACGCGTACGCTTCCGTGGACGTTTCAGCCAAGTATTTCTGGACGCATCAAAAAGGCGATAGCGCCACCATTGCCGGTGACCCTTACACCTTC
>JBAYOI010000162.1:0-6814 GCA_041678365.1 Pigmentiphaga sp. | reverse complement strand
GGTGTCCACCGACTACGACACGTCTGATCGCCTCTACTTCGAGCCGCTGACGCTTGAAGACGTGCTGGAGATCGTCGACAAGGAAAAACCGGTCGGCATGATCGTGCAGTACGGCGGTCAAACACCGCTGAAACTGGCCAAGGCGCTGGAAGCCAATGGCGTGCCGATCATCGGCACCAGCCCCGAGTCCATCGATATTGCCGAAGACCGCGAGCGTTTCCAGAAACTGTTGAACAAGCTGGGCCTGCGCCAGCCGCCCAACCGCACCGCCCGCACCGAGGCCGAAGCCTTGGCGCATGCAACGGAAATCGGCTACCCGCTGGTTGTGCGCCCAAGCTACGTGCTGGGCGGCCGAGCGATGGAGATCGTGCATGAGCAGAAAGACCTCGAGCGCTATATGCGCGAAGCGGTCAAGGTCAGCAATGACTCGCCGGTGCTGCTGGATCGCTTCCTGAACGACGCCATTGAAGTCGACGTGGACTGCCTGGCCGACGGCCAGCGCGTCATCATCGGCGGCGTAATGGAGCACATCGAGCAGGCGGGCGTGCACTCGGGTGATTCCGCCTGCTGCCTGCCGCCGTATTCGCTGTCAGCCGAGCTGATCGAAGAAATCAAGCGCCAGACCGCGCTGATGGCGCGTGCCTTGAACGTGCTTGGGCTGATGAACGTCCAGTTCGCGGTTCAGCAGGGCGTGGTCTACGTGCTTGAGGTCAACCCGCGCGCCTCCCGCACCGCGCCGTTCGTCTCGAAAGCCACGGCCTTGCCGCTGGCCAAGATCGGCGCGCGGATCATGGCGGGGCGCAGCCTTGACGATCAGGGCGTGCAGACGGAAGTCGTGCCGCCTTATTACAGTGTCAAGGAAGCGGTGTTCCCGTTCGTCAAGTTCCCCGGCGTGGATACGATTCTCGGCCCCGAGATGAAATCGACCGGTGAAGTGATGGGCGTCGGCAGCAGCTTTGGCGAAGCCTTCGTCAAATCCCAGCTTGCCGCCAGCGTCAACCTGCCTGAGACGGGGACGGCTTTCGTCAGCGTTAAGGATGCCGACAAGGCCAAGATGCTCGCCGTGGCGCGCGGCCTGCACGAACTCGGCTTCTCGCTGGTGGCCACGCGCGGTACGGCCGCCGCCATCGAGGCCGTGGGCATTCCGGTGGAAGTGGTCAACAAGGTGACCGAAGGCCGTCCGAACATCGTCGACATGATCAAGAACGGCCAGATCGCGCTGGTCGTGAACACGGTTGAAGAGCGCCGCAACGCCATCACTGACTCGCGGGCCATCCGTACGTCGGCGCTGGCGTCGCGCGTGACCTACTTCACGACCATTGCCGGCGCCTGGGCCGCTGTGGAAGGCATGCAGTATCTGCGCGAAGGCGAAGGCCTGCGCGTGTACTCACTGCAGGAATTGCACGGCGAGCTGTAAGCCGCGCTCGCGGGCAAGCTGCTCGCTCCTACGGACGGTGCATTTCTGTAGGAGCGAGCCCAGCTCGCGAACCCGCTAGGCTACGCCCAGCGGGACTTGCGTTCTTGGCGCAGTTCACAGACAATGGAACGTGATCGCCCCGGTTCTGATCGAGCCGGGGTTTGTTTTTTATAGTGCAGTAGACCAGGCCCAAGCAGTCTGGTTTTTATGTTTTAGGGGAAGTCTTTATGGCTGGTATACCGCTCACTACGCGCGGCGCCGAGCGCCTTAAACAGGAGCTTCATCGTCTCAAGACCGTTGAGCGTCCTGCCGTTATTTCTGCCATTTCCGAAGCGCGCGCGCAAGGCGATCTCTCTGAGAACGCCGAATACGACGCGGCCAAGGAGAAGCAGGGCTTTATCGAAGGCCGTATCCAGGAGCTGGAGTCCAAGCTCTCCAATGCGCAGATCATCGATCCCATCGAACTGAATGCGGAAGGCCGCATCGTGTTTGGCGCAACGGTGGATATTGAAGACCTGGAAACGGGTGAAACGGCAACGTATCAAATTGTTGGCGATGACGAAGCGGACATTCGCAACAACCTGATCTCGGTGTCAAGTCCGATTGCCCGTGCATTGATTGGCAAGACCGAAGGCGACGTTGCCGAAGTGAAAGCGCCTGCCGGGCTGCGTGAATATGAAGTGCTGAAGGTTCAGTACGTGTGAACCCGTAGCGCCAGGCCGCCTGATCGTCAGCGCGGCGGACGCATCGACGGCTCCGCGTGGGCCGTCTTTTTTATGGAGCTTTACCGCTTTCCGCGGCGGGCGCCTGCCCGCAAGGACATCGCGCTGCCGCTCTTGCGGCGGCCACCGGCCAGCGTGGACTTCAGGCCGCCTGAGCGCCGTTTGCCTGTGTCGTGGCGCGCTTCACCGCGCTGATGCGACTGCTCTTCATACAGCGAAGGACGGACGGGCTTTTCAACAATGCCGAGATAGCGTTCTTTGGCCGTCAGCGTACGTCCAACCGGCGCCTCGTTGCGCGGCTCGCGGCGCGGTGCCGGTGCGACGCTCTTGCCTTGCGACGCATAGCGTTTCGGGACGTGCGGCTCGTTCGGCTTGCGCGCGGACAGCCCCAGGGCCGCCACTTCGGACGGTTTGCCGCCCAGCCACTTGGTGCTTTTCGGGTCCGATTCCGTGGGGCGGAACAGGATGAAGATTTTTCCAAGATGGTGAACCGGCGCGCAGTCCAGCGTCTCGCAGATCTGGTTGAGCAGAACGTCGCGTTCGGCACGGTCGTCACCGCTGACACGGACCTTGATCAGGCCGTGTGCGCTAAGATTGCGGTCAATCTCCTGCATCACACCGTCGGTCAGGCCTTTATCGCCTATCATGACCACGGGTTTCAGCGGGTGAGCGGCAGCGCGCAAGGCGCTGCGGGTTTGAGAAGTAATTTCGAGTACGGGCATGCTGAGATTGTACGGGAGCCGCGCTGTGCGCGCAGTATTCTTACGCAGGGTATGCTATTGAAATAGCGAAAATCGAGTATTTAATGTCTTTGTTTTGCATCACCCAGGCGGCTGGGTTCTATGGCTAAGAAAAAATTTTCCAAGAACTGGATTCACCAGCACATCAATGACCCGTATGTGAAGCTCGCTCAGCAGCAAGGGTATCGGGCGCGGGCGGCTTACAAGCTGACTGAGATCCTGGATACGGAAAAGCTGCTGAAGCCGGGCAACGTCGTCGTGGATCTGGGTTCAACGCCCGGCAGCTGGTCGCAGGTGGCGCGTGATCGCCTGGTGGGGCCGCAAGGCGTGATCCGGGGGCGTATCATTGCGCTGGATCTGCTTCCCATGGAGCCGATCGCCGGGGTGGAGTTCATTCAGGGGGACTTCCGGGAACCCGAGGTATTGCAGCAACTTGAAACCTTGCTGGGTGGCCAGGCGGTAGATCTTGTAATCTCGGATATGGCCCCAAACTTATCAGGTGTGGCGTCGGCCGATACCGCGCGTATACAGCATGTCTGCGAGCTGGCGTTGGAATTTGCCCAGGCCCACTTGAAGCCGGAGGGAGCCTTGATCGTCAAGGCTTTCCACGGCAGTGGCTTTTCTCAAATCGTTCAGGCGTTCAAACAGCAGTTCAAACGCGTGGTGGAGAGGAAGCCGAAAGCGTCGCGGGATAAGTCGTCCGAAACGTTCATCGTGGGCGTGGGTTTGAAACACCCTCGCCAGGACGATAGTAAAATACAAAAATACGAGTCGGATTCTTCGGATGTTCCGGGGGATTGGCCGGTCGGCAATACCATGTAGGAGATCGACCTTGAACAATATGTTCTCCAAAGTCGCGGTGTGGATGGTGATCGCGTTCGTGCTGTTTACCGTGTTTAAGCAGTTCGAAGGCGGTGCGCGTCCGCAAGATACCGTTTCATACTCGCAGTTCATGGAAGAGGCCAAATCCGGTCGCATCCAGAAAGTGGACATCCAGGGTGAAGTGCTGCACGTCACGCCCGCTGATGGTCGCCCGTATACCATTACGTCGCCCGGCGACCTGTGGCTGGTGGGAGACCTGATGCAGTACGGCGTTGAGGTGTCCGGCAAAGCCAAGGAAGAGCCCTCGCTGCTGATGAGCGTGTTCGTGTCCTGGTTCCCGATGCTGTTGCTGATCGGGGTCTGGGTGTTCTTCATGCGCCAGATGCAGGGCGGCGGCAAGGGCGGGGCCTTCAATTTCGGCAAATCCCGCGCCCGCATGCTCGATGAAAACGCCAACAGTGTCACTTTCGCTGACGTGGCGGGCTGCGACGAAGCCAAGGAAGACGTCCAGGAACTGGTGGACTTCCTGCGCGATCCCTCCAAATTCCAGAAGCTCGGCGGCCGCATTCCGCGCGGCGTGCTGATGGTCGGTTCCCCGGGTACCGGTAAGACCCTGCTGGCGCGCGCCATCGCCGGCGAGGCCAAGGTGCCGTTCTTCAGCATTTCCGGTTCGGACTTCGTTGAAATGTTCGTGGGGGTGGGCGCGGCCCGCGTCCGCGACATGTTCGAGAACGCCAAGAAGCACGCGCCGTGCATCATCTTCATTGATGAAATTGACGCGGTCGGCCGCCAGCGGGGCGCGGGCCTGGGCGGCGGCAACGATGAGCGCGAGCAAACCTTGAACCAGATGCTGGTGGAGATGGACGGTTTTGAAACCGGCCAGGGCGTCATCGTGATTGCCGCAACCAACCGTCCCGACGTGCTGGATCCGGCGCTGCTGCGTCCGGGCCGTTTTGACCGCCAGGTCGTGGTGCCGTTGCCGGACATCCGCGGCCGCGAGCAGATTCTGCATGTCCATATGCGCAAAGTGCCGGTGTCGCCCAACGTTGACGCAATGATTCTGGCTCGTGGCACGCCGGGCTTCTCCGGCGCGGATCTTGCTAACCTCGTCAACGAGGCCGCTTTGTTCGCCGCGCGCCGCAATGGCCGGACCGTTGAAATGTCCGACTTCGAGCAGGCCAAGGACAAGATCATCATGGGCGCCGAGCGCCGCTCAATGGTGATGCCTGAGGAAGAGCGCCGCAATACGGCCTACCACGAGTCGGGCCATGCGATCGTGGCAAAGCTGTTGCCGAAAACCGATCCGGTGCACAAGGTCACCATCATTCCGCGCGGCCGTGCGCTGGGCGTGACGATGCAATTGCCCGAAGGTGACCGCTACAGCATGGATCGCGATCGGATGCTCAATACTATCGCGGTGCTGTTCGGCGGCCGGATCGCCGAAGAGATCTTCATGAATCAGATGACGACTGGCGCATCGAACGACTTCGAGCGGGCCACCGCGATTGCCCGCGACATGGTCACGCGTTACGGCATGTCGGACTCGCTCGGGCCCATGGTCTATGCCGAGAATGAAGGCGAACCCTTCCTTGGCCGCAGCATGGCGCGCTCGTCTTCCATGTCCGAAGCCACGATGCAGCAGGTCGATGCGGAGATCCGCCGCATCATTGATGAGCAATACCGTGTCGCCCGCAATATTCTGGAAAACAACCGGGAAATGGTCGAGGTGATGGCCAAGGCCTTGCTGGAGTGGGAAACCATCGACATGGATCAGATCAACGACATCGTCGACGGGCGTCCGCCGCGTCCTCCGCAGGCACCCGAGTCCGCACCGCCTTCTTCCACGCCGCCGAGCACCGGTGGCGTTGCTGAAGAAGGCACGACCGCCCCGGCCTGAGCGCCCGCGGGCTTGTCAGACAGCCTATTGCCCGTCTATGCAATAGGCTGTTTTTTTGTTGCTGGGCCGTTCCCAAGACAAAAAGTATCCCCCTGGGGGGATCGGGCAAGCGCGTAGCGGCTGGACCGAGGGGCTTCAATATCTTTGAAGAGCAATCATGAAAACCTTGCAGTGTGGCCGTCACAGGCTGGACCTGTCGCGTCCGATCGTGATGGGCATCGTCAATGTGACGCCGGACTCCTTCTCCGACGGCGGCCGGTTCAATGATACCGACGCCCGGATTGCGCATGCCTTCCAGTTGCTGGAAGAGGGCGCGCAGATGCTGGATATCGGCGGTGAGTCAACGCGCCCCGGATCGGCGCCGATTTCGCTTGATGAAGAACTTGCCCGGGTCGTGCCGGTCCTGCGGGCGCTGCGCGATACCGGCGTGCCGCTCTCGGTGGATACATGCAAGCCGGAGGTCATGCGGGTGGCGATTGATGAAGGCGCGGACATGATCAATGACATCTACGGCTTCCGCCTGCCAGGCGCGCGCGAAGCGGTGGCGGGCAGCGCGGCTGGACTCTGTGTCATGCACATGAAAGGCGAACCCCGCACCATGCAAGAGGCGCCGGTCTATGATGACGTGACGCGCGAGGTGGGCGAATTCCTGGCGGATCAAGCCCGCTTTCTGATAGAAGGTGGCGTGGATCCCCAACGGATCACGGTTGATCCGGGCTATGGCTTTGGTAAAACGGCCACGCAGAATTATGAATTGTTGAACCGGCAGCGGGACTTGCTGTCCTTGGGTTTTCCCCTGTTCATTGGCGTGTCGCGAAAAAATATGATCGGCTGGGCAACCGGCAGGCCTGTTGAAAGCAGAGTGGTTGGGAGTGTGGTCGCGGCGCTGGAGGCGGCGCGGCGTGGCGCGTCTATTTTGCGTGTGCACGATGTGGCCGCCACGGTGGATGGGTTGAAGGTGTATCTCGCAGCAAATCAGAATCACGTATGAAAAGGCAGAAAAAGCATGGGACGTAAGTATTTTGGAACGGATGGCGTGCGCGGCCGGGTTGGCGGAGACCGTATCAATGCCGAGTTTGCCTTGCGCTTGGGGCATGCGGCGGGCCGGGTGCTGTCGCAAGGGCTGCCCGAGCAGGTGAGGCCCTCCGTCTTGATCGGCAAGGACACGCGCTTGTCGGGCTATATGCTTGAATCGGCGCTGGAGGCGGGATTCTCG
>JBAYOI010000161.1:0-6843 GCA_041678365.1 Pigmentiphaga sp. | reverse complement strand
CACGACCCAAGCCACGACCGCCGCCGCAATGGCCGCACAGATGATGGCCTTGATGGCAAGGCCCACCGAGCACTCGGCGTCGGCTTGCGGCGTATCAAACGCGTCCGCCGGGGCGCTGCCGGTAATCATCGGGCCCGTCAGATTCTGGCGCTTGAACAGGCCATAGAACACAATGGCCAACAGGTGCAGGCCAACCAGGATCATGATGACGATTTCATTCGAGTGATGGATGCTGGTCAACTGGTCGGACAGTTCACCGCTGATGCGGCTGGCCAGCGGCCCTTCGGTGAAAATGCCGTCCGAGGCAAACAGGCCGGTGCTCACCTGGACGCCAACCGCCAGCAGCAGGGCAAGCACGGACCAGCCGCCGAGCGGATTGTGTCCCGCCATGCGGCGCGGCTCACGCAGATAGCGCAGGATGGCGGTGGGCCCTTTGATGAACTGGCTGAAACGCACGTAGCGCGGCCCGACAAATCCCCAAAGCACGCGAAAAATAAGCAGGCCAAGAGCGGCATAGCCAAACAGCAAGTGGTAATCCATCCATAGCCCTCCCACTTTGACACTGACGAAAGCGCCTATCACCGAGGCGGCAAACAGCCAGTGAAACAGCCGAGTGGGCAAGTCCCAGATTCTGACGCGGGAAGCGCTGGGCATGGTTCTTCCTTGAAGCAATGACAGAGGCGCTTATTGTGCCATGACGCAAGTAGGGTTTTTCCAAAGTCATCCTATGGCGCTGGATGACGCCTGACGGTTTTTGTTTCACCGGATTTCCTATTCGTTTTAGAGATATCTCCGATCACGATTTATCCGTATTCGGAATAGAGAGGGAAGGCTATTATCAATCAACGGGACGGCCTTGAGGCGGGTTCCGGGCCTGGCGTTCCAGGCAGCCTTTTTCTGATGATTGAGTTTTTGACCACGTGCCTATGCGCAAGCCTCGTCCACCTCGCGGCCTACATGCCGCTCGGATGCGCCAGGCTTAAAACAGTGCGCAGGGACTGTTTTAAGTCCGGGCTTATCCTCCAGGGTGAGGTCAAGCGAGGCAAATTTTAAATACGGCACCGCAGGTGCCCCCGTATGGTGGCGGAGAAACGCCGGCCGATACGGATGGAGTTCTACAGATGAAAATGCTTCGCTTCAATGGCGGCCGTATTGGCCTGCTCGTGAATGGGACGGTTCGTGATGTGACGGAAGCCGCTGGGGTGAACCCCGCTGATTGGCCTGACGTCGGCATGGTGCGGCTGATTGCCGATTTTGCGGATAGGCGCGAACGCTTGCAGCAAGCCGCCGAGCGTGCCGAGGGCCTTCCGCTGGATGCGGTTCACCTTGATACGCCGGTTCCGTGGCCTAACAAGTTGATTGCCATTCCGGTCAATTACCACGCCCACGCCCTGGAAATGTCTTCACCGGCTATTTCCAAGAATGGCGGATTTTTTGTCAAAAGCGCGGCGTCATTGAGCGGGGCCAGCGATCCCGTGGTGCTGCCGGACTTGCCGGGCCGCGCCTTTCATCATGAGGCCGAGCTGGCCATCGTGATCGGCAAGCGCGCTCGCCACGTCCCGCGGGAAGAAGCGCTGGACTATGTGTTCGGCTATGCCTGTTTGCTGGACATGACGGTGCGCGGCAAACAGGAACGCGCCATCCGGAAGTCCTATGACACGTTCACGCCGGTGGGGCCGTGGCTGGTTACCGCGGATGAAGTGCCCGATCCCTCGGCATTGCGGGTCCAGCTGTGGGTCAACGACGAGTTGCGCCAGGATGCGTATACCCGGGACATGATCATCGACGTTCCGGAAATCGTGTCGATGTGCGCTTCCGTCACCACGCTGGAGCCGGGCGACGTGATTGCGACCGGGACGGCTGAAGGCGTGGGCCCCGTCGGGCCGGGAGATACGGTGACGATAGCTATCACGCCCGGGGTGGGGCGCATGTCCGTGCGGGTCGTGCAGGGGCAGGGCGGGGCGAACATTGCCATGCCTTATTCCTTATGAGAGCCATTAAATTGACTCATCATCAAAATATGAAGCGGGAAATGCCATGAATGATGTAAATCCCCTGTCCAGATTGAATGATCTTGGCGACTTGAATACACAGCTTGATCCCTTGTCGTACCGCGCCGGTTGGAACAAGGCGGAGCCTTCCTTGTGGGCCGCGCCGCGTACCCGCTATGTGCCCATGCAATGGCATTGGCGGGACGCGAAGGCCGGTCTGGACACAGCGGGCAGATTGATTGATACGGAGCTTGCCGAGCGGCGCAACTTATTGATGGTCAACCCGATAGCGGGCAATCATTATCCGTCGCTGCGCACGCTCGTCAGTGCCTACCAGATGATTCTGCCCGGTGAAAAAGCGCGCTCACACCGGCACTCTCCCCATGCCTTGCGCTTTGTGCTGGACGTGGGGGAGGGCGCGTACACCGTTGTGGATGGCGTGCGGATCGACATGCAACCGGGCGACGTGCTGTTGACACCGGGCTGGTGCTGGCATGGGCACGGCAATGATGGCGATCAGCCCGGCTATTGGGTCGATTTCCTGGACGTGCCGACGGTGCAACTGCTTGAACCCATGTTCTTCGAAACTTTTCCTGACGAGTATCAGGCGCCGACGCTGACCACCCGTGACCATCCTTTTGTCTTTCCCTGGGAGGAAACGGACCGGGCCTTGTGTGCGGCGCAGGGAGGCGTGTCGGAACGTCACGGCGTGCGTATCCGCCTGGACCAGGACGGCGCCCTGCCTTCCATGGCGCTGCACATGCAACGCCTGCCAGCGGGGTTCTCGGGGCGGCGCTGGCGCAGCTCCGCCAATCGCCTCGTGTGTGTCAAATCCGGTTCGGGTTCGGCGCAAGTCGGGGATTGCCGCATTGATTGGCTGCCGGGGGACGTTTTCACGGTTCCCGCCTGGCATGCCTTCCAGCTTGACGCGCGGGAAGCGTCGGATCTGTTCACGGTCTCCGACGAGGGCCTGCAAGAAAAACTGCGCTATCTGCGCGAAGAAGACATTTGATGAGCAACACAACCTCTATGCGAACTGGCGCTTCTGTGAAAACACCCAATGTGATTATTGTCGGCGGCGGGCCCGTCGGGCTCGCCTTGGCCGGTGATTTGGGCTGGCGCGGCATTTCCTGCGTGCTGATTGAGAAAACGGATGGGGTGATTACCCAGCCCAAGATGGATGGCGTCAATGTGCGGACGATGGAGTTCTGCCGACGCTGGGGCCTGGTGGATCGCATCCGCGGCTGCGCCTACCCGGCTTCTTACCCGCAGGACATGGTGTATCTGACCAGTCTGAATGGCTATGAACTAGGCCGGGAAACTTTCCTGACGCCTTCGGGCGGACCCGAAGAGCGGCGCCTGGGCAGCAGCCCCGAGGTCAGGATCCGCTGTCCGCAAAACATGTTCGATCCCATCCTGCGCGAGTTTGCGGACTCCTTTGAGCATGTCGAGCTGCGTTATCAAACCGAGTACCTCGGTCACCAACAGGATGGCGAGGGCGTGTCGGTGGCGGTGCGCGGCCCGGATGGCGTGGAGACCGAGCTGCGCGGGGCATGGCTGGTTGGCTGCGATGGCGCATCAAGCGGGATTCGCAAGGAATTGGCCATCGGGACGCAAGGGCTGGGGGTGCTGACCTTCACCACGAACGTCATTTTCCGCTGCGAGAACTTGTTTGCCCTGCATGACAAGGCACTTGCCTACCGTCATATTTTTATCGGGCCCGAAGGCGTCTGGGCGACGATGGTAGCAATCAATGGCGTTGACCAGTGGCGGGTGCAACTGGTGGGCAACGAGGAAAAGCGGCAGCTGTCGGATGCGGATATCCGCGCGGCAATCGAGCGCATCGTCGGGCGTCCGTTCGATTATGAAATCGTGTCGGTGCTGCCCTGGGTGCGCCGCGAGCTGGTGGCTGACCGGTATCGTGAAGGGCGGGTGCTGCTGGCCGGCGATGCGGTGCATGCAACCTCCCCAACGGGCGGGTTCGGCATGAATACCGGGATTGGCGATGCGGTGGACCTGGCCTGGAAGCTGGCCGCGGTCATTGAAGGCTGGGGGCATGACGGCTTGCTGGATAGCTACGGCCTGGAGCGCCGTCCGGTGGCGCAGCGGGCGGTCCGGGAGGCGAGCGGCAACCTGCGCCGGATGATGTCGCCTCAGCCGGATGCGCGCTTGTTGGCGCCGACCTATGAAGGCGCGCTTGCCCGCTACGAGCTGGGGCGGCGCTATTCCGCAACCATGCTGCGCGAGTGGTACAAGCTGGGCATCGACATGGGCTACAGCTACGCGGATTCCGCCTTGTGCCTGCCGGAAGCCGCGCCGCCCGCGCTGGTTCCCCAGGCGTTGAATCACGATATTTCCGGCGCCAGCAACGGGGCGGTGCTGCGCGGCAGCCTGGCGGATGGAACGCCGGTCGGGCCGTCCTTGCTGAGGGAATGGCAGCGGCTTGCCCTGCATGTGGCGGATGGTGTTGAGGTGGCAACGGAATGGGAAGAGCTTCCGCCTGAGCAAGTGATGATCTATCGACAGACCGCGGCGCCGGGCGCGCGCGCGCCCCATGTCTGGCTGGCTGATGGCAGCTCGACCCTGGACCTGTTCGGCAAGGCTTATGTGCTGTTGCGGCTGGGGGCCGATGCGCCTTTGGCCGATGCGCTGGAAGAGGCCGCCCGCCGCCACGGCCTTCCACTTGCCGTGCATACGCTGGAAGAACCGGAGGTGCTTGCCGCCTACCAGCGCCGACTCGTCCTCGTACGGCCTGACGGCCACGTCACCTGGCGTGGCGATGACTGGCCTGCGGCAGGGCTGGAAGCCCTCGTTCGTTGCATGACAGGCGCCGCCATGGCTGGTCAATGACGCGCCCTGCTTTGTTGTTGTCAATCAAAATCAAGGAGACATTCCATGACTACGAACCTAAGCGCAAGCCTCGCCCTTGTGACCGTGTTGTCCAGCTGGGCGGTGCCGGTGGCCGCCGAGGCCACCTTCCCCAATCAGCCCGTCCGTCTACTGGTGGGATATTCGCCCGGCGGGCCGACGGACATCCTGGCGCGGCAGGTGGCGCCCGCCCTGGAAAAGGCGCTGGGCCAATCCGTCATCGTTGAGAACCGGCCTGGCGCCAGCGGCAATATTGCCGGTATGGAGGTTGTCCGAGCCAAGCCCGATGGCTACACGCTGCTGATGGGCGATCTCACCTTGGCCACCAATCCGAGCCTGATGAAGCAAATGCCCTTCGATCCGCTGAAGGCGCTTACCCCGATTGCGCCGTTGGCCACCGCGCCGCTGGTGCTGGTGGTCAATCCCTCCTTTCCCGCCAACAGCCTGAAAGAGCTGGTCAGCTATGCGCAGGCTAATCCGGGCAAGGTCAGCAATGGCACGGCGGGCAGCGGCAACTTGACGCACCTGGCGGGCGAAGTGCTGAAGCGCGCCGTTGATATGGATATCCAGCAAGTGCCCTATAAGGGAAGCGGTCCAGCGTTGACTGATCTTGTTGGCAACCAGATTTCCATGGTGGTGACCGGTTTGAGCAGCGCGAAAGGATTTATTGAGGGAAAGCGCTTGAAGGCCTTGGCCATCACGGGGACCGCGCGTTCACCGAAAATGCCGGAGATCCCGACGTTCTCGGAAGCCAGCGGCTTGCCGCTGCCAGAACTCAACCTGGGTTCCTGGTGGGGTGTCTTTGCCCCGGCCAATGTGCCTGAACCGGTGGCCGAAGCCTTGAACCAGGCCGTCCAACGGGCGCTGACCGATCCCGATTTGCGGGCTCGTCTGGCCGAGATGAATATTGACCCGCGCCCCGGTTCGCGGGCGGACATGGGAAAACTGCTGAAGGATGAAACGCAAACCTGGGATCGTGTCATCAAACAGGCCGGTATCCAGCCGCAGTAAACGCTTGCCGCCGGACCTTCCCGCCGCGCCTCGGTGTGGCGGGAATGCTAAGATAAGGCGCTTCCGGAGCTGCTTCACCCATGCTTTTCGACGACTTGACCGCTTTTGTGACCGTTGCGCAATTGCGCAGCTTTTCCGCCGCCTCGGTGCGCTTGCGGGTGGCGCAGTCGTCCCTGTCCAAGCGGGTCCAGCGCCTTGAGCATCACTTCGGAACGCCTTTGTTCAAACGGCATGGCAGGGGAGTGAGCCTGACGGAGTCCGGCTCAACGCTGCTGGCCCGGGCTCAGAAGCTGCTGGATGAAGTGGCGGATGTGGAACGCGACGTGCAAGGCGTTGCCACCCAGCCGTCGGGGGACGTGCGCATTGCTTTGCCTCCCGCCACCAGCCCCTTGCTGGCGCCCTTGATTTTTGAGCAGTGCCGCCAAGAGCTGCCTCTTGTCCGGCCTTCTCTTAGAGAAAGCACCTCGGACGCCATTCATACCTGGCTATCGGCAGGCGAGGTCGATCTTGCGCTGATGTACAACCCGGAATACGGCGCGGACTTTGAGATTGAACCGGTCATGTCGGAGCCGCTGCTGCTGATTGCGCCCACCACGGATCGGGAAACCGGCCAGCCCATTGACTATCCCGCCTCGTATCCCTTGTCGGCGCTGGCAACCTTGCCACTGATCCTGCCCCGTTGGCCGCACAGCATCCGTGTATTGGTGGAACGCCTGTGCGCGGGAAACAGCCTGCATCCGAACATCGAGTTTGAGAGCGACAGTATCCGTTCCACCAAGGGCATCGTGGAAAGAGGCTTCGGCTGCACCTTGTTCAGCCGGGCCTGGCTCGCGGACGATCTGGACGCGGGGCGGCTCCAGGCCATCCCCTTCTCCTCTCCCCTGATGAGTTGGACGCTGTGCATTGCTCACGCAAGGCGCGAAAATCTCTCGCCCGCGCTGATGGGAGTCAAAAGAATCATGGAGGGCAAGAT
>JBAYOI010000160.1:0-6851 GCA_041678365.1 Pigmentiphaga sp. | reverse complement strand
CAAACGTGGGGGCACAGTTTCGTCGCCGGGCCGCTCCCAAGACGAAACAGCCCCCCTGGGGGGCAGTGCAGCCGCGTCAGCGGCAAACGTGGGGGCACGTTTAGTAACACCGATAGCGGGCAGGATGGACGAATTTTAGATAGCATAGCGAGTAAGAGAAACGATATTTATTGACTTCGTTCTTTCCCCTCACGGCCCGTTGCGAAAAGGAGCTTGCTATGAGAACTCCGCCTTATCAATTGCTTCGTATCGGGTTTGTTCTGTTTCTGTTCATCATGGTGTTTTCATTGGTGCTGTCCGTCATCCTGGTCCCGAGTTGGGAAGCGTGGGTGGAACGGGTAGCCCAGGATACCGACGAGAGCCTGTCCCAAGTGCTTGGCAGGGCGGAGCAGGGCACGACCG
Source organism: Pigmentiphaga sp. (assembly GCA_041678365.1). Classification (GTDB taxonomy): domain Bacteria; phylum Pseudomonadota; class Gammaproteobacteria; order Burkholderiales; family Burkholderiaceae_B; genus Pigmentiphaga. The sequence goes on along the minus strand of JBAYOI010000160.1, from coordinate 6,449 downwards.
AATTGTTGACCGGAGCGGTGGGCAGCAATCTGTAGTTTTTGGCCAAGCTGCCAAGTTTAAGGGTATGATAGTGGGCTATCTTTTTACCCGGCGGTTTTTTGCCGCTCATTTCTGGAGAACACATATGGCCGAGATCAAGCGTACGCGCCGTAACACCCTGGAGCGCCGTTGCTTGGGCAAAGCATTCAAGCGCCTTTTTGTGGGTTCGCCCAAAGGCATCTTCAAGATGCTGGAAAAGGTCAAGCGCGCCTGATTCAGGTGTTGCCACCATGAAAAACCCCTTGGATTTCCAAGGGGTTTTTTTATTGCCGGGCCGTTTTCAAGACAAGAAGCGCAGTTAGCTGAGTTCAATGGATGCCAATGCGGCAATCCGGTGAAGGTGGGTATGACATTAACAGCCTACGAGACCGTGGCGATATTCATGCGCGATGCCCATACTGAGGAGGATCCAGTGTGTCAGGCTGCCGAGCGGGTTGCCAAGCTGTGAAAACGTGTTGTTGCAGGGGCGGTCTACACCCATCGCATTGGCTGACTCGGCACCGGATCCTATTGACCTTTTTTCGTCAATAAACGAAAATGACTTCCTATCAGGTAGAGCACTACCTGACCGCTGAGCAACAGGAGGATATCTACTTGAAGTGGCTCAGTCGCTTGCGCAGCCGTCAGGCAAAGGTAGCGGTAATTCGGCGGGTGAATCGGATTGAGCAAGGAAATTTTGGCGACCACAAATTCTGCCGTGATGGTGTTTGGGAACTGCGTGTCGATGTTGGGCCGGGCTACCGGGTGTACTACGCCCAGGCGGGGCAGCGCATTGTGCTGCTTCTTTGCGGCGGTGAGAAACGCAAGCAGAACGCCGACATCGATCGGGCGGTGCGTTATTGGCAAGATTGGCAGCGAAGGAGCGGCGATGAGAAGTAGAAAGCATGACGAGGCGATGGCCGAGCTGTATCGCAACGATCCGGCGTTGGCGCTGGATGTCATCAACGGCATTCTGGAGGAGGGGGATCAGGCGGAGCTGCTGACCGTGCTACGCCAGCTTGCGCAGGCGTTTGGAGGTGTGCAGGCGGTGGCGGAGCATGCGCAACTGAACCCGACGCAGCTTTATCGGACGCTATCGCCCAAGGGAAATCCGGCACTCAGCAGCTTGACGGCTATTCTCAAAGCGATGGGAATGAGATTGGCTGTACAACCATTGGAATCACTGACGGCCGTTCCTGTTGGATGACGCCAAGTGGCCGTCCATGACTGCGCTATCTAGCAGGTGTCCCATCCGCCAAGGCCGAGCAAAATCCTCGACCTCGGCAGAACTTGATGCAGTGGCCCGGGCAGACATCGCCATGTGGGGCGACATCGTCAAGGCTTCGGGGTTCAAGCCGGAGTGATCCTCCGTGGATGACCCAAGGAAGCGGCTCTTAAAGTCCCCATGGTTTAGGAGCGAGCAGCGCTCGCGAACCGTTTGATACGAAAAATTCGCGAGTTAGCTCGCTACAGAAGGACCTCGGGCGATTCAGGACACCGCGGATCTGGCTCCGCCAGTCCGCTGGTGTCGCCCCCTTGAGGGGGCGCGCGTCAGCGCGTAGGGGGTGGGCCCTACTATTCCGCAATCCCCGGCACCACCGTGTTGAAGCCGCAGTCCACGTGCGTGACTTCACCGGTAATGCCCGCTGCCAGATCGGACAGCAGGAAGGCGGCGGCGTTGCCGACGTCGTCGATGGTCACGTTGCGGCGCAGCGGTGCATAGGTTTCAACAAAACTCAGGATCTTGCCGAAGTCCTTGATGCCGCTGGCGGCCAGGGTCTTGATCGGGCCTGCCGAAATGGCGTTGGCGCGGATGCCCTTGGGACCCAGAGACGTGGCCAGGTAGCGGGTGGCGGCTTCAAGTGCGGCTTTGGCCACGCCCATGGTGTTGTAATTGTCCACCACGCGTTCGGCGCCAAGATAGCTGAGGGTCAGGACTGCGCCGTTGCCATTGCCATCCGGGCCTTGCATCAAGGGCAGGGCGGCTTTGGCCATGGCCGGGTAGCTGTAGGCGGAGATGTCGTGGGCGATGCGGAAGGCTTCGCGTGACAAGCCGTCAAGGAAATCCCCGGCAATCGCTTCGCGCGGCGCAAAGCCGATGGCGTGGACAAGACCATCCAGCTTGTTCCAGTGCTGGCCCAGGTCGGCGAAGACCGCATTGATCTGATCGTCATCGGCCACGTCGCACGGAAAAATCAACGTGCTGTCGAATTCGGCGGCAAAACCGGCGGTGCGGTCTTTGAAGCGCTCGCCAACATACGTGAAGGCGAGTTCAGCACCTTGTTGATGGCAGGCCCGGGCGATGCCGTAAGCAATGGAGCGGTTTGAAAGCACCCCGGTCACGAGGATGCGTTTGCCAGCGAGAAATCCCATGTTTTGAGCGTTCCTGTCAAGGAAGTTAAGCCAATAATGGATGCAGTGTATAACACGGCGCGCGCTTCATCGTCACGCGCCGTGCTCAACCGGGTCAATTAGGCGCCGGGAATGGTGAGGACCGCGCCAGCGGTGATGCGTGAGGACTTCAGCTTGTTGGCGGTGCGCAGCGCGTTGAGCGAAATGCCATGTTTTTTGGCAATCGTGCTGAGTGTGTCGCCGCGCTTGACGGTATAACGCTGCGGACGCGCGCTGGCCGCCCGGGGATTGGCCGCTTTGGCGGGGGTTGCGCTCGGGGCGGCGCGCGCAATCGTCTTGGTTGAGCCGGGAATCAGCAAGGCCTGGCCTTGCTGCAGGCGGGCTTTGGCGCTGAGCCCGTTCGCGGTGCGCAAGGCGCTTTGCGTGATGCCATAGCGCTTGGCAATGGCGGCGATGCTTTCGCCTTTGCCCACCTGATGGGTCTGCCAGGAGGACAGCGCGCCCTGGTAGTTGCGCAGATTCTCCTGGAACACCGCTATTTTGTCCGTTGGCAGCAGCAGGGTGGGCGTGTGCCGACCAAGGATGATGCCGCGTTTGAACGAGGGGTTCAGGGCGCGGAACTCGTCCAGCGGCATTTCCGCCAGCTTGGCCGCGGTCTCCACATCCAGCGTCCGGGTCTTGGTCAGCGTGGCGAAATAGGGTTGGTTGTCAATGTCAGGCAGCGTGATCTTGAAGCTGGCGGGATCGGAGATGATGTTTTTCAGCGCTTGCAGCTTCGGGATGTAGTTGCGGGTCTCGTTGGGCATTTCCAAGGAGAGGTAGTCGCTGTCCAGGCCCACGGCCTCGCGTTTGTCAATCGCGCGTTTGACCGAGCCTTCCCCCCAGTTGTAGGAAGCCAGCGCCAGGTGCCAGTCGCCGTGGAAGTCAAACAGGTACTGCAAGTACTCCATGGCGGCGCGGGTGGACGCGATCGGGTCATTGCGCTCGTCCCGCCACCAGTCCTGCTTCAAGTTGAAGCCGCGTCCGGTTGACGGAATGAATTGCCACAGTCCGGAGGCTTTGGCGGGAGACTGCGCCAAGGGGTTGTACGCGCTTTCCACGAACGGCAGCAGGGCCAGCTCGCTGGGCAGGCCGCGCGAGTCGATTTCTTCAATGACGTGGTAGAGATACTTGCTGGCGCGCTGCGCGATACGATAGAAACTGTCCGGGCGCGACGAATAATAGTTTTCCCATTCACGGACCAGGTCCGTGTCAATGTTCGGGATGGCAAAACTCAGCCGGATGCGGCTCCAGACATCGTTTGGCGCAACGGTCAGGTCAACCAGTTTGGTGTCCGACGGCTGCTCGGAGGCATCGGCCAGGGGCAGCGCGGGATAGTTATTGGGTTGCTGCGGGGTGGCGTCCGCGGAAAAAATGCGGACTTGATGCGGTGCTTCGGCGGCCTGTTGCGGCGGGGCGGAAGACGGGTCCATGGATGCGCATCCGCTGACAAGCAAGGCCAGAAACAGGCTGGCGAGGACCCCCCGGCTCTTGGGCCGGTCTTCATGGGTAGATGCACCTTGGCGGCGCTTTTCTATTGGAAAGCGTGCGCAGCAGGGTGAAAAAAGCATTGGGTCATGTCCTTAGGTAGACAGAAAAAAGCGCCGTGCTCGGCAGACGCGGTATTTTAAAAGCGAAAAGCCGAGCGCGGCGCATCCTTTGCTTTCCAGATGTAAAGGGGCTGCCTCAGCGGAAGGTGTTTTTCCATTCGCGCAGGGAGGCAAAGACGGCGTTGGGCGCTTCGGCTGGTTCAGGGCCGCGCTGGCTGACCGAATCAATAATACTGGGCTCGCGGTAACGGAGGAAAGGGTTGATGCGCTTTTCAAGTCCGAGTTCGGTGGGAACGGTCGGCAAGGATTGCTGTCTCAATGCCGTGGCCCGTTCGTTCCACTCGGCCAGCGCCTGGTTGTTGGGCTCCACCGCCAGGGCCCAGCGCAAGTTGGACAGCGTATATTCATGGGCACAGTAAACCAGCGTGGTGTCGGGTAGCGCCTGGATTTTTTCCAGCGAGTGCACCATTTGTTCCGGCGTGCCCTCGAACAGTCGGCCTGAGCCGCCCGAGAACAGCGTGTCGCCGCAGAAAAGCACCGGGGCCTTGCCCGCGGCTTGGCCGAAATAGGCAATGTGACCGGCGGTGTGGCCGGGCACGTCAAGCACTTCCAGGTCCAGGTCGAGCTCCGGCAGCATGACGCGGTCATGCTCCAGCAGCCTCCGGTCGCAGTGCGGGAGCTTTTCGTTCTGGGGGCCAAATACGGTGGCGCCGGTTTGTTCAACCAGTTCCAGCACGCCGCCGGTGTGGTCGCGGTGGTGGTGGGTCAGGAAAATGGCGCGCAACTGGAGGCGATGCTGCTGCAAGGCTTTCAGGACCGGCGCGGCGTCGCCGGGGTCAACGACCGCACAGAGTGTCTGGTTGCGTATCAACCAGATATAGTTATCGTCAAACGCAGGCAGGCCGATAATATGGCTCGTGCCGTCCTTATTCGTGTTTTGCATGGTGTCGCCTCTACCAATGTATCAAGAATCAGATCCGGATCGGTTCATGCAAGAGCTCACTCACTGGTTTGAAACCGACAGTGGGCAAGCCTTGTTGGCTTGGGAACAGCACCAGATGGATGCGCTGGTTGCTGATGTGTTTGGGTATCATGCCATCCAATTAGGCTTGCCTTTATTAAAGGCGCTGCGCGTCAATCGGATGCCGTTGCGGGTTTTTGTTGCGCCGCAAGACACCGCCGCGCAGTGCAAGCAGGCGGGCCTGGCCCAGGTGGATGCCCGCTTTGACGCCTTGCCCTTTGCCTCGCAATCCCTAGATCTTATCGTTCTTCCGCATACACTGGAATACGCGGCTGATCCGTACGCGACGTTGCGGGAGGCGGAGCGGGTGCTGATTCCGGAGGGGCGCCTGATCATTGCCGGCTTCAATCCCTGGAGCCTATGGTCGGCCCAGCGCCTGCTGGGACTGGACCGGCATACGCCGCCACGCGAGCTGGAGTCCATTTCCGTGGCGCGGCTGAAGGACTGGCTGCGTCTGCTGTCCTTCGATATTGACGAAGGGGCGTTTGGCCTGTACGCGCCAGCCTGTTCCCGTGCCTGGCAGCCGCGTTGGGAATGGCTGAACAAGACCGGAGAGCGGGTCTGGCCGGTGCTGGGCTCCGCCTATTGCCTGTGCGCTATCAAAAGGGTGAACGGCATGCGCCTGATCGGCCCCAAGCCCAATTGGAAAAAAATGCGCCGGGGCATGCGCCGACGGCCTGTTGCGGTGGCCTCCCGGGCACCCGCCGGGCCCACCTTCAAGCGGGATCCGGAGGCGCATGAGTGAGGCATCTACGACCGGCCTCCCGGATTGGGGCCGCGACGGGTGAAAACGCGTTGAAACTCATCCAGGAATGCTACTCATTTAAATAAAGTGCGTGTACAGTGCAAGAAACACTCTGTAGCGAATCTGCGGCTTCTTCTTCCATGCAAAAATCAACTGCTGTGCTGATCGGTCTCCTCGCCCTGGCGATCGGAGGAGCGCTTGGGTATCAACTTCCCCAGATCCTGAATAAAACGGCCGCAGACAAGCCCGCTGCCAGCCAAGGCGCGGCGGCCGCGTCCCCGCAAAAAATCGCGGTGGAGGTGTCGTCGGCGCGCGCCATTCTGTTTGAACGCGGCATCAACGCGGTGGGCAGTTTGAACTCGAACGAATCGGTGCGCCTGCGTCCCGAAGTCGCGGGCCGCGTGCACCAGATCCATTTTCAGGAGGGGCAGCGGATTCAGAAAGGGCAGGTGCTGATCTCGCTGGATGACTCCATCCCCCGTGCAGAATTTGAGCAGGCGCGCGCCAATTTTTCGCTGGCGGAAAGCAATTACAAGCGTTCCCTGGAGCTTCAGGAAAAGGGTTTCATCAGCAAGCAGGCCAAGGATGAGGTGGACAATGCGTTGAAAGTCCAGCGCGCCAATATGCAGTTGGCACAGGTCAAGCTTGAAAAAAGCGTGATTCGCGCACCGTTCACCGGCGTGATCGGTTTGAGAGATGTGTCGGTCGGTGATTACATCAGTGT
>JBAYOI010000159.1:0-6859 GCA_041678365.1 Pigmentiphaga sp. | reverse complement strand
TATGCCTCGATGGTGTATGCCACGGCCTCGATCGCCATTCTGTCCTTCCTGGTGTGGGCGCACCACATGTTCACCACCGGCATGCCGGTCACCGGCCAGCTGTTCTTCATGTACGCAACCATGCTGATCGCGGTACCCACCGGGGTCAAGATCTTCAACTGGCTGGCCACAATGTGGCGCGGGTCCATGACGTTTGAAACCCCGATGCTGTTTTCCATCGGCTTCATCTTTGTGTTCACGATGGGCGGTTTCACCGGCCTGATCCTGGCCGTTGCACCGATCGACATCCAGGTGCAGGATACCTACTATGTGGTGGCGCACTTCCACTACGTGCTGGTGGCGGGTTCCTTGTTCGCGCTGTTTGGCGGCGCCTACTACTGGCTGCCCAAATGGACCGGCGTCATGTATGACGAGCGGCTTGGCAAGATCCATTTCTGGTCCTCGCTGATTTCGTTCAACCTTACCTTCTTCCCGATGCACTTCATGGGTCTGGCGGGCATGCCGCGACGCTATGCGGATTACGCCGCGCAGTTCACGGATTTCCACCAGATCGCCACCATTGGCGCCTTCTGGTTCGGCCTGTCGCAGCTGCTGTTTGCCTACGTCGTGCTGAAGGCCTATGCGGGCAAGGGTGAGCCGGCGCCAGCCAATCCGTGGGGCGCCACGGACGGCGGCCTGGAGTGGACCTTGCCGTCGCCGTGTCCGTATCACTCCTTTGAGACGCCACCTGAGGTGAAATGATGGTAACGCCCGAACAGCGCGCAAAGAATCGCCGCCTGGCCTGGATTTTGGTGTCAATCGTCCTTGCCTTCTTCTTCGGGGTGATTGTGCGCAAGCTGATGTTGGGATAGAAGCTGAGGTTTTTACATGGCGGATGTAAACCGGGACTCGGTCAAGCAGGAAACGCGGGGCAAGCACAAGAAAACGGCTGCTCGGCTGGGCATCGTCATCGTGCTGATGTTCGGCTTTGGCTATGCCCTGGTTCCGCTCTATCAGGTGTTTTGCGAAATCACCGGGCTGAACTTCCTGACGCCCGCGGACTCCAAAGCCGCTGCGTTCGCACAGAATACGCAAGTGGATACGTCGCGTACCGTCCGGATTGTGCTTGACGGCAACGTCAACGGTCCGTGGCGCTTCCGCCCGGTCCAGTCCAGCATGGAAGTGCATCCGGGCGAACTGGTCACGGTCATGTATGAAGTGGCGAATCAGCGTCCGGACCCGATTGTGGGCCAGGCCATCCCAAGCTATGCGCCGCTGTTGGCCGCCCAGTACTTCCGCAAGGTCGAGTGTTTTTGTTTTACGCAGCAGGAACTGGGCGGGCACCAAACCCGGCAGTTCCCGCTGGTGTTCGTGGTTGACCCCGACCTGCCGAAGCAGGTGGAGTCGATCACACTCTCCTACACCTTCTTTGAAGTCGGGGGACGGTCGGCGCAAACCGCTGCAACGCAGGGAGCTTTATGACAGACCCTGAGAAGCGGGAGCCGCGCAAATTGAATTTCTTCCAAACCGTTGGCGCCATCTTGTGGGCGTTCACCGGCTTGAGGAGGGGGCGGGATTACCACCTCGACGCACAAAAGCTGAATCCCGTTCATGTCATCCTGACAGGATTGATTCTGGCTTTGGTCTTTGTAGTAATTCTGGTGTTGTTGGCACGCTGGGCAGTTGCCTAGCGCAGGACTCGAATAATAAACAAGCAGGTAGAAACCAAATGGAAGGAGAGTTGAGATGAGCACAAGTCACACGGTGTCAACCTCTGAGGCGCCCTATTACTATGTGCCGTCCCCGTCGCTGCACCCGATCACCGCCAGCATCGCCATGCTGATGATAGGTGGCGGCGCGGCATTCTGGATCAATGGCTTTGCGCCAGGAAAGTGGGTTTTCTGGGCGGGCATCGCCTTTTTCCTGTTTGTGCTGTATCGCTGGTTCAGCGAGTCCATCCGTGAGTCCGAAGACGGACTGTACGGCAAGCGCGTGGATGTTTCCTACCGCTGGAGCATGGGTTGGTTCATTTTTTCCGAAGTCATGTTCTTCGGGGCTTTTTTTGGCGCCTTGTTTTTCTCGCGCTGGGTGTCAACGCCTTGGCTCGGCGACTTTGATCATCAGCTCATCTTGTGGCCCGGGTTTGTCCCGAGCTGGCCGCATACCGGCCCGGCGGGCGTGGTGGAAAGCTTCTCCACGATGGGGCCGTTCTGGCTGCCAACCATCAACACCGCCTTGCTGTTGCTGTCCGGTCTGACGCTGACCATTTCGCACCATGCGCTGTTGGCCAATCAACGGAGCAAGTGCTCATTGTGGCTTGGGATCACCATTCTGTTGGGTGTGGCGTTCATCTGCTGCCAAAGCTATGAATACATGCACGCCTATGCGGATCTGAACCTGAAGCTGAGCTCCGGCATTTACGGGTCAACCTTTTATCTGTTGACGGGCTTTCACGGTTTCCACGTGTGCATGGGAACCTTGATGCTGTTCATTATCTGGCTGCGGGTCAACAAAGGACATTTCACGTCCACCAACCACTTCGGCTTTGAAGGGGTGGCCTGGTACTGGCACTTTGTTGACGTGGTCTGGCTGGGCTTGTATCTGTTCGTGTATTGGTTCTGATGGAGTCAAGGTGCTCTCCCCATCGGGAGAGCACCTTGGCGACTCTACAGCCCGGTGCTTTCTATCCAGCCCAGCGCATGCGCCACCAGCACGAAAATGAACAGCGCGATGGAAAGTCCGATGCGTACTGTCAACGACCATGCCATTTGTTTGGAATGGTCTTTGTGTTTGATCATGTGGAACATGGCTGAGGCCAAGCTGTAGAGAATGCCAATCATGGCAATGATGATGACGAGTCGCATTCATTTCCTCCTGCAATATCGGATTATTGCAGTCTCGGGTGGCTCAGCGGGGAAATAGTTTGTGATGCAAGCAGCAAAAAAAAGAAGTCTGACGTCTTTGCTGAGCCTGGCGCTGATCCTTGGGGTTGTTGTCTATGTTACGGCGTCGCTGGGCTTTTGGCAGCTTGATCGGGCCCGTCAGAAACAAGCGCTTGCACACCAGTACGAACAGGGCTCGGCGCTGCCGCCCCTGGATCTCAACCTCCCTTTTTCTTCCCGGCCCGATCCGTGGCAGCCTGTGCGGGTGGCGGGCCAGTGGTTGCCCGGGGTGTCGCTGCTGCTTGATAATCGGGCCTTGAATGGTCGGCCGGGCTATTGGGTGGTGGGCGTATTGCAGTTGCCTCAGGGGCAGGCGCATTTGGCGGTATTGCGGGGATGGGTGAAGCGCCGTTTTGATGGCCTGCCCAACTGGACCACGCCTGAGGGGCCGGTTCAGCTGGAAGGCCGGGTGCTCAGCCATATCCCCAGGCTGTATGCGTTGAGTGCGGATCAGGCTCTGGACTTCTCGCAGCCGCAAGTGCAGGTCATGCAGAATATTGAGATCGATCAACTGGCGCAGGCCAGCGGTCTGGATTTGCTGCCGTTTGCCGTCCAGCAGACCTCAGCGGCGCAGGATGGTCTGCTGCGAAGCTGGGAGCCGCCGCTGTTCGATACCAATAAGCACCGGGGCTATGCGCTTCAGTGGTTCATTTTTGCTGGGTTCGCCCTTTTAGTCTTGGGAGTTGCCGTTGTCCGATCCATCCGCTCGAACCGCCGCGGTCCACGGTAAGCGCCGTCGGTCCGCCTTGCCGCTCTGGGGCGTGCTGCTCGTGTGCGGCGCCCCGGTCCTGCTGGCCGCGTATTTGTACTTTTTCAACCTGGTGCCGGTTGGCGTGACCAATTATGGCGAGCTGGTCGAGCCGCAGCGCGACGTGCCGCCCGCCCATGCCTTGGTCTTGCGGGATCTGGAAGGCGAACCCTTCGATTTGCAAAGCCTGTACGGGAAATGGGTAATGATCAGCGCCGATTCCGGCGACTGCGGCGATGATTGCGCCAAGAAACTGTTCATCAAGCGCCAGACGCATGCCAGTACCGGCAAGCAGATCAATCGGATAAACCGCGTGTGGCTGATTCTGGATGACGAGCCGGTGCCGACGCTGGTGATCCGCGCCTATGAGGGCATGCTGATGCTGCGGGCCAATCGCCAACAGGTGGAAGACTTCCTGGCCCTGCCCGCGGGCGCGGCCGCGGAAGACTTGAACAAGCATATCTGGGTGGTGGATCCGCGCGGACATTTGATGATGCGCTTTCCGGCAGATCCCGACCCCATCAAGCTGCGCAAGGACATCGGGCGCCTGCTGCATAATTCGCGGATTGGTTGAGGGCGGGGATGAACGCAAGGAAAATCGCCCAGCGCTATGCGGCGTTGATCGCCTTCACCACTTTCCTGACGCTTGATCTCGTCATGTTCGGTGCTTTTGTGAGGCTGACGGATTCCGGTCTCGGCTGTCCGGACTGGCCCGGCTGCTATGGCAAGTTCACGCCGTTTGGCGCCTTGGGCGATATCCGGGCGGCGGTGGAGGTGCTGCCGGATGGGCCGGTGACCGTGTTCAAGGCCTGGGTTGAAATGATCCACCGCTACGTGGGCACGGTGCTGGGCATGCTGATCATCGCCATTGTCTTCATGGCGTGGCGCTATCGGCGTGTCCTGCAGCAATCCCCGGCCTTGGCGTCGTGGATCCTGCCGGTTGTCTGCCTTCAGGGCGCGTTCGGCGCCTGGACGGTGACTCACAAGCTGATGCCGATCGTTGTGACCACGCATTTGTTGGGCGGCCTGGCCGTATTGGGCCTGCTGACCTGGCTGCTGGCGCGCCAGCGGCCCCGGCCCGCGCATGCTTTTCAGCGCCCGGCGTGGCGCGGATGGATGGTGCTCGGTCTGGTCCTGCTCGGGATACAGGTTTTTCTGGGCGGGTGGGTCAGTACCAACTACGCTGCCCTGGCCTGTATGGATTTTCCCACCTGCCATGGCGAATGGATTCCGGAGATGGACTTCCAGGCGGGTTTTTCGTTCAACCGCGCGTTGGGGCTATTGCCATCCGGCGAACTGATTTCACAGTCCGCCTTGACGGCCATTCACTGGGTGCACCGCACGTTCGCGTGGCTGGTGCTGGTTTATCTGGCCTGGCTGGGCTGGCGCTTCCGGGCGGAGCCCGCCTTGCGCAAGCCCGCCAGCTTGCTATTAGGGTTTTTGGCCTTGCAAGTTGCCACGGGATTGACCAGTATCTTTCTGCAGTGGCCGTTGGCCATCGCCGTGCTTCATAACGGCGGTGCGGCGGCGCTGACCATGACGTGCGTGACGCTGCTGGTCCGGTTGGGATCGGCAACGGAACGCGTTTAATCGCAGGGCAAAAATAGATGGCACAAACACTGAGCGTTTCACAAACCTCAACCGTTCTCCGGCAGTACTGGGTGCTGACCAAGCCCCGGGTCACGCAGCTGGCGGTGTTTTGCGCCGTGATCGGCATGTTCCTGGCCTCGCCCGGCGTGCCGCCGTTGTCGGTGGTGCTGACCGCCACCGCCGGGATCTGGTTGCTGGCTGCCGCCGCCTTTGCCATCAACTGCCTGATCGAACAGCACATCGATGCCAAAATGCAGCGTACGCGGCATCGGCCATCTGCCAAGGGGGAACTTGCGCCCTTGCAGGTGATCGGCCTGTCCGGCGTGGTGGGCGGCCTGGGCATGTGGCTGCTGTGGTGGGTCAATCCGCTGACCATGTGGCTGACCTTCGCCACCTTCGTGGGCTACGCCATCATCTACACCATCATCCTGAAGCCCCGTACCCCGCAGAACATCGTGATCGGCGGCTTGTCCGGCGCCATGCCGCCCGCGCTGGGCTGGGCGGCGGTGGCCAACAGCGTGCCCGCGGAGGCATGGCTGCTGGTGCTGATCATCTTTGTCTGGACCCCGCCGCATTTCTGGGCCTTGGCGCTGTACCGCCGTGACGATTATGAAAAATCCGGCTTGCCGATGCTGCCCGTCACGCATGGCAACCGCCTGACCTGCTTCCACATCCTGCTCTATACCGTCGCCTTGTTCGCCACCACCTTGCTGCCGGTCGCCATACGGATGAGTGGTATGGTGTACTTGGTGAGCGCGGTGGTGCTGGGCGGCCTGTTCATTTATTACGCCTATCGCTTGTATCGCCGGTACTCGGATCAATGGGCCCGGAAGACTTTCCGTTTTTCCATTCTCTACCTGGCCTTGCTGTTTGGCGCATTATTGATCGACCACTGGATTCTGATTCTGTTCATTCATTAAGAGAAGGTTGCGGTATGGCATGGTTTACCGGTTGGCAAAAGGCGCTGATTGGCGCGGCGGCAGTGTTGGCGTTGAGCGCTTGTCAGCCCAATAGTCTCTCTTTCCAAGGCACGGACGTCACCGGCGCCACCTTGGGACAAGATCTGTCGCTGACGGACCATAACGGTCAGGCCCGGCATCTGGAGGATTTCAAGGGCAAGGTGCCGGTCGTCTTTTTCGGCTTTGCGCAATGTCCTGACGTTTGCCCGACCACCCTGGCGGAGCTGGTTCAAGTCAAAGAAGCGCTGGGTGAGCGGGCCAAAGACCTGCAGGTGGTCTTCGTCACGGTGGATCCGGAACGGGATACGCCAGCGGTATTGAAGCAATACGTGACGCAGTTTGACCCGTCCTTCCTGGCCCTGACGGGTTCCCCGGAGGAAGTCAGCCGGGTGGCGCAATCCTTCCGCGTGTTCTATGCCAAAGTGCCGAACCAGGATGGCAGCAGCTACACCATGGATCACTCGGCCGGGCTGTACATCTTCGATAAAACCGGGAATATACGCGTCTTTGCCCGTCACAATGCCGGTGCTGAAGCGCTGGCGCATGACATTGGGCAACTGCTCTGAAAACCGCATCGCGTAGATAAAAAAACAGGACACGGGGGTCGTGTCCTGTTGAGGATCCGCCTCTAGAGAGGGGGG
>JBAYOI010000158.1:0-6861 GCA_041678365.1 Pigmentiphaga sp. | reverse complement strand
TTGCAACCTCAATTGGTTTGGATGGCGAGACAACACATGCAGATTAACCCTCACATGTGACATGACTGTGACAGTAAAGAATCATGGCCTATCGGCCGTAGCTTCTTAGCCACCCCACGGAGGCGGCGCCGGTGCCGCAGGGAGATTGCCCCGTTTGTGCTTGGGCACATGCTCATGTCACTTCTTGCGGGGCGTCTTTTTCCGCACTTCCCTGACGTCACCGCCCGGCTCGCCCAGGCGCGCCATCAGGTGGTGATGCAAATTCAGCGGCTTGCGCCGGTTGCGGATTTTTTGGTAATCCCCATCCGGCATTTGCAGCCAGGCCAATTGATTATCAGCCAGCGCAAAGGTGAAGGATTCATCGATCACTCGCTGCTTCAGCGCGGGCTCCAGGACCGGAAAGGCCACCTCCACGCGGCGAAAGAAGTTCCGATCCATCCAGTCCGCCGACGACAGAAACACCTGTTCATCGCCGTCGTTGAAAAAATAGAACACCCGGGAATGCTCCAGGAAACGGCCGACGATCGAGCGCACCGTGATGTTCTCGGACAAACCCTCCACACCCGAGCGTAGCGTGCAGACGCCGCGCACGATCAGGTCGATTTTCACGCCCGCGCGGCTGGCGCGATAGAGCTCATTGATGATGGTCGGCTCGAGCAGCGAATTCATCTTGGCCATGATGCGCGCCGGTTTGCCCGCGCGCGCGCTGCGCGCTTCGCGCCGGATGAACTGGATCATCTGAGAGTGCAGTGTGAATGGCGCTTGCAGAACGTGCTTCAGATTGCGCTGCGCGCCGAGGCCGGTCAACTGCGAAAAAATCTGGTCCATGTCATCGCACAGACGCGGATCAGCCGTGAACATGCCGAAGTCCGTATAAAGACGGGCCGTGCTGGGATGATAGTTGCCGGTGCCCATGTGGCCATAGCGGCGGAGCTTGCCTTTTTCCCGCCGCAGCACCAGCACCATCTTGGCATGGGTCTTGTGCCCCACCACCCCGTACACCACATGCGCACCCACTTGTTCCAGCCGGGCCGCCCAGTTGATATTGGTCTGCTCGTCAAAGCGGGCCATCAGCTCAACCACGACCGTCACTTCCTTGCCCGCCCGGGCCGCTTCCATCAACAGATGCATCAGCGCCGAATCTTCACCGGTCCGGTAAATCGTCTGCTTGATGGCGACCACTTTCGGATCTTTTGCCGCCGCGGTCAGGAAGGCAATCACCGGGTCGAAGGACTGATAAGGGTGATGCAGCAGATAATCCCGCTCGGCAATGGCTTCGAACATGGCGTCCGGGGACTCCATCTTCTGCTCGAACGGCAAGGGGATGGGTGCATGATAGTCAGAAAACTTCAGATCCGGCCGGTCCACCTGATTGACCCATTGCATCAGCCGGGACAGGTTGACCGGCCCATCCACCCGATACGAATCCGACGGCGCCAGGCCGAACTCTTTCAGCAGAAAAGCCTCCAGTTCCGGCGGGCTGTCCACGGCCAGCTCCAAGCGCACGCCGTCACCGAAGTGACGCTGCGTCAATTCCACCTGCAAGGCCTGGCGAAGATTAGTGACCTCTTCGTCATCCACGTAGAGGTCGCTGTTCCGCGTTACCCGCCACTGGTAGCAACCTTCCACGATCATACCCGGGAACAAATCGCCGACGAAGGCCTGCATGAACGAAGTCAGCAGCACGAAGCCATGCGGAAAGCCCGAGACCTCTGGCGGCATCTGGACGATGCGCGGCAGCAGACGCGGCGCCTGCACGATGGCAATGCTGGCGGCGCGCCCGAAAGCATCCAGGCCGCTCAGTTGCACGGCGAAGTTCAGGCTCTTGTTGTAGACGCGCGGAAAGGGGTGTGCCGGGTCCAGACCAATCGGCGTCAGCAGCGGCATGACCTGGTTCTTGAAATAGGCATGCGCCCAGGCGCGTTGCGCAGGCGTCCACTGCCCGGCCAAATGCAAAACAATCCCTTGTTCGTTCAGCTTGGGCATCAGCTCCCGGTTTAGAATCCGGTATTGGCGATCGATCAGCGCATGCGCATGCTGGCTGACCAGCGCCGCGGCCTCTGCCACGCTGCGGCCATCCGCCCCTTTGAAATGCGGGCTCTGCCTCAGTTGTTCATTCAAGCTGGCAACCCGAATTTCAAAGAACTCATCCAGGTTGGACGCCACGATGCACACGAAGCGCAGCCGTTCCAGCAACGGCACCGACACGTCTTCCGCCATTGCCAGCACGCGCTCGTTGAATTTCAGCAGCGCCAGCTCTCGGTTGAGAAAGCGATGGGAAGGCAAAGGTTTGGTAATGGCCATGACTCGACTTGGTTGGTTTGTTTTCTGAATACAATCAGGACGCTTCGATTTTTAAGTCAAAATAATGACGTGACGATGACAAGGACATGTTTCTGTCATAAACACGCGATACGCTGGCCCTCCTTAACTATTCTGCAACACTCATGAAAAATCTCATTGCCGCCATCGACCTGGGTTCCAATAGTTTTCGTCTCGTCATTGGCCGGGTTGTGCGCAATGAGGGGAGCTCACAGGTCTACCAGATCGACCGCCTGAAAGAAACCGTCAGACTGGCGGCCGGTCTGCAAGAGGATAAAACCCTCGATGAAGAAACCATCGAGCGCGCCATCAACGTCCTGAAACGTTTTGGCGAACGGCTGCGCAGTTTCTCACCCGAGCGGGTCCGCGCCGTTGCCACCAACACCTTTCGGGTTGCCAGCAACGCGCAGCGAGTCCTGGAGCTGGCCGAGCAGGCCCTCGGTTTCCCGATCGAAGTCATTGCCGGACGGGAAGAGGCCCGCCTGATTTTTTCCGGCGTCACCCACAGTCTGCCCTTGTCCGATGACCGGCGCCTGGTGATCGATATCGGCGGCGGCTCCACCGAGTTCGTCATCGGCCAGCACTTCCAGCCGCAATTGCTGGAATCGCTGCCGATGGGCTGCGTCAGCTATAGCCAGCACTTTTTCCCGGGCGGCCGCATTGACGCCAAGTCGATGAAAGCGGCGGAACTGGCCGCGCGCGGCGAGCTGGAAGCCATTGCGGAGAAGTATCGGGACACCGGCTGGGAAGCCGCTTTTGGCTCGTCCGGCACCGCCAAGGCCTTGTGCGCCATCCTGACCGCATCCGGCACCACGCAGCACCGGATTACGCTGGACGGCATGCAGGCCTTGAAAGCAAAATTGATCAAGGTCGGTTCGGTTGAGAAAGCCGACCTGCCCGACATCAAGGCGGACCGGGTGGCGGTTCTGCCTGGCGGCCTGGCCATCATGCTGGCGGCGTTCCAGGAACTGGGCATCACCGAGATGCAAACGGCCGATGGCGCGCTGCGCGTCGGCGTCATGTTCGACCTGCTGGGCCGCGACGCCCCCGACGACATGCGCGCTGTGACCGTCGAGCAGTTCCAGCACCGGTATCTGGTGGACCGCGCCCAGGCCGAGCGCGTCAAGGCGTTGGCGCATACCCTCCACCAGGCATGGGCCAGTCCGGACAGCCCGGCAGAGCTGCACTCCATGCTGGCTTGGGCCGCGGATCTCCATGAAATCGGCTTATCCATTGCGCATCACCGCTATGCCGAGCACTCCGCCTACATTCTGGCAAATTCGGACATGCCGGGTTTCTCGAACCAGGAACAGGAACTGTTGGCGCAATTGGTGCTTGGCCACCAAAGCAAGCTGGCCAAACTCAATCCACCGCCTGAAACGCATGCCATCTGGAAAGCCATCCTGTCATTGCGGCTGGCCACCACCTTCATGCGGCGGCGCGTGCCGCTGCCTCACTTCCCGGCGCGGATTGAAGGCCGGAATGGCACCTTGGTGCTGCATCTTGAGCCCGGGTGGGCCGAGGCCAATCCGCTGACGCTGCACACCCTGCAGGCAGAGACCTCAGAGTGGCAGAAAGTGGGTTTCACGCTCAAGATCGTCGAGTAAAGCACGAACGCCAGCCGTTGCCCTTCTGAGGCAGCGAACGCGGGATCGCCGCATCAAACGCTGCAGGGCCTTGCGGCGCCGACGGGTAAACCATAAATACGCCAACATGGCATTGCTCCTGGCAATGGATTGCTGGGGATCCCGCCAGCGATGCCGGGTAGACGATGCTGGCGCTGGATCGGTTCATGAAAAAGCGGGTCGGGTACGAGCGCGCCCGGCCGGACGGTCCTGGCTCATTGCCTCAGCGTCAAAACCGAAGTGGCGGCGATAGCGTTCATCCAGCTCGTCCACCGACAACAGCATCGGAAAGTCCGCGGTGTTGAAGTCCGGGTCCCAGGCGGGTTCACCGCAGACTTTGGTCCCGGTTTTCAGATAGCCCTTGATCAGTGGCGGAATCCGCGCAGGCAAGGCGTTGCCAAGCTGCGCCATCGGCAAGCCATGCAGCGGTTCGACGAACAAGCCATTCTGGACCCGATGTTTTTGTACGGCGCGATGCACGGCCGCCGCGGTAGCGCCGTCATCGCGCAGGCTTACGCTGGCGCAGCCGAACACATAGCGGTAGTTGTTGCGCTTGACGAACTCGGCCAGGCCGGACCACAACAACATGATGACCGCGCCGCTGCGGTAATCGCGGTGGGTGCAGGAACGCCCGAACTCGACCAATTGATCCCGGATCGGCTGCAAACCGTCCAGCTTGAACTCGGTTTCCGAGTAATAGGAACCGGCCTCGCGGGCCATCTCGGGGCGCAGGATGCGGTACGTGCCGACCACCCGCTCCGTTCCCAGCTCACGCACGATCAGGTGTTCGCACCATGCGTCAAACGCGTCCTCATCAATGCCGTCGATCGCTCCGGGAAAAACGGCACCCATGTCTTCAGTAAAGACCTGGTAGCGCAGACGCTGCGCTTGCCTCACTTCATCCCAGTCGCGAGCCAGTCCCACCGCCAACCCTTGGGAAACAGAACCTTCGCCAGCAACCGAATGATGAGGAACTTCTATATTGATTCGCGTGAATTCGAGCATTCGCACACTCCCTGATAACAGACTCAAGTGTGCGACTCGGATGTTTCACGTCATTGACAAACAAATGACAAGGCGATGACCACGGGCTCAGTCCAGGTTTTCAGGATTGACCACGGCACGCAGCACGATCTGGAACTCATCCTGGCGCTGGCGGCGGGCCAGCCACCAGATGCCGCCTTTTTTGATGGTCCAGAAGAGGTCCTCACCGGACAGCAATTGGCTGGCCACCCGGCCCAGCGTCGGCTGGTGGCCGACGATCAGCACGGTCTTGTCCGCCAACGGCCAACCGGCGGCAGCCAGCAGATTGGCGGGATCGGCATCGGGACTCAGCTCTTCAACCACGTCGTAGGGCAGTTTCAGCGCATCGGCCGTCTGGCGCGTGCGCGTGGCCGGGCTGACCAGCACCTTCAGGTCTTTTGGCGCGTGCTCATGCAGCCACCGCGCGGCCTGTTCGGCCTGCTTGTGGCCGCGCTTGGTCAGATTCCGGGCCAAGTCATCAATACCGTCCTCTGCTTCCGCATGCCGCCATAAGATCAAATTCATGTTCGCTCCGCTCATTCGTTCTCTCTATCCAGTATGACAGTTCGCGATGGCACCGATGTGACAATGGGGCCCACCCCTACGCGCTTCGCGCGGTCCACCTCGCGGCTTGCAAGGCCGAGCTTCTTTTGAATCGGTAGGAGCGAGCGCTGCTCGCGAACCGACAAGTGAACCTGCCCTCACTCGCTTCACTAGCAAGACTTTTTCAGTGCTTGAAGCCCGCCTCCAGCCTCTCCAGGCATTGATCCACCAGACCGGCATCATTGGCCTCGACCATCAGGCGCAATTTCGGCTCGGTGCCCGAGGCGCGGATCACGGCGCGGCCCTTGCCGCCCGCCAGCATGCCGTCCACGGCTTCGCGCGCCGCCTTGAAACCCGGGTGCGAGGCCCAATCCACGCCCGCTTGCAGCGGCACGTTGACCAGGCGCTGCGGGAAACGCTGCAAGCCTTCCAGCGCCTCGGACAAAGTCTGTTGCTGGCGCTGCAAGGCCGCCAGCACCTGCAGGGCGGCCACCATGCCGTCGCCGGTTGAGTGTCGGTCCAGGCACAACAAGTGGCCGGAGCCTTCTCCGCCATACAGCCAGCCGCGCTCTTTCAGCAGGGCCAGGACATAGCGGTCTCCCACCTGAGCGCGCTCGAACGGAATGCCCCATTGCGCAAACCGCTGTTCAATGGCCAAGTTGGTCATGACCGTGCCAACCACACCCTCCACCTTGTCCTGGCGCATCCGGTCCCGGACGATGAGGGT
The DNA here is from genome assembly GCA_041678365.1 of Pigmentiphaga sp. Lineage (GTDB taxonomy): Bacteria > Pseudomonadota > Gammaproteobacteria > Burkholderiales > Burkholderiaceae_B > Pigmentiphaga. The sequence continues at coordinate 621 of JBAYOI010000158.1, read as the reverse complement.
CAGCAGTTCGTCACCATCATAGATGCGGCCCTGCGCATCCACCATCTGCAAGCGGTCCGCATCGCCATCGAGCCCGACGCCCAGGTCCGCCTGCCTCTCCAGCACGGCCTGCGCCAGCGTTTCCATATGCGTGGCGCCCACGCCCTCATTGATGTTGAGCCCATCCGGCTCGCACCCGATGGTGAACACGGTTGCGCCAAGCTCGCGCAAGATGGCGGGCGCCACCTGGTACGCGGCCCCATGCGCCGCATCCACCACGATTTTCAGGCCCGCCAGGCTCAAGGATTGCGGAAACGTGGATTTGCAGAACTCGATGTAGCGCCCGCCCGCATCGGTCAGCCGACGCGCCCGCCCCAGGGCCTCCGACGACACGCAGCCCATGGGCTGCTCCAGCTGTGCTTCGATGGCCGCCTCGACCGCATCGGGCAACTTGGTGCCTTCCGCCGAAAAAAACTTGATGCCGTTGTCAAAATAGGGATTGTGCGAAGCACTGATCACAACGCCGGCCGTCAAGCGCAAGGCCCGCGTCAAGTAGGCCACGGCAGGCGTCGGCATCGGCCCCGCCAGCACCACGTCACATCCCGCGGCCGAGAATCCCGCCTCCAGCGCCGATTCAAGCAT
>JBAYOI010000157.1:0-6967 GCA_041678365.1 Pigmentiphaga sp. | reverse complement strand
CGGTTCCAAGCCAGCTCTTCGGGGCCTTGCGGCCCACATAGCTCACCGCCTCCAGGCCTGCCTCACGCGCCGCCGCCAGCGCATCGATGCCCGCCAGCGCGCCCGCAACCGGAATGAGCTGGGCGCCGCCCCGCAACGCCGCCTGCTCCAGCCGCTCAGGCAAGCCAGGCGTGGCCAATGACCCAATGGAAGCAATGATGCAGGTCACGCCGCGCTCCAGCAAATCGGGCACCACCGTCTGCACCGCGGCATGGCCCGCGCATTCCACCGCAAAATCCGGCAGCACGGCAATTTCATGCAGTGAGCTGACCCCCTGCACGTCCTCACCCAGTTCGCGCTTGACCGCAGTCAAATGCGCGGGCGATTCCAACACATGCGTCACCCGCAGCGCGGCGTCGGACCGCAAGGATTGATACACCGTGCGCCCCATGGCGCCGAATCCGATCAGTAAAAGTGTCTTGGCCATCCGGTTCAACCAAAAAAAATAGCCCCGCAGGGGGGAGGCTGTAGAAACTGGCTTTCCCGCCAACCCCGTAAAAACGGGTTCGCGGGAAAGTCCTGCAAAAGAAGCGCTTTCATTCAGTCCAGGGTCGGCAGTTTCTGCTCGACTGCCACGCGTTTCCAGGTATCGACTTCGCCCTTGAAGAAATCCGCAAACTGCTTGCGGCTGCCCGGCATGCCTTCCGCGCCAAGCTGCTCCAGGCGCTGTTTGAACGCGTCGGAGGAAATGGCCCGATTGATCCGGGCGTTCAAGTCGTCAGCCCGTTTATCCTCGATGCCCGATGGCGCAAAAATACCGAACCAGGCGGTGAAGGCATAGTTCGGGTAGCCCGATTCAGCCACCGTTGGCAGTTCCGGCAAAGCTTCCGAGCGGTTCTTCCCGGTCACGGCCAAGCCGCGCAATTTGCCGCTGCGGATATGGTTGACCACGGCAGGCATCAACTCAAACACCAGGTCCAGGTTGCCCGCCATCACATCGGCCATGGCCGGGCCGCCGCTTTTATACGGCACGTGAAGCAGATCCACCCCCACTGCGCCCTTGAACAGTTCCACCGACAAATGGCTGGACGTGCCATAGCCCGCCGTGCCGAAGGTCAGCTTGCCGGGATTCGCTTTGGCAAAGGCGATCAGGTCCTGCAGGCTTTTATGCGGCGCCGAAGGATTGACGGCCACGACGTTCTGCAATGACGCCACGCCGCTGATAGCCACGAGATCCTTCAACGGATCGATCGGCATATGCTTCATCAGGCTCGGGTTGCTGGCCAGGCTCGTCGCGGCCAGCAGCAGCGTATGGCCGTCACGGTCATGCGCCCGGGATACCGCTTCCGCACCAATATTTCCGCCTGCGCCGGGCCGGTTCTCCACCACGACGGGCTTGCCGACCAGGGTGGACAGCTCCATTGCCACCGCCCGGCCCAGAATATCGCCAGCACCGCCCGGTGCGTAAGGCACCACCAGTGTCATCGGCTTGGACGGAAAGGTCTCGGCCTGCGCACTGACTGGCGCCAGGGCGGTTACACACAGCGTCAGCGCCGCCGCACTGACCGGCAGCATTTTTTTAAGCTTGTTCATCGTCACCTCCAACCATTTTGTTGATGTGTATATATCTTATTCGTCAACGGGTTTTCGGTATTACGATTACGTCGCCACTTTTATGAAAAGATCCGATCTTCTTGTGCGAAGCACCATCCCACGGCGCGCCGTCGGCGGCGATGGGTATTGCCCCCCGACTAATAAAGCGCCAGCGCCCGCCCCCCTGCCCGAGGATCGGCGCAAGCCTCAAACAGGCCGTCCTCGGTTTGACGAATGATTTGTTGAACCGACAAAAAACTGAATCGCTCCACCTGCCGGGCGTGAAAGGTCTCGTCATCCAGGACCACCCCGAGCTCCGCCGAATAAGCTCCATCATTGCCAACCGCCCAACGCGGCTGGGTGACGATCTCAGCCGGGCTCAAGCCTTGCAGCAGGTCCCGCACGCTCTGGCTATTCCAGGGCAGCTGGTTGACGCCGCCCGGCGTGGCGCCCAAGGTCACCCGGCCCGCTTGCAGCAGACCCCAGGCATGCAAGGTCGTGGGCGGCATCTTCCCGCCCGCGGCGGCATTGGGCGCGCCTTTGGGCGCCTGCGGATCAAAGCCGCGCCCCGGCCGATTGTTCAGCACCAGGCCATCGTCAAGCACGATCCCGGCGCCAAAGCGCGGAAAGGAATTGCTGTGTACAACGGTGACCTGGTTGCCCCAGGCGTCGCACGCCATCACCACCGAGGTGCCGTCGTCACGCGCTTCCCGGCCCCGCTGCCTGGCCTCCGCCCGCACGCCCGCTACCAGGCTGGCCAGCACCGTATCATCGCGCACGGCGTCCGGATCGACGGCCGTGCTCAACTGCCCGGGATGCGCGCTGAGCAGCCTGCTGATGACCTCCAGCAGCAGCGCTCCCTGAGTGGGTTCCGGCGTGGCCATCAGCACGCCAAAGCCTGGCAGCTCGACCTGGGCGGGCGCGGTGAAGATAGGCTGATGCGCACGAAGGTCCTCATGCGCAATCACGCCGCCCAGCTGCTGCACCGCGTCCGCCAACCGCCGCCCCTCCTCGTCATGAAACAGCGCCGCGCCAAGCGTCGCGAAACGCTGCAACAAACGCCCAAGACCGGGCAGCTTCAGCACATCTCCCGGTTTGGCGCCGAAGTGGCGCGCATAAACACAAGCCGGGCTCCATTGCATCAGTAATTCCCGCGCACCCGCCAGATAGCGCAGATTGCTCGGCGTCCAGACCACGCCCTGCTCGGCGGCGGACACCGCGGGCTGGATCAAGGTCTGCAAAGGCAGGCGGCAACGCTGCGCCAGCGCGGCATAACCGGCGGGCGCGCCAGGCACGCCGACCGCACGCGGCCCCAGCACGGCCAAGGGCTCGCCGCGGTCAACCGCGCGCGGCGCCCCGCCCACACTGAGCAGCGCTTGCCAAGGCTGATCCGCTTCGTGGAACAAAGCGACCAGGTCTCCCGCCAGACCGCACTTCATCGGCAACGCGATCGTATCGACAAAGCAGGCGGCCAGCGCCGCATCAAACGCATTGCCGCCCTGCGCGTAGGCCCAGATGCCCGCCGCACTGCTCAACGGGGTAGCGGCGCTGACCACTTGACGCCCGGTGACGCTCACATTGTTACGCAGGGTGGATAGCACGCCCTCACTCCTCGGATTCAAGCATCAAAGCTGCCGACTTCATCGCCAATGAATGCCGGTGAACTTCACTTGGGACAATTCCTCAATGGCGTAGCGGACCCCTTCCCGCCCCACGCCGCTCAACTTCATGCCGCCAAACGGATACATATCCAGCCTGAACCGGCTGGCCTCGTTCACCCAAAGCGCCCCGACCTCCAGGCGCTCGGAAAACGTGAACGCCTGTTTGAGGCTGCTGGTGAATACGGCGGCCTGGAGCCCGAACGGCGAATCATTGGCAATGTCCAGCGCCTGCGCTGGACTGTCCGCCTTGATCAGCACCGCCACGGGGCCAAAGACCTCCTCATGCCAGAGCCGCGCCGACGGCGTCAAACCGCCAAGAATAACCGGGGAAATCAGCAACCCCTCCCGCTTTGGCGCCAGCAGGGCTTGCGCACCCGTTGATAAAGCATCGTCTACCAGCCCCATGATCCGATCCGCCGAGGCGCGGGAAACCACCGGTCCGACATCCACGTCCTCCTGATCCGCCGGACCGACACGCAAGGCACGGGCATACTGGACGAAGCGTTCAACAAAGTCATCATAAACAGCGGCTTCAACAATCACCCGCTGCGCGGAAATGCATTGCTGGCCGCTGGCCTCGAAGGAAGCAGCGGCAATCTTGCGCGCCGCCTCATCCAAATCGGCATCGGCCAGCACCACATTGGCCGCGTTCGACCCCAACTCGGACACAAAGCGCCGCACGCCGGTGCAGCGCGCCAGGCTTTCCCCCGCCTCCACGCCGCCGGTGAAGGAAACCACCCCGACCCCCGTATGGGAAGCCAGCGCAATCGCGGCGTCTTTGCCGCCGGTCAGCACATTGAACAGCCCCGGCTCCAAGCCTTGCTCGACCGCCGCTTGCGCCAGATGCAAAGCGGTCCGGATCCCGGCGGGCGCGGGCTTGACGACGCAAGCATTGCCTGCGGCCAATGCGGGCGCCACTTTTTGAACCAGCAGGTTGATCGGCGCATTGAACGGCGTGATCGCGCCGACCACCCCATACGGATGCCGCTTGGTAAAACCGAAACGTCCCGCCCCGGCCTGGACCGCATCCACCGGAATCACCTCGCCACCCTGTTGCGCGATCTCGGCAACGCAAGCGCGCACAAAGCTCGCGCCCCGCGCCACTTCTCCACGCGCCACCCGGATAGGTTTACCCACATCTTGCGAGATCAAGTCCGCCAGAGCGGGCGCCTCCGCGTCCAGCGCGGCGGCGAGTTTGCCCAACACCGCCATCCTCTCGGCCAACGATGCCTGGCGATAGCGTGCAAAGGCGCGCGTGGCGCCCTGCACGGCTTGATCAACCAAGCGCTCATCCGCTTCATCGATCCGCAGCGTCAGGCCGGGCCGTCCGGCCGCTTCCCAGCAGGAAACGGCCGAGCCGACTGCCAGGGACTGGCCATTGACGTAGGAGCACAAGGGCAAGGAGGAATCCGCCGTGCTCATGATTGGCCTCCCCGCGAAGCGGGCTTCAAGCGCTGGATATTCATATTGGCCAGAAAACCGATCAGCGGATGCAGGCCCATTTCCGCAAACCGCAACTGATCCATGGCGAGCAGCGCCTCGCGGTGTTCGGTGCTCAAGTTGAAACGCGCCAGGTAGCTGTCGGCATCCGCCACAAACTGCTTCTGGTTCGCTTCGTCGTAGGCCAGCCCATGCAGCGCCCGCGTCAACTCGGCCAGCGCGGGCTCGATATTGGGATAATGCGGCCGGGCCGGGGCGGGCGCGGGGGAATAAAAGCCCAGCGACGCGTAGTTATGGTGCCAGCTCGGGTCCATTTGCAGCACGTCCGGCACCCGTTCCCCCAGCGCGCCCGCGGCAATCGCCCAGCACCGCAGTTCAATGTTCCCGGTGTCGTCGAGCTGCGTTTCGTTGTAGCCGATCAGGGCTTTCAAATTGCCGGTCCGCAATTGATCCAGCACCTGATTGTCGAAATCCAGGTTGGGCTCGCTGTAGCGATCGGTGCCGGGGAAGTGCGACATGCCTCCGCTGGCAATGATCACCGTTCTCAAGCCCAGCTTGCTGACGGCATTGGCCAGGGCAACCCCAAAGGCATAGCAGCGCTCGATCGTGGGCTGCGGCGGCAGGTAGGCGTTCACGTAAATCGGCAGCACCGGCGCCTTCACGCCTAGATGGGTCAACGGGATGCCCAAGGCGTAGTCGATCTCCGCCGTACTGGTGAACGCCGGGTCGAATCCCGCCTTGTACAGCTCCCTGACCAGCTCGAATGAAATCTCGCTCGACACGGCATAATCAAATGTCCGTCCGGCAAACTCGCCCGTTGCCCGCTCTCCAACGTGCAGCGTAAACGGCGGCGCGCACTGATGGAAGAACTGCTGGGCGTGGTCATTGGCAATCATGATCCACAGGTCCGGTTTCAACGCCTCAAGCTCTTGGCCGATCTTTGCCGCCACGTCGCGGACCCGTTGCACCGTCTGTTTGTCTTCCGACTCGGGCAGGGTGAAGAACTGCGGGGCATGCGGCAACATTGCGCCACCAACAATGTAACGATTGTTCATTCCGTCTCCTTGACAGGCTGTTCCTTTCGGCCCAGTTTAGAAGTTCATGATGGTTCAACCCTTACGCCCGCGTCCCGCCATTTACGAAATCATCCGATTAGATGACGGCATGGCGCCCGGAAGCATTGCACTTGCCGGTCAGTTCGATACACTGCAATGGTCGAGGCTGCGGTTTGTCGCGCGAACACTGTATGGAGTAGCGTGTGTCCAGAGTCCTAGCCGTTTCCAATGGGCCCGTCGGACGGGCCTGCCTGCTGGAGAAAATGCGTCCGGCGGGCGCCCATGCCCACCGGGAAAACCACGTCCTGATCCAGATCGAGGGCGGGCATCATGACTACCATGTCGGCAATGAGATCGCCGTGCTGGATCCCGACCACGCCGTGCTGGTCAACAGCCATGAGCTGCACAGCAACCTGACGGTCTGTGAGCGCAGCATCATGTTGATGCTCTACTTTTCTCCGGAATGGATTGAAACCCAGTTCCCGGCCCTGCCCGCCTACGTCCGCTTTTTCCCGCGCAGCTCGGTGCGCCTGAGTCCGGCCTTGCGCCAGCAGATCGAGCAACTTGCCCGGCAGATGCAATCCTCGGAAGATGACCAGGACGAGGCCGTCCATCATCTTTTTGAAAGCCTGGCCGAAAACCTGTGCCACAGCTACGGCCCGTGCTTCAGCACCCGGCAACGCCCCACCCGCATCAATGACTTCCGCATCCGCCGCGCCATCGCCTTGATGCGTGAAAACCTTGAAGAGCCGCTGGCCACCGGGGACCTGGCGTCAAAAGTCGGGCTGTCCCGCTCCCGTTTCTTCGAGCTGTTCAGCGCCTGCACCGGGCTCTCACCCAAGCACTACCTGAACATGATCCGCCTGGAAATGGCGCTGCAATTCCTGGCCGATGACCCCAGCCCCATTGCCGAACTGTCGCAGCGCTGCGGGTTTGGGGCTCAAAGCCACTTCTCGAAGTTCTTCGTTGATCAACAGGGCTTCCGTCCCCGGGATTACCGGCGGGTCGCCTTATCAAGCACGGTCCCCCGCGCTCCCTCACTGACATGAAGGTTTCATAAAGCACGCAGGCCGCGCTCGGCAAACAGCGCCGCCACAATGCGACATGCAAGAAAATTCCAACAAATCCGTCATCGCTGCGTCATCACGGCCCTTTACGCTACCCAGAATTCTGCAAAGACATTCTGTTTGCAATGTGACCACTGATGGAGATTTCATGTCGTACTTGACCGATATTCTG
>JBAYOI010000156.1:0-7041 GCA_041678365.1 Pigmentiphaga sp. | reverse complement strand
TGCCGCTGGCTGACGTGGCCGATTTCATGGGCCACGACCCCGGCCAGTTCGGACTCGGTCTGCGCCGCCGCCACCAGACCGGTATGAATGCCGATGAAGCCGCCCGGCATCGCAAACGCGTTGATCGAGGAATCGTTGACCGGAAACACCTGCACCGGGTGTGTCAGGCTCAGGTGCGAGGCCAGGCGGCGGCCCATGTCGGTCAGATACTGGCCGAGCTCCGGGTCATCGATGTAGGAAGGATCGCGCGAGGCGTCGCTCATGATGACTTCGCCGATTTTTCTTTCGACCATCGGCGACAGCACCGCGGCCGAGGCATCGCCCAGTTCGGGGATGCCGACGGGCTGCGCCTGGACGGGCGGGAGGTGTTGAACCAGGAAGGCGGACAGAACGGCCCCAACGAGCGGCCGCGCCACTGAAAGCAAAGATAATTTCATCGTGGGCATCGGAGTATGATAGCCAGCTTGTAAGTGTACTGTCGGGAGATTATTGATCAATGTCTGGACTCACCCATTTCAATGAAGCCGGTCAAGCCCACATGGTGGACGTGGGGGCCAAACCCGCCACCGCGCGCGTGGCCATTGCCCGCGGCGCCATCGTGATGCAGCCCGACACCCTGGCGCTGATTCAATCCGGCTCCGCCAAGAAAGGCGACGTGCTCGGCATTGCCCGGCTGGCCGGCATCATGGCGGCCAAGAAAACCGCGGACCTGATTCCACTGTGCCACCCGATCCCGCTGACCCACGTGAGTTGCGACTTTGACATTGACGAAGCCAATCACCGCGTGGTTTGCCTGGTGCGAGCCGAGACGGTCGGTGGCACCGGCGTAGAAATGGAAGCGCTGACCGCGGTGCAGATCGCCCTGCTGACCATCTACGATATGTGCAAGGCGGTTGACCGCGGCATGAGCATCACGGACGTGCAGCTGATTGAAAAGCGCGGCGGCAAGTCCGGCGTCTGGAAACGGTAGGAGATTCTTATTTTCGGCCTGATCCAGGACACCGTGGATCTGGCTTGGCCAGTCCGCTGGTGTCGGACCTTGGGAGAGCACCGTGTCGAGGTTCGCGAGCAACGCTCGCTTCAGAAGAAACTGTAACCATCCAGACAGAAGGACCTCGGCCCCATCCAGGACACCGCGGATCTGGCTTTGCCAGGCCGCTGGTGTCGCCCCCTTGAGGGGGCGCGCGAAGCGCGTAGGGGGAGGGCCATTTCCTCAGTGCAGCTTGACGCGGGGGCGGGAACGCTTGGCCAGGAAGCCGCTCAGCGCGCGAATGCAGGCGCCTATCCGGCCCAGCACCACCGCATGGTGGGACCACCTCAGGCTGGAATACATCACGCGCGCCACCACGCCCTCCACAAAGAAATTGCGGCCTTGCAGGCTGCCCATCAGCGTACCCACGCCTTGCGCATGCCCCAGTGACACCAGGGAGCCGAAATCCCGGTACGCGAACGCCTCGGCGGGCATCGGACTTCCGTCAATGCGCGCCTTCATCACCTTGAACAGGTAGTTTGACATCTGGTGAGCGGCCTGCGCCCGCGCAGGCACTTTATTGTCCGTTCCCGCCCAATCCACCGCCGCGCAATCACCCAGCGCAAAGACGCGCGGATCGGCGGTTTGCAGCTGTTCGTTCACGATCACCTGATTGAGCCGGTTCGTTTCCAGGCCAAGCGTGGTCAGCACCCCCGGCGCCTTGATGCCGGCGGCCCAGATGCACAAATCCGCCGGATAGACCTGCTGATTGGTGATCACGGTGTTTGGCGTGACCTCGGTGACACGGCAATCGGTGATCACCGAGGCGCCGCGCTTGGTCAGCAGCTTGGTTGCCGCCGCGGAAATCCGTTCGGGCAGCGGCGCCAGCACCCGCGGGCCGCCTTCAAGCAAGCGGATATGCAAACGCGGAATGCTGGCGTGAGACGCGCCATAGTTCGACAGTACTTGCGACGCTTCCAGCAGTTCCGCCGCCAGTTCCACCCCCGTGGCACCGCCGCCGACGATCAGCACATGCGCGCTGCCCTGCCCATCCGGCTGGGCATCCAGGCGCGTGGTGATTTTCAGCAAGGCGCGCCGGAAACGCTCGGCGGCCTCCGTGCTGTCCAGGGAGAGCGCATAGGCCTCCGCACCCGGCGTATTGAAGAAATTGCCATGGCTACCGATGGCCAGCACCAGCGTGTCGTAAGGCAGGCTGCGGGCTGGCAGAATCTCTTCGCCGTCTTCGTCAAGCAGCGGCGCCACCGAAACGGTCTGCCGCTCCCGGTCCACCGCCGTCATCGCGCCCGGCACGAAGCGGAACCCATGATCATGCGCCAGCATCGGATAGGACAGGCCTTCACGGTGAATATCCAGCGTACCGGCCGCCACTTCATGCAAGGACGGCTTCCAGATGTGAAACGGCGCTTTATCAACCAGCGTCACATGCGACTCGCCATAAGCGCGTCCCAGCTTGACGGCCAGCTCCAAACCACCCGCGCCGCCGCCAACAATCACCACCCGGTGTTTGTGATTCATGTGGACTCCCACCATCGTTGCCTAGCCATCAGTTCCCCGCAATCGACATGCCCTCGATCAGGATGGAGCCGGTCGTGCGCGTGCCACGGGTCAGCGTGTCCGCGCCAACCGCGACAAGGTTCATGAACATATCGCGCAGATTACCGGCCACGGTGATTTCTTCCACCGCATGCTGGATTTCCCCATTTTCCACCCAAAAACCGAATGCGCCACGCGAATAGTCGCCCGTTACAAAATTGACGCCCTGCCCGATCAATTCCGTGATCAGCAGTCCCGTTCCCATTTTCTTCAGCATCGCGGGCAGGTCGTCATTGGCCTGGGTCCGCGACGAAGACAGCAACAGATTATGCGAGCCGCCCGCATTGCCGGTGGTGACCATGCCGAGCTTGCGCGCCGTATAGGTGGACAGAAAATAGCCCTGCACGCAGCCGCGCTCGATCACGTGACGGCTGCGCGTCCGCACGCCTTCGTCATCATAGGGGGAGCTGCCCTGGCCGCCCAGAATGAACGGATCTTCGAACACATCGATATGATCGGGCAGGATCTGTCGGCCCAGGCTGTCCATCAGAAAACTGGCTTGCCGGTACAAGGCGCCGCCGCTCAGGGCCTGCGTCAAGGCGCCAAGCACGCTGCCCGCCACCGGCGCCTCATACAGAACCGGGAAACGCCCGGTCTTGATCCGTTTTGCGCCAAGCCGGGCCAGGGTGCGCTGCGCGGCAATCTCCCCGACCGTTTCCGGCGCCAGCAGTTTGCCGGGGTTGCGGTCGCTGGTGTACCAGTCGTCGCGCTGCATTTTGTCGCCCTTGCCCGCGATGGGCGAAGCGGAGATGCTGTGCCGGGAATACGGAAAACCGTTCAGGAAGCCCCGCGTGTTCCCCATCACGAAGTGCCCTTCGTAGGTGGACACCGACGCGCCATCCGAATTGCTGATGCGCTTGTCATGCTGGCAGGCGGCCTGCTCGGCCCGCAGGGCCAGCGCCGTGGCTTGTTCCGTGTCCAGCATCCACCGATGATGCAATTGCAGGTCCGGCGCGGGCTCCAGCATCAGGTGCTCGGCGTCGGGCAGGCCGGCCATCGGGTCCTCAGCCGTATGCCGCGCAATATGGAAGGCCGCCGAGACCGTATCCCGCATGGCCGCCGGAGAAAAGTCGGAGGTTGAGGCCGAGCCCCGACTTTGGCCAACATACAGGGTAATATCAAGCGAGCGATCCCGCGTTTGCTCAACGGTTTCCAGGCTGCCTTGCCTGACCGTGACGGACAAACCCTGACTTTCCGACACTTCGGCGGCGGCGTCGGTGGCGCCCGCCCGCCTGGCCTCGTTCAAGACGTCTTGGATCAGATTTTTGAAACGGTCGTGGTTTTCTGTCATGGTAGTAAAGGTGTGAGGAAAAAAACGCCCATCTTTGTTGGACGACGCCTTATCATAGCCAACCCTTAGTTTGTCTGCCCGCCATGTCAAGAAAACGATTCACGCCCATTCCCACCGCCCAGGACGACGAAGACGCGTTGCCGCCCAGCAAATCCCAGGTCAAGCGCGACATGGAAGCCAGACAGGCCCTGGGCGAGCGCCTGGTCAAGCTGCCGAAGGACCGCGTCAAGCAGCTGCCGCTGCCTGAACGGCTGACCGAGGCCATCCTGGAAGCGCAGCGCATCACGGCGCATGAAGGCAAACGCCGCCAGCTGCAATATGTCGGCAAATTGATGCGCGACGTCAACGTTGAGCCGATCCAGCAGATGCTGGCCGCGTGGGAAGGCGACTCCGCCGAACAGATCGCCGCCTTTCACCAGCTCGAACGCTGGCGTGACCGCCTGCTTGACAATGACGAGCATTTGACCGCCTTCATCAATCACTACCCGGCCGCCGACGTCCAGCACCTGCGCGCGCTGGTGCGCGCCGCGCGCAAAGAACAGCAGCACAATGAACAACTGCTGCCCGGGCAGGACCCGCAACGCAAGCAGTTTCGTGCTTTATTCCAGGAAATCAAGCGCTTGCAGTTCGAAGTGCAGTTCCCGGACGCCGCTCCCACCTCGGGCGGCACGCAGGAATAAAGCAAACCCAACCCTGACTCTTGTGATTCACCCATGACTTCTCAACGCCTCACCCGACAACACCCCGACGAGCTGATCTGCGGTCTGGTGTCCGTCTCTGATCGCGCTTCAGCCGGTGTGTACCAGGATGCGGGCATCCCCGCCTTGAAAGAATGGCTCAGCCAGACCCTGACCACGCCCGTCCGCTTCGTTGAGCGCCTGATTGCCGACAACCACGACGAGATTGCCGCCACGCTGCGCAGCCTCAGCGACGAGGTCGGCTGCGACCTGATCCTGACCACTGGCGGCACCGGTCCGGCGCGCCGCGACGTGACGCCGGAAGCCACGCTGGCCGTGGCCAGCAAGGAAATGCCCGGTTTCGGCGAACAGATGCGGCAAATCTCGCTGCGCTTCGTGCCCACGGCCATCCTGTCCCGCCAGGTGGCGGTGATCCGTGAACGCGGCACGGATGACGGCGCTTGCCTGATCATCAACCTGCCCGGCCAGCCCAAGGCCATCCGCGAAACGCTGGAAGGCCTGCGCGATGCCGACGGCGCGCTGCTCGCGGCGGGCGTGTTCGCCGCGGTCCCGTACTGCATCCAGCTGATTGACGGCCCCTACATTGAGACCGATCCGGCGCATTGCAAAGCCTTCCGACCCAAGACGGCCATCCGTCCCCAACCGTGAGCCACGCCATCCCATGAGCCTTCTTCTTGATTGTGTCGAAGTCCAGACCGGCCCCAACCCTGAACGCGCCGTGATCTGGATGCATGGCCTTGGCGCCGACGGCCATGATTTCCAGCCCATTGTTGCGGAGCTTGACCTGCGCGGCCTGCCCGCCGTCCGCTTCGTCTTTCCGCATGCGGATCCCCGGCCGGTCACGATCAACCAGGGCATGACCATGCGTGCCTGGTATGACATTGTTCAACTGTCCGGCGGCGGCCGCAGCGAAGACGAAACAGGCATCCGCCAGTCCGAGCGGCAGATCCAGGCGCTGATCCGCCGCGAAATCGAACGCGGCATTGCCGTTGAGCACATTGTGCTGGCTGGATTTTCGCAGGGCTGCGCGATGGTCCTGCACACCGGCTTGCGCTTTGAGCAGCCGCTGGCGGGCCTGGTTGCCCTGTCCGGCTATCTGCCGCTGGCCGACGCCCTGGAAGCCGAACGCCATGCCGCCAACTTCCGGACGCCGGTCTTCATGGCGCATGGCACCGAGGACCCCGTCGTGCCGTTTGACCGCGCCGAAGCCAGCAAAGAGAAACTCGAGTCCCTCTCCTACCCCGTATCGTGGCACACTTATCCCATGCAACATTCTGTGTGTCTACCCGAAGTGCAGGACATTGCAGCGTTTTTACGCCGCACGCTAGCTTGATTTACATCAACAACACCCGAGACTGAACGTGCTGTACTGAACGTATCACCTCACGATCATTTAGGAACACGATCATGTTTAAGAAGATTCTGATCCCTACCGATGGCTCCCCGCTCTCTGCGCAAGCAGCCAACGCAGGCGTTTCCTTCGCCCGCTCGGTCGATGCCGAAATCGTGGCGCTGCACGTGACCCAGCCTTTCGCGGCCACCATCGGCTTCGACGGCATGGCCGCCGCCTATGCCATCACTGATGATGCGTACGAAAAAGCAACGGCCGAGCAATCCGCCAAGTATATTGATGCGGTCATGAGCCGGGCGGAAACGGCGGGCGTCAAAGCCTCGTCGCTGTCGGTGTCCAACTTCAACGTGGCGGACGGCATTGTCCAGGCAGCGGAAGAAACCGGCGCGGATCTGATTTTCATCGGCTCCCACGGCCGCAGCGGCTTGTCCCGCCTGTTGCTGGGCAGCGTGACGGCCAAGGTCCTCTCGCTGGCCAAAACGGCGGTGCTGGTCTATCGGGTCAAGGATAAAGAAGAACACAAAGCCTGAGCCCTTGCCCGCAGTAACGGGCCTATTCGCAAACCTGGGGAAGCACCGGTGGTTTGCGAATAGGCCCGTTTTGTTTTCACCCTCCAGGTATCACCGCGCCAACGCCTCGACCGCCGAACAAATCACGCTGTCGAACTGTGCAGACTGTTGCACACTTTCCGGCCAGTCATACAGCGGCAACCCTTGGGTTTTGGCCACCGCCGCACTGGTCCGCTCCAGCGCTTGCAGCGCGTCCAGCAGAAACCCTCCTCCCTGCAGTCTATCCACCTCGATCACGGCCCTGCCGTCGGTGAAACGCGCTGCGCGCAGCGAACTGGGCAGCGCCCGCGCCGCCTCGCCGCTTGCCGCAGCACGCTGCCGCCAAAACGTCGAGGCCGCATACCGCTTGGTATAGGCTGCTTCGCAGGTCATGGCGGCCTCCTTTGGCATGGCCGCGGGCGGCGCCGCGCGAAAGAACGATTCGGCCCAGCGCGCCATGCCTTCCAGATACCAGGACGACTTGAACATGCTGTAGCCATACTGGTAGAGGTGGAACAGCTCATGGGCGGGAGTCAGGTTGCGGCTCGGCCGCAGCCGATGATCGATGA
>JBAYOI010000155.1:0-7089 GCA_041678365.1 Pigmentiphaga sp. | reverse complement strand
TGGTCAGTTGCCGGACCGGGTTTTCTCGATCAGGAAGTCAAGCACTTGCAGCGTGGCCGCATTCGACCCCGCCAAGGACGGGGAAGTCAGGTACTTGCCGCCCACGGCCACCGCCGGCACGCCTTTCACGCCATAGGTGTCCATCAACGATTTGGCGCGGCTCACGCTGGTATTTACCCCGAACGACTGATAGGTCTTGCCGAACAAGGCCGCATCCACGCCTTGCGCCGCAATCCAGCTCTTGATCTGCTTTTCCGTGGTCAACGGCTGGCGCTGCGTATGAATAGCGGTAAACACACGGGCATGCAATTCATCCACCTTGCCCAACGCTTCGAGCGAATAGTACAAGCGCTGCTGCGCCTGCATGCCCGCATTGAACGCAACAGGAACACGCCGCACCACCACATCCGGACCCTGCTTTTTGGCCCAGGCGTCAAAACTGGGCTCCAGCGAATGGCAGTGCGGGCAGCTATACCAGAAAAATTCCAGCACCTCGATCTTGCCGGGCGCGCTGCTGGTCTGGGGCTGGCCAAGCTCGATGTAGTCCTTGCCCGCCACCGGCTGCGCCTGCACGGCGCCGACCGCCATGAAACCCATCAGCGCTACGGTTGCCGCCATGACTCGATTAATGAACCCACGATGCATCATTGACTTTCCTTCCGATGAAACAACTTGTTGAGACGGAGTTGGCGCCGATAAGTTCCGGGCGCCTTAGCGCCGGATGATGGCGGTTTCAATGCCCTGCTCGGCCAGATTGGAGCGGTTCCGGTTTGTATCATCCAGATGCGCGTACGGTCCGAGCCGGACACGGTGCAAGGTACCGCTGCCCACCTGCGTGGACTCAACGCGCGCTTCATAGCCCATCATGGCCAGCTTGGCCCGCAAGGCTTCCGCCTCGGCCTGGCCCCGGAATGCGCCGGCTTGCAACACATAGGCTTGCTGCCCTCCGCTGGCGGACGCTGCCGGAGAAGCAGGCGTCACGGCCCGCTGCGCGGGTTGAGGCGCCTGAACCGCGGGCGGTGACACGCCAACCGAAGGCGTCACCCCCACTGTGGGCGACTGCGTGCCAATACGCGGCGCCGGTGTGGGTGCTGCGGGCGCCAGCTCGGCCTTGGCCAAAAACTCGCCCAGCGGATCCGCGCCCGGCGCCGGGGAGGCTTCAGGCACAGGTGTCTGCGCCAGCCCCCCGGGCAGGCCGCTTGGAGCCGCGCCGCTATAAAGAGCGCGATTCGGATCGGGAACTTCCGTGGTTGCCCGATCCTGCGGCGAAACGTGCCGCCCAACCCGATCAACAAACGGCACCGGGGCCCGGTTTACATAAAACGCCACCGTTGCCGCAATAATCAGGCCAAACAACAGCCCGATGAATACCCCTTTGAAAACGCTGCCGCCCGCGGCCCGCTTTTTGGAGGTTCGCGCCATGTCTTTACATCCGCTCCGGAGCCGAGACCCCCAACAATGCCAAGCCGTTGGCAATCACTTGCCGGGTTGCCGCCAGCAAAGCGAGCCGGGCCAGCTTCAGGGCCTCGTCATCAATCAATACACGCTCGGCATTGTAGTAAGCGTGAAAATCCGCTGCACAGTCCTTGAGCCAGAAGGCGATGTGGTGCGGCGCCAATTCGCGGGCGGCCATTTGCACCCAATGCGGGAACTCGGCCAGCCGTTGCAGCAGCGCAAACTCGCTCGGGGCCGTCAGCAGGCTCAAGTCCGCCTGGGTCAGGCTGGACGCGGAACCGCCCCATTGCGTGAGAATTGAGCAAATCCGGGCATGCGCATACTGGATGTAGTAGACCGGGTTTTCGTCCGTCTGCTGCAGCGCCAAATCAACGTCAAATACGAATTCGCTGTCAGCACGGCGCTGGATCAGGAAGAAACGCACCGCATCTCGGCCCACCCAATCAATCAGGTCACGCAAGGTCACGTAGCTGCCGGCCCGCTTCGAAATCTTGACCTCTTCACCGCCCCGCAGCACCTTGACCATTTTGTGCAGGATATAGTCAGGATAGCCTTTCGGGATGCCGATGTTCAACGCCTGCAGGCCCGAGCGCACGCGCGCCACCGTGCCATGGTGATCCGAACCCTGGATATTGATGGCCTTGGTATAGCCACGCTCCCACTTGGTCACGTGGTAGGCAACATCCGGCACGAAATAGGTGTAGCCGCCCTCGGACTTGCGCATCACGCGGTCTTTGTCGTCGCCTTCGCCAAGCTCCGTGGTGCGCAGCCACAAGGCGCCATCCTGCTCATAGGTATGGCCGCTGCTGACCAGGCGCTGCACGGTGTTTTCCACCCGCCCGCTCGAGTACAGCGAGCTTTCCAGATAAAAATTATCAAACTTCAGGTCAAAGGCCTGCAAATCCAGGTCTTGTTCACGCCGCAGGTAGGTCACGGCAAAACGGCGGATGGCTTCCAGGTCCTCGGGATCGCCGGAAGCCGTGACGGGTTCACCGTCCGAGGCCGCCACCGTGCGCTTGTTCAGGTAGTCATTGGCAATATCAAGGATATATTCTCCCCGATAGCCGTCCGCGGGGAAGCTCGGATCGTCCAGGCTCAGGCCACGCGCGCGCGCCTGAACACTGACGGCGAGGTTATGGATCTGATTGCCCGCATCGTTGTAGTAGAACTCGCGGGTCACGTCCCAGCCGCTGGCATCAAACAAGCGGCACAGCGCATCACCGAGCGCCGCCTGGCGCGCATGGCCAACGTGCAGCGGTCCGGTCGGGTTGGCGGACACGAATTCAACCAACACCTTCTGCGCATTGCGCCGAGCCCGCCCGAATTCCGCGCCGCGAACACGGATCACCTCAACCACCGCCTGCTTGGCCGATGCCGTCAGGCGCAGGTTGATGAAGCCGGGGCCGGCAATCTCCGCCGAGGCAATCAGCGGCTTCGCTCCGCCCTGTGCCAGCAAGGCATCAAGGATCTGCTGCGCCAGTTCGCGCGGATTGCGCTTCAGCGGCTTGGCGATCTGCATCGCGACGTTGGTGGCAATATCACCGTGACTGGCCACTTTCGGCCTTTCCAGGCTGAGTTTGGGCTGGGCATCGGGCGCCACAGAGGCGACGGCAGCACCGATCAGTGCCAATAACTGTTCTTGTTGCTCTGGGAGCATGGGCATCAGAAAATGAATTCAGTAATCAAGGCTGAAATGTTAACAGGCACGGGGCCATAATAGGGCATTCGCTTTGAAAAGCGATGACCCGCCACACGAAGCAAGGAGAACCTTATGCTGATGACTTTTCGATCCAAAGCGGCAGGAGAAATCGTGATGCTGGCGCAGCACGCCCAGCCCATTCTGGAGATTGCGGGCAAACTCAAGGAAATCAGTCTTGAACCGCAGGGCGTCTTCACGCCGGAGCAGTTGCCCGCCGCCATTCAGCGGCTGGAAGCGGCGTTTGTGGCGGAGCCGGAGCCCGATGCGGAAGAATCGCCATCCAACAGCCACGATGATGATGAAGACGAAAAGCCCAAGCAGTATGACTGGGTCAGCCTGCGTCAGCGGGCCTATCCCTTGCTGGAAATGCTGAAGGCCGCGAACGCCGCCCAGGTCAATGTGACCTGGGCAACGCGCTCTTAGCAAAAATCAGGCTGTGGCGGCTTCAATCGCGCGCCGCTCGGCGGCCGCCACATGCCGGTTCAAGGCGCACAAAATGGCCTTGAACGACGCCGTGACAATATCCGGGTCCACGCCCACGCCAAAGCCGGTGGGCGAATCGCCGATCCGGACTTCCACGTAGCAGGCGGCCTTGGCATCGGCGCCCACGCCAATCGCATGTTCGTGATAGTCCATCACGCGCACCGGTTGGCCCAGGGCATTGACGAAAGCATCAATCGGACCGTTGCCCTCACCCACAAAAGTACGGGCTTCGCCGTGCTCGGTGACGTCCACTTCAACGCGAATGCCGCCTTGCTTGCTGTTTATCCGGTGGCCCAAGAAGCAGTACGGCGCATCCCGGTCCAGGTATTCGGCCGCAAACACCCCGTAAACGTCTCCCGCCGTCACCTCAGCGCCGGTTTCATCCGTCACGCGCTGGATGGCGCGGCTGAACTCGATCTGGAGACGCCGCGGCAAATCAAGGCCATGCTCCTTGTGCAGCAAGTACGACACGCCGCCTTTGCCCGACTGGCTGTTCACGCGGATCACCGCGTCATAGTTGCGGCCGACGTCGGCCGGATCAATCGGCAAATACGGGACGTCCCAGATCGTGCCGTCCACCCGCTGGGCAAAGCCTTTCTTGATGGCGTCCTGGTGCGACCCCGAGAACGCGGTAAAGACCAGATCGCCCGCATACGGATGACGCGGGTGTACCGGCAACTGCGTGCAATACTCCACGCAGCGGCGCACGTCGTCAATATCGGAGAAATCCAGGCCCGGATGAATGCCCTGGCTGTAGAGGTTCATTGCCAAGGTCACCAGATCCACGTTGCCGGTGCGCTCGCCGTGGCCGAACAAGCAGCCCTCGACCCGATCCGCGCCCGCCATGACGGCCAATTCCGCGGCGGCTACCGCCGTGCCACGGTCATTGTGCGGATGCACGCTGATGATGATGCTGTCGCGGCGGTCAATATGGCGATGCATCCATTCAATCTGGTCGGCATAGACGTTCGGCGTGGCGCACTCAACCGTGGCGGGCAGGTTCAAGATCATCTTGCGATCCGGCGTCGGCCCCCACTCAGCGGACACGGCGTCCGCCACGCGCTTGGCGAAATCCAGCTCGGCCGAGCTGAACACTTCGGGCGAATACTGGAACACCCATTCCGTTTCCGGACGCGCCTCGGTCAAGGTCTTGATCAGGCGGGTGCCCTTCAAAGCCACCTCAATCACCTCATCCTGCGTCATATTGAAGACGATGCGGCGGAAATCCGGTGCAATGGCGTTGTACAAGTGAACGATGACGCGCCTGGCGCCTGCCACGGACTCGATCGTACGGGTGATCAAGTCATCGCGGGATTGGGTCAACACCTCGATCGTGACGTCATCGGGCACCTTGTTCTCATCAACAAGGCTGCGCACAAAATCGAAATCCGTTTGCGACGCGGATGGAAAGCCCACCTCAATTTCTTTCAAGCCGATATCAACCAGCTTGTGGAACAAACGCGTCTTGCGTTCAACGCTCATCGGCTCGATCAGCGCCTGGTTGCCGTCTCGCAAGTCCGTGCTCATCCAGATGGGAGGATGGGTAATGCGCTGGTTGGGCCAGGTCCGCTCAGAGAAATCATAAGCGGGAAAAGGGCGGTACTTCGTCTCGGGATTTTTCAACATGACTGGGAACTCCTGCTACCTACATACATGACAGTAAAGCGCCAAGGGCGCCACTGTGGCCAAGAAAGGCTGCCGAACAACCACGGGACGCTCTAGGCCCGGCAGCCGATCGGTAGGTGTAGGGAAGCAGATAGGGACAGAATGGCCGCGCGCACGTTTCCGCCCAGCGTCAGACGCTGAGGAGCCGGGAGGCTGCAAAAACGGTCAACGGTGCGACAATGCACGGCAATTCCTAAGGGGAAGGGAGTAGCTAACAGTCAAACACAGCTCATCTGTTTTTGCAAGAAAGCCGTTGCAAAAGCCAGACAAGCCGTCAGGCACGCGTTTGCGCGCCGCGCTCAATGCAGCACGTTTTTGTAAGCGGGGGGGACAGCCAGCGACGCGTTTCTTCCGATGATGGGTTCGGACAAGGCCCGGATCCGCCGGGGGGTGGACGGCGCCAGCGGCTCAACCTCGGTGCTTGGGCTTTCTCCCCGGAACACCTGCATGCACGCGCTCACCACCTCGGGCAGGCTATTGAGCTCGGCGTGACGTTCGCGCATCCAATCCGCATCGCCCTGACGCCGCCGCGCCTGCTCATACAAGGGCTCCAGCATGGCCGCGCTGCCCAGCGATTCAGCAAATGGCTGGACCTGGTCCAGGGTTCTCAGCAAATGTTCATACAGCCGCTCTTTGCCCTGGCGCTCATCCACGTAGTAGCCGCCCAAACCGTAGCGCGCCGCCTGGAAGCGGTTGGTCCGGTAGCAAAGCGGCGCCAGCTGTCCTGGAATGGGCTGCGAATGCAGCCATGCCACCAGGGCCTGCGCGAAGGCGGCCAATTGGCATGCGCGGTCCACGGAGAGGGGAGTGTCGCAGACCCGCAGTTCGACCGTGCCAAACTCGGGCTTGGGCCGGATATCCCAGTACAGGTCCTTGATCGACTCAATCAGCCCCGATTGCTGGAGCTGCTCAAGATGCTGCTCAAAGTCTTTCCAGCCATGGATGTCCGGCGGCAGGCTGCCGCTGAGCGGAAAGGCATTCAAGGCGTTCAGGCGGCCGCACATGAACTGGGTATCCACCCCTTCGAAAAACGGCGAAGACGCCGCCAAGGCCACGAAATGGGGCACATAGGGCGCCAGCTTCTGGCTGATGGCGATGGCCTCATCGCCTTTCTCGACGCCGATGTGGATATGCTGGCCGAAAACCGTGAACTGCTGCGCCAGATAGCCATAGGTCTCGGAAAGATAATGAAAGCGGGGCGCATCAAAAATGTCCCGGTCTTTCCAGGACATGAAAGGATGGCAGCCGCCGCCCGCAATGCCGACATTGACCAGGTCCGCCGCATTGATCAGGACATCACGCAATGCTTTGACTTCCGTCAGCAGTTCCGGCGCGGAGCCATGCACTTCGGAATTCAGCTCGATCATCGCCTTCGTGATTTCCGGCTTGATCCGATCAGCCGAGGGGTGGGAGGCCGCGGCGGCCAGGAGTTGGTCGGCGGCACTGATCAGATCACGGGTGACCGGATGGATAATTTGCAATTCAAGCTCAATTCCCAGAGTCAGTGGGTCTGAGCGCTTGAATGAATACTTCATTGCGCGTCTCCTGTTTGTCGGTCGGGCCGATCTGCGTAGGTGTGAAAAGGCCCGTCCAAGGCCTGGCGCCCATCCGCCCCCGCACAACGAAACGCGCTGCTGCATCAAGGAGCGGGCACTAGCTGATTCCTCCCGAGGCAGGAGGTTTGACACAAGGCTCTTGGCTAAGCGAGCTGAGCCTGCAACACTGTTAACTTAGTGTCACCCGACGATTTTTATCAAGACAGGTTACAACAAGAAGTCCGAAGGGGT
>JBAYOI010000154.1:0-7102 GCA_041678365.1 Pigmentiphaga sp. | reverse complement strand
CCGCGCTGGCCGTGTGGCTTCTCTTGCTTTCCTTCCTCGCGCTATTCGCTGCGCGAACCTGAGTCCAGTCAAGAAGACCTCGCCCCCAACTTTGACGGCATCTGGAAAACCGCGCTGCAAACCTGGCTACCCCAATGTCTGGCCTTGTTTTGGCCCGCCACGCACCAGCGCATTAATTGGACGGTAGCCCCGGTTTTTCTGGACAAGGAACTGCGCCGCATTGAGCGCTTCCTCAAGAAGGATGAAAAGCGGGTGGACCTGCTGGCGCAAGTCGCGCTGATATCGGGTAGAAAGGCTTTGCTGCTTTTGCACCTGGAAGTGCAAGCCGGGCATATGGGTCCCCATTTCCCCGAGCGCATGTTCCACTACCGCATTCGCTTGTACGAACGCCATCCCAACCACGCCTTGCTATCTTGCGCGATTCTGCTGGATGGCGCGCAGGAACAAGACCACGGCGTTTTTCATTCGGGCGGTTTTGGCGACGATCTGACCTTCCGCTTTCCCGTGGCGAATCTGGCGGGCTGGCGCTCACGTATGGCAGAATTGGAAGCACTGGCCCTGGGCAACCCCTTTGCCGTGGTGGTGCTGGCGCAACTGACCTGCCGGGCCACCGTGCCGGATGGCGCGCGGCTGGCCAGCAAACTACGCCTGGCGCGGCAACTGAAAGACTGGAACTACGATGAAACCACCCGCATCGTACTGTTGCAGCTCTTGGACGGCTTGCTGACGCTGCCT
Organism: Pigmentiphaga sp.; assembly: GCA_041678365.1. GTDB lineage: Bacteria > Pseudomonadota > Gammaproteobacteria > Burkholderiales > Burkholderiaceae_B > Pigmentiphaga. Next base: position 6,367 of record JBAYOI010000154.1, on the reverse strand, counting down.
GAAGCGTTGGAAGAACAATTCGTTGATGCGGTGGAAGAACGTGAGGATCCAGAAATGATGGAGCAATTGAACAGCTTCCAACGCGTCAAGCTGAGGCGGGAGACCGCAGCGATCGAGGCGCGCGGAGAGGAGAAGGGTCTGGAAAAAGGTCGGAGAGAAGGTTTTACCGGGCTTTTACAAGCCCAACTTCTGCACAAATTCGGACCGTTGCCAGCGTGGGTCGAGGCGCGTATCCACAGTGCAGATACCGAAACGTTGCACGCTTGGGCGCTGAAGGCGCTGGATGCGGACCAACTTGACGCCGTGTTTGAGCGCTAAACAGCGGCGCCGCGGCCAGCAGGGGGAATGCCCCCCCGTAGGCTCGGACACTGTTGCTACTTGGTGATTTGCTTCGTCCGGATCAGGTTCCCCATCAAGCCATGGGTATCCGCCATGAAGCGCTTGAATTCATCCGGACGCGTCATGATCGGCTCCGCATTGAGTTCTTTCAGACGCTTTTGCACGTCAGGATCGTTAGCGGCCTTGGCAAAGGCATCATAAATACGCTCCACTAGCGGCTGCGGCGTATCTTTTGGCACATACAGTCCGGTCCACTGGTGCGGCGCAAATTCTGCGTAACCGGATTCCGAGAACGTGGGCACGTCGGGCAGGTCAGCCAAGCGCTCCGAACTGGTCACGGCCAAGGCCTTGACCTTGCCGCCCTTTGCCTGGGGCACCGCCAAGGTCCCGGAAATCAGCAAGGCCTGCACATGCCCGCCCATCAAGTCATTCATGGCCGGACTGCCGCCCTTGTACGGCGCATGGATCATGTCAAACTTGGCCATGTCCTTGAACACCTCAAAATAGAGATGATTGCTGGTGCCGGTGCCGGGACTGGCATACGAGTATCTGCCGGGCGATTGGCGCGCATAATCCACCAGCTCACCCACGGTCTTGACCGGCACCTGCTGATTGACCAGCATGACCAACGGGATTCTCACCAATTGGCTCACTGGCAACAGATCCGTCAAGGTGTCATAGTTCAGATGCGAATGCAGGTGCGGGTTGGCTGGTACGCCGTCAGCCGTCATCAGCAAGGTATAGCCATCCGGCTCCGATCCGGCCAGTTGCGCTTCCGCGACGGTTCCGCCCGCGGCGGGCTTGTTCTCGATGATGACCGGTTGACCGAAGGTCTCCATCAGACTGGGCTGGAACGTCCTGGCAATGATGTCTGTCAAGCCGCCCGGCGCAAAGGCGACAATGATGCGGATCGGCTTGCTTGGCCAGTCTTTGTCAGTGGCCTGGGCGCTCAAGGGAACCGTGGCCAATAGGCTGGCCGAGAGCAAGCCGGTGAAAACAGCGCGACAGGATAAGGTTTTTTTCATGGGTAGTCTCCTTTCAGTCCTTCACTCATTGGCGGCTGGATGCCGCTTCTACTGGGGTTATTGGTTGATTAGACAATAGACGGCAAGAATTTCTCACTATGGATTGCCGAACGGCTCATGCCAAGACTCAACAGTTTTTCACTGCCTGCTTCAATCATCGGCGGCGGGCCGCATAAATAAGCCGCCTCGATTCCACGCGCCAGCTCGCCATCGATCAGATCGGTGGCAAAGCCGCTGAAACCGCTCCAGCCCTGATCCGACACGGCGGCGCGGCGCACCTGCAAAGGCAGAGCCTCACTCAAGGCCTGCAATTCCGCTTCGGCAAAAAACTCATCGGCCTGGTTGACACCGAGCAGCAAAGTGATCGGCGCCCGCGCCAAGTCCGGTGCCGCCGCCAGCACGCGCAACATCGACAGCATCGGCGCCAGTCCGGTTCCGCCCGCCACCATCAAGAGCGGCGACGTGACCGGCCTCAGGTAGAAATGCCCGGCTGGCGGATGTATCCGCGCCTCATCGCCCACCGCGGCGCGCGTCAGCAAGTACTGACTCATCAGTCCGTCCGGGAGCAGCTTGTGATAGAACTCAAGCGTTTCCGAGCCCGGCGCATTGGCATAGGAGTAGGCGCGCTGTTCGGTGCCGCCCGGCACCTCGATCTGGGCATACTGGCCGGGTAGAAAAGCAGCCCCCCCCCCAGCCAGCCGCCAGTGCGTCCTGACCACCGAGGAAGACACCCGGTCCAGCGCCAGCAGCTCGGCCGTTTGCACCGCCTGCTCGGGCATGCCCAGAAAATGGGAGGGGTAAGGCAGCTCAACCACGCAATCGCTGCTCGCCTGCATTTTGCACAGCAAGGCGTAGCCCTGCGCCCGCTCTTCATCCGACAGAGCTTCATCGCTGTAGTCGTCGATGCTGAAGCTGCCGGCTGAACAAAAGGCCTTGCATTCGCCACAGGCGCCTTCCAGACAGTCATGAGACAAGTCAACGCTGGCGCGCCGCGCGGCCTGGTAGACCACTTCCGAGGGCCGACACGGAAACCGCAGCGTCAGCCCGTCTTCAAAAATAGCAGTGATTTGATGCATAGTCCGTCCCATCCATCACAGATGGTAAAAATCCACCGTGCCTTCGATCTCTTCATCAATCAGGACAACCGTCTTGGCGGCGATCTTCAGCTCGCCCGCTTCATCACGCAGGGTGTAGTAATAGCGGCCCGCGCGCGTGGTCCGGATCCGCGACCCCACGCAATGCACCAGCCAGGCGGCCGTGACCTCGCACTCCCGCTCCCGTTCTTCGGTAATCAGAATATTGCTGGTGTGATGACTGGTCCGATCCAACGGCAGCGACGCAAACGAGTCCCGGCTCTCGATCCGGAACACCCGCTCTTCCAGCCCCAGGCGAGAATCGATGTGGATCAGGCTCAACTCGGTCAGCGGATCCGTCGTCAAGGTGTGCTCCGATACCCAGGCAGGCACAAAGAACCGAGCATCCTCGGTATACAGTGCCAGCCACGATTTCCACTGTTGCGCGTCCAGGAAACAGGCTTCCTGGGCAAGCAGGCGGCTGACCCGCTCCAATGAGAAAAGTGAATGCATGCTCATGCTTCCTCCTTGCCCATGACGTCCAGCCAATGCCGGTAATAACCTTGATAAAACACTTCGTGGTCCCAGTTGTCCGAGGCAGCAACCGCCTCACAGCCAATCGCCATCAATGATTCACAGGAGGCGCCCGGCAAGGTGTTCAAAAAGCCGCGGCTGTAATCGTTCCATTTGCTGATGCGGGCCTCGCCGCCAATCGCCGTGTCTTCCAGCGCCGCGATGTCGTCCGAGGTGGCCATGCCGGTCGGCAGGTAAAAATCCACAAACTTTCTGAGACGGGACGCACGCGCTTTCGCGCTTTCGCCCTTCGGCGCAATGCATTGAATCTTGACCTCGGTCAGGTAGGGCGAAAGCGGACGCAGAATCCGGATTTGCGTGGAGGGCTGGTCAAAAATCAGCACGTTCGGGAACAGATAGAGGTTCCTGCCCATGCCGACCATCCAATCCACCACGGCCGGATCCAGCCGCTCCATCAGCGTGTCCTTCTGCTCATAGAGCGGCGCCGCTTCCGGCGACGAGCGCCGGGCCCAGATGCCAATGTGGCCATTGCCGAAGTCCGCGCTGCCCGACTCCACCCGCCCGACAATCCGGCCGGCCTCGGTCTTTTGCGTGCCCTCCGCCGCCAGCGCTTCTTCGCGCATGGCCATCGTTGCGGCAAAAACGCGGTGCACGGTACTGACGTGATAGCCGTCCACCCCATTCTCTCCGCCCATTTTCCAGTTGCCGCGGATCAGATAGGTGGACTCTCCCGGCACCACTTCCAAACCGTCCGGAGACTGGTCGACCATCAGGTCTATCCACGGCTTGGCCGCCGCCAGATAGGTTTCCAGCGGCTCGACTTGATCATTCAAACTCCCGAACACGAAGCCGCGATAGCTCTCCACCCGCGCCACTTGCTTGAGATTGAACTGCTCCCGGAAGTTTTCCTGCTCGGGATAGGCGCCGGTATCCTGGTTCTTGATCTTGATGCAGCGTCCGGCGTCGTTGTAGGTCCAGCCGTGGAAGCGACAGGTGAAGCTGCGCGCCGTGCCTTTGCGCAACGGCGCCACCGTCGTTCCCCGGTGCGAACAGGCATTCCCAAACGCGCCGATGGAGCCGTCCTTGCGCCGGTTCACCACCATCGGCTGGCGGCCGATGTGCCGGGTGACGTAGTCATACGGGTTGGGGATTTCGGTTTCGTGGCAGAGATAGACCCAGTTGCTTTCGAATATTTTCACCATTTCTTCATCGAAAAGCGCTGGATCTTTATAGATTTCCCGGTTGACCAGAAACGACTGGCGCTCAGGCTCGTCTTGAACGAAAGTGCGAAGCCGTTCAGCTGCTGGAAGTTGAGTTGGCATGATGCTGTCTCCTTGTACGCATCAATGGTAAGGAGACTTTTGACATATTAAAAATGAAATGATTGAATATCTTTCATTCATAAAATGGATGACAAGATGAAGAAATCCCTGTCCCGCAAACTGGACCTGAATCTGCTTGATCTGTTCAGCACCGTTTACAAAACCCGAAACCTGACGGAAGCGGGCAAACAGCTGGGCCTGAGCCAGCCCGCCATGAGCCATGCCCTGTCACGGCTGCGGGAAATGTATGACGATCCGCTGTTCCTGAGGCAGGCAAAAGGGGTTCAGCCCACGCCGTTTGCGGAATCGCTGGTCAATCCGGTCTCCGAGGCGCTACAGATCCTGGAGCAAACGCTGCAAAAGGAACAATTTGATCCTTCCACGTCCACCCGCGTGTTCCGGCTGGCCATGACCGATATTGGCGAACACACCTTCTTGCCCAAACTCGTCAATGCGTTGGACGAACACGCGCCATTCATCCGGATTGAAAGCGTGGCCACCAGCACCACCACCGCCGAACTGGCCGATGCGCTGTCGCAAGGCCGGATCGACATGGCCTTGGGCGCCATTGAAAAAGTCGGCGCGGGCATCCGGCAACATGTTTTGTTCAGTGATTACTATGTGTGCGTGGCCCGTAACGGCATCAACCCGCAGGTCATGCAGGAACGCTCGGCGTTCTTGTGCGCCAAGCACGTGGTGCCCGACGTGGCGGGCACCGTCCACGCCAGCCTGATCCAGAAATTTCTTGAGAACCACACCATCGGCAAACAGGCCATGGTCCGGGTCACGCACTTTCTGGCCATTGCGGAGCTGGTGTCCAAAACGGACTTGATCGCCATCATGCCGCGCAATCTGGCGCTGAATGTAGAGCAGCGCTGGGACATCCAGCACTTCACGCCCCCCGTGCCGATCCCCGCGTATGAGGTAGCGCTGTGCTGGCACCAACGCCACAGCAACGAGCCGGGCCACCGTTGGCTGCGGGAGCTGATCCGGCAATTGTTTGCGGCGTCCAATCCGCGCACGGCCGCAGGACAGCGGGCGCAGCCCGACGCCTGAATCACAATTTGCCACTCAAGTCAGTCCACTATTTGGGACAGAAAAGGCCTAGAACGCCTCCGACAAGCGCCTATCATTTCGTTTCGAGCCCAAATAGCCCGGGAGCGTCAGCCGCTCCATTGCTTCGCACTGCAATCTCAAATTGCAATTTTTATATCAAAATGAGATAATCGTATTATGCGAGTCATCACCAATCGCCGTTTGATTGAATTCGCTGCCGCCCACCCCAAAGCGGGAGAACCGCTACAAAATTGGCGGCGCATCATGGAGTCCAAATTATTCTGTAACTTCTCTGAGCTGCGCCAGACGTTCAACAATGTGGACAAAGTGGGCGATTTATACGTGTTTGATATTGGCGGGAACAAATATCGTCTTGTCGCCTATCTACATCTCGAACGCCAAATTGCATACATCAAGCACATCTTGACGCACAACGAGTATGACCTTGGCACATGGAGGAAGTCATGAATCTGAACAATATCCAGCGCACCTGGATAGCGTTTCAGCAAGCCAGCGGGCTCGGTCCGATCCGTGATGCTGAACACTATGAGCACATGACGAAGCTTGCTGATGCGCTGATTGAAAGTGGGCAAATCAACGAAGACAAAAAACTGTCCGACCTGTTTGGCATCGTCTGCGGACTCATTGAAGCGTACGATAAAACGCACTATCCGGTCCCCAACGCCTCCCCAGTGCAAGTGCTGCGCTTTCTTATGGAACAACACGGGCTTAAACAATCCGACCTGCCGGAGATCGGCTCGCAGGGTGTAGTTTCACAGATTCTTTCCGGGCACAGGATACTCAATGCGCGTCAAATAAGCGCGCTGGTATCCCGGTTTGGCGTCGGGGCGGAGGTCTTCTTGTCAATCCCGGACAAACAGCCTCCCTCATCAAAAGCCCTCATAGCGGTGAGCACCGCTTCCGCCTGAAAACGGAAGCTTCCGCGCCACCCAGCACTCTTGCCCGGTTTGCTTGGTTTGCTTGGTTTGCTTGGTTTGCTTGGTTTGCTTGGTTTGCT
>JBAYOI010000153.1:0-7223 GCA_041678365.1 Pigmentiphaga sp. | reverse complement strand
GTGTTTGCGCTGGATGCCGAAGAGCTTGACTGGTCCTGCATGATTCCGGTTGAAGGTCCGGCGGGCGTCTCTCATTCAAGTTCAGGTAAGGAGGTGGCGTTCGACGAGCTGTCGCCCGTAGCGGGCAAGGAGGCGGGGAAAGCGTGAGTATTTACACCCGAACCGGGACGCTTGAGCGCACAGTCGAGCACGATCTGGAGGCCTATATTCCGCTGGTGCGCCGCTTGGCGCACTTTCTGGTGGCCAGGCTTCCGCCGAGTGTCCAGATCGAGGACCTGATCCAGGCGGGCATGATCGGTTTGCTGGATGCGATGTCCCGTTTTGAAGATGGCATGGGTGCGCAGTTTGAAACCTATGCCACGCAGCGTATTCGCGGCGCGATGCTGGATGAGCTGCGCAAGTCGGACTGGATGCCGCGCAGCGTGCGCCAGACACAGCGCAAGGTCGAGGACGCGATGAAACTGGCCGAGCGGCAGCAAGGACGCGCGCCCACCGAGGCGGAAGTGGCCGAGGCGATGGCGGTGGATCTCAGCACCTATCAGGGCATGCTGTATGAAGCGCGCGGCGCGCAACTGCTGTATTTTGACGATATGGACAGCAACGAGGAATCGGCGGATTACTTCGAGCGCCACTTGGGCGATGTTGAAGCCGATCCCGAGGTGAAACTGTCCGAGCAGCGTTTTCGCGAAGGCGTGGTACAGGGCATTGAGCGTTTGCCCGAGCGGGAGAAGCTGGTCATGGGCCTGTATTACGAGCAGGATCTGAACTTCAAGGAAATTGCCGCCGTGCTGGGGGTGACGGAGTCGCGTATCTGTCAATTGCACTCGCAGGCGATCAGCCGCTTGAGAACTCGCATGAAAGAATGGCGCTAGGGGAAAGTCCCGCTGTTGCCGGCCAACTCTCAGCAGTGCTCTACCGGCCGAGCTGGCCGTCGGGGCTGTAGGAGAGTTCCGCGCCCGCTGCATCAGCCAGCGCGCTGAAGCGGGCGGTGGCGTCTTGGGAGAGCAGGTCCGCAACCGTATTGACGCGCTGGTAGGTCAGCATGACGTCCTGCAGGCGGCGTGCCAGCAGTGCGCGCTCGTGCTCAGGCAGGGTGGACAGTTGTTCAGACAGCGGAGCGAGTCCGCGTTGCAGGTGGATCAGCAACTCGGTCAGGCTGGTGGTGCCAGCCTCGACCGCTGCGGTTTGCTTGGATTGAATGCCGGTTTCAATGGCGGTGGCCAGTGATTCGCAACGGGCCAGTACAGCCAGGAAAGTATCCAGCTTCATGGGGTCAACGGAGCAGATCGCCTTCGATCTGCAGCAGGCGGTCAGCCACGGCTTGCGCATTGACCTGGAATTCGCCATTGCGAATGGCCGTTTTGATGCGCTCAACCTGTTCGGCATTGAAGGGCGTTTCGCCCGCCGTCACCTGGCGGGTGCTGACCTGGGCTGAACTGCCCGACGTGCCGCTCTCCGCTGCGCCTGACGCGCGCGTGGCACGGTTGCGCGAATCCGTCTGGGATCCGGGCTTGATGCCAAGGGTTTCGGGGGTGTTGGTGATTTTCACGGTGGTATCCATCTGAGCCAGGCAAGCACCCGGTGGCGTTTGCAGTAGCGATAGCTCAGTTATCGGCGGATCTGGCCCAAACTTTAGCGATCCGCTTCAGGTTTTGGGGACAAAGCCAATTATAAGGGGTTTCAGCCGCTGGCGGGCGAACTTACATCCGGATTTCGACTTCCTGCTGGGCGTTCATCATGCCCGAAATCCGTTGGCCGGATTCCAGTTCGACTTGCAGCGGCTGGCCTGGCGTGGCGCGGCCGATGGCCTTGCCCTGCGCCTTGATGGTGAAGCCCGAGCCGATCAGCACGACGCGTACGGTCTGGCCGGTTTTGGTGGTTTGGCCCGCTGTCAGCGCATCCGGTGGAATCGGGGCGCCTGCGCGTAGCGGACGCCGGGTGCGTGCGCCGATCAGGCTGGTTTCGTCAGTCAGCACGCCGCGGGGGTAGGCGGAGAGATCAATCTCCGCCAGCGTCCAGTCATCGGTTTGCAGAAAGTGGCCGGCGCTGACCGGGTTGATCAGCAGCGGCGCATAGGCCATCACGCGGACATTGGCAAAGACCTGAGCATGCCAACTCTGATCCGGGCAGCGCAACTGAACCGCCACGCGGCCCCAGAGCCTGCTGGCATTGGTGAGCTGGATGGCCGGCAGGCAGGGGGCGTTATCCAGCCGTTGCTGGGTGGCGGCGTCAAAGTGGACCTCAAGGCGGGCGTTCATGGCTTGCGCCTGAGCTTCCGCGCGGGCGGTGAGGTGGCGCGCAATCTCCGCGCTGACGTCAGGCGTGGCCTGCGCCCAGAGGAGTTGCGGGAACACCAGCAGTGCAGCCAGTGCGAAGGAAAAAAAGGAAGCCATGCCGCGCCTGAAATAAAGCCAAAGACCGAGGCTCCACTGTACCTGCTGCCTGACGGAAAGAAGGGGAAAGAAGCCGTCAAAAACTGGCTTTACTCTGGCTTTGTCCCTTGTGGAAAACAGGAATAATGGCTACGTGCGTGTAAAAGTAAATGGGAGGCCTTGTGGTCGATCGAGTCGGTGACGAACTGGCATTCAATGCGCAGGCGCTGAAGTTGCGGGCGCAACGGCAGGAGGTCCTGTCTTCGAACCTGGCCAATGCGGAAACGCCAAACTTCAAGGCGCGTGACTTTGATTTTGGCGCGGCCCTGAGGGCGGCAACCGGCCAGGCTGATGGCGTGCCCGCGCCGGGCGGCGTGTCGCTGGCGGTCACCCATGGGCGCCATATCCGCGCGAATGCCTCGCCCGCGCTGCCGGTGGCCCTGCAATACCGTACGCCCACCCAGGCCGCGATTGACGGCAATACCGTTGACCCGGACCTTGAGCGAACCCGCTTTACTGACAACGCGCTGCGCTATGACGCCGCGTTGCGGATGTTGAACGGGCAGATCCAGACATTGCAACGCGCTATTCAGAACAACTAAGGAGTCGGCTTATGTCCATGAGCAAGGCGTTCGAGATTGCGGGTACCGCGCTGGCCGCCAACAGCCAGCGCTTGAACGCGGTCGCCAGCAACCTGGCCAACGCGGAGAGCGTCAGCGGCCCGGATGGCCAGGTCTATCAGGCCCGCAAGGTGGTCTTCGAGTCCTACCTGATGGAGGGCGCCGATGCCGGTGGCCAGGGCGTCCGCGTGCGTGAAGTCGTCACCGATCCCGCGCCGGGCAAGCTGATTTATCAGCCCAACCACCCAATGGCCAATGAAGAGGGCTACATCATGATGCCCAACGTCGAGGTCGTGGATGAAATGGTTGACATGATCGCCGCCTCGCGCGCGTACCAGACCAACGTTGAAATCATGAACACCACCAAAACCCTGATGCAGAAAACGCTTACCTTAGGCACCTGACCATGACGACTGTCAATAATGCGAGCTCGGTTGGCGCGGGCGTGAACCAAGCCGCCGTGAGTGCGGCCCAAGAGCTATCGGACCAGTTCCTGACCTTGTTGACTGCGCAACTGCAGAACCAGGATCCGCTGAACCCGATGGACAACGCCGAACTGACGTCCCAGATGGCGCAGATCAGCACGGTGACCGGCATCAGCCAGCTCAACACCACGATGGAATGGCTCTCCTACAACATGAGCAGCCTGCAATCCACGCAGGCGGCCAGCTTGCTGGGGCGTCAGGCCATGGTTGGCGGGGATTTGATCTCGCTGGACGAAGGCCAGGCCGCGGGCGCCTACCAACTGTCCGCCGCCGCCACCAAGGCTGAAGTGATCGTGACCAATAGCAGCGGCGCTGAGGTGGATCGCTTCAGCGTGAATGACCTGAGTCCCGGCGTGCATACCTTTAACTGGGATGGCAAGGGCGGCTCCTTGCCGGACGGCAAGTACAGCTTCCGCGTGGAAGCCATGGTGGATGGCAACGCGGTGCAGGCCAGCACGCTGTCGATCTTCGACGTGGCGGGCGTGCGTCCGTACGCCGGCGGTACGGTCATCCTGGATCAACACGGCAACTCGGTTGATCTGAACAACGTTTACCAAATTTCCTGATCAGGCCTGTCGCGGGTCGACGATTGAAATACCAGCCATAAAGCGAGATTGTTATGAGTTTTCAGCAAGGCTTGAGCGGTCTGAACGCCGCAGCGAGAAATCTGTCCGTCATCGGTAACAACGTGGCCAACGCCAACACGGTGGGCTTCAAGGAATCACGCACTGAGTTCTCTGATGTGTATGCCAACACCGTGTTGGGCACCACCAAAAACGCAGTCGGCCTGGGTACCAAGGTTGCCACGGTCAGCAGAATGTTCTCGCAAGGCGGTATTACCACCACGGACAACCCGTTTGATGTTGCCATTTCGGGCAATGGTTTTTTCCGGATGAATAACAACGGCAGCATTCTGTATTCGCGCAACGGCCAATTCCACCGGGATAACGAAGGGTACTTGGTCAATGCCGATGGCTACAAACTGACCGGCTATCAGGCGAGCAAAACGGGTGAAATTGTGCCGATCGAGCCCGTGCCGCTGTTGCTGCAAAGCACGTCGCTGGAGGCGCGTTCCACTGGGGAAGTGAGGCAGGGTGCAATTCTGGATTCGCGCGAACCCGCCATCGTTGAAGCCGATCACCCGTTTGATCCGTCCAACAGCGAGACCTACACCCATGCCACCTCCGTGTCGGTGTTCGATTCGCTGGGCAATTCGCATTTGCTGTCCACCTACTACGTCAAACGCGACGCGGGTACCTGGGATACCTACGTTTTGCTCAATGGCGATGTTGCGAATAGGCAAGGTCCGTTCGCGCTGAACTTTGACACCAGTGGCGTCCTGGAGGCGTCTTCCGATTCGCGCCTGGATCTGACCTTCCCCGCTTCCATGCTGGATACCGGCGCGGCTGACATGAACATTGCCTATGACCTGGTGAGCACCACCCAGACCGGCCGCGCCTTCAGCAATGAGATGCAATACCAAGACGGTTATACCTCGGGGATGTTGAGCAGCTTTTCCATTGACGAATACGGCATGCTGGTCGCCAATTTCTCCAATGAGATGACGCGCGTCATCGGCCAGATCGCATTGGTGCAGTTTGTGAATCCGCAAGGATTGAGCGCCGTGGGCGGCAACAACTTCGTTGAAACTGCATCGTCGGGCACGCCACGCGTTGGCACCGCGGGATCAAGCGATTTCGGCGTTCTGATGGCTGGTGCATTGGAAGACTCCAACGTTGACCTGACCGAGGCGCTGGTCAATATGATCACGGCGCAGCGGGTCTACCAGTCCGTTGCGCAAAGCATCAAGACCGAAGACTCCGTCATGCAGACGCTGGTCAATCTGCGCTAATACCAGGAACTGGCTATGGATCGTGCACTGTTTATTGCGGGCACCGGGGCGCGTGAGTTGATGCGCCGTCAAGACGTGCAGACGAACAATCTGGCCAATGCCCAAACGCCGGGTTTCCGCGCTGAAATGGCGGCGCAGCGGACGGCGCCGGTTGTGGGCGGCCCCGGCTTGCGCACGCGGGCCTATGCGGTTGAGTCCACCCCGTCGGCGGATTTTTCGCAAGGCTCGCTGATGGCAACCGGCAGGCCGCTTGACGTCGCCATTCAAGGCAATGGCTGGTTCAGCGTTCAGGCACCGGATGGCGCCGAGGCCTACACGCGCGGCGGCAGCTTCAACCTGACCGCCGATGGCGCGCTGGTTGACAATAGCGGCCGTCCGGTGCTGGACACGATGGGGCAGATGATTGCGCTGCCGCCGGACACGGAAATCGTCATCAATGACAATGGGTCGGTTTCAACCGTGTCCACGGTCAACGGCCAGCGCGTCGAGTCCTTGCTGCAAACCACGCTGAAGCTCGTCAACCCCGAGCCGCAAGCCCTGGAGCGCGGCGGGGATGGCCTGTTCCGCCTGAAAGCGGGCGGTCCGGCGCCGATCGATGACACCGTGCGGGTGTCCGCGGGGTTTGTGGAAAGCAGCAACGTCAACCCCATTGAAACCATGGTCAATATGATTGCCGCCTCGCGTCACTATGACATGCAGGTGCAGTTGATGCAGAACATCGATCAGAACGGGCAGGCGGCAACCAAGATCCTGTCTTACAGCTAAACCGCCGGCGGCATGCCCCTCGCGTTTAATTAGGAAGAATCATCATGATGCGGTCACTCTGGATTGCCAAAACCGGCATGGACGCCGAGCAGACTCAGCTCGACGTCATCACCAACAACCTGGCCAACGTCAGCACCAACGGCTTCAAGCGTTCGCGCGCCGTCTTTGAGGATCTGCTCTATCAAACGATGCGGCCCGCCGGGACGCAGACCACCGAGCAGAACCAGGTGCCCGCCGGTTTGACCTTGGGTACCGGGGCGCGGCCGGTGGCCACGGTGCGTAATTTCTCGCAAGGCGCCTTGCAGGAAACCAAGAGCGCCTATGACCTGGCCATCAATGGCAGTGGCTTCTTTTCGGTCCAGATGCCCGACGGCACGCTGGCCTACACCCGCGACGGCAGCTTCCAGCTGGATTCGCAGGGCCAGATGGTCACCAGCAACGGGCTGGTGCTGGACCCCGGCATCATCATCCCGGAAGGCATGATCGAGCTGGCCGTGGGCAATGACGGTACCGTCACGGCAACCGTGGCGGGGCAGGTCGATCCGGTGCAACTGGGGCAGATCAACCTGGCTACCTTCATCAATCCGGCCGGTTTGCAGCCGCTGGGCCAGAATCTGTTTGCCGAGACCGCCGCCTCAGGGGTGCCGACGGTCAACGTCGCCGGCCAGAACGGCGCAGGCATGCTGAACCAGGGCTATGTCGAAGTGTCGAACGTCAACGTGGTGGAAGAATTGGTCAGCATGATTCAGACGCAGCGCGCCTATGAAATCAATTCGCGCGCCATCTCCACCTCTGATCAGATGTTGCAACGCATCACTCAGCTTTAATCCAGAAGTTACGTCATGGCATGGCTTTACCCCGCGCTCAAGCGCTGCGCCCGTTTTCTTTCCGCCTTCGCCTTGCTCGGATTGGCGGCGTGCGCCGCGCCGAAAGTGGATATTTCCGGCCCAACCACGGTGCGGCCGCCTGATCCGTCCGTCGTCAACGCCGAACGTACGCCTACCGGCAGCATTTTTGGCAGCACGCTGGGCTACCGGCCTCTATTTGAGGATCCGCGCGCGCGCAATGTGGGGGACACCTTGCTGGTGAACCTTGAAGAGCGGATCAATTCAACGCAGCGCAACAACAC
>JBAYOI010000152.1:0-7235 GCA_041678365.1 Pigmentiphaga sp. | reverse complement strand
CGGCCCGCTATTATCCTGACTTGCACGGCAACTATCAGAAACTTGGCGCCAGCGCGCGCAGTGCTACAGTAGCCGAGTTGGGTAAATGGCTGCAAAAGCAAAAAGCCATTGCCACCCATCCCTTGAATGCCAAGTTGTTCGCTCATGATGTATTGACCCAGGTTGCGCGCGGCCTGGGCTTTGTGCAGAAATAATTATGTTTGTTGATTCGCATTGCCACCTTAATTTTCCTGAACTGGCCGAGCAGTTGCCCGCCATTCTTGAACGCATGAAAGACAACCGTGTGACGCATGCGCTGTGCGTCAGCGTGGATATGCCGAACTGGCGTCCCATGGTGGAGCTGGTTCAGCAGCACCCGAACCTCTGGGCCTCGGTGGGCGTGCATCCGGATTATGAAGATACGCCCGAACCCAGCGTGGAATGGCTGGTTGAGCAGGCGCAAACCGACAAAGTGGTGGCCATCGGCGAAACCGGGTTGGACTACTTCCGCGCGGAAGGCGATCTGGACTGGCAGCGCGAGCGTTTTCGCGTGCATATCCGCGCCGCGCGCGAAACCGGCAAGCCGCTGATCATCCATACCCGCGCCGCCGCGGACGACACCCTGCGCCTGATGCGGGAGGAGGGCGCGGACCAGGCAGGCGGGGTGATGCACTGCTTCACGGAAAGCCAGGCAATGGCTGATGCGGCCATTGACCTGAATTTCTATATTTCCTTGTCTGGCATCGTGACCTTCAAGAGTGCCAAGGACTTGCAGGAAGTGGCGCGGCGCATTCCGCTGGATCGCCTGCTGATTGAAACGGACTCGCCGTTTCTGGCGCCGGTGCCGCATCGCGGCAAGCTCAATGATCCGTCCAAGGTCATCCACGTGGCGGAAAAGATTGCCGAATTGCGCGGTATCTCCGTGGAAGAAGTGGCGCAGGCGTCCACCCGGAACTTCTTCCGTCTTTTCAACACCATTCCCCATTGACCGGATGCTGATCATGTTGCCCCGTATGCGTTCTGTTCTGAGCAAACTGTTGGCGGTGCTGTTGCTGCAAGCCAGTTTGCCGCTGTTTGCCAACACCGCTGACGATTTCTGGATCGCGATCCGCAATGACCAGGCCAATGCGGTGGAGCGCTTTGTCAGCGGCAAGCAAAGCCGTATCAATGACCGCAATGACCTGAGCAATACGCCGCTGATGGAGGCCATCAAGAACACCTCCTGGCGCGCTTATCAAGTGCTGCTGGAGCGCAGCGGACTGGATGTCAATGCGGAGAACCTGCTGGGCGAGAATGCCTTGATGTACCTGGCCATCCTGGGTGAAACAGACCGGATGAAAGTCTTGATCGGCAAGGGTGCGGAAGTCAACAAAACGGGCTGGACGCCGCTGCATTACGCGGCCTCCCAGGGGCGTGACGAGGCCCTGCGCCTGTTGATCGAACACCACGCCTACCTGGATGCGGAGTCTCCGACCCACCGCCTGACGCCGCTGATGATGGCGGCGCAATATGGGCGGCGCAGCAGCGCCATGCTGTTGCTGGAGGAAGGCGCGGACGGTTATGTGCGCAATGCCAAGGGGCAAAATGCCGTGGAGATCGCTCGGGAAGCGGGCAATACGGTGCTGGCCAACGAAATTGCCACCTTCCTGAATGAGAACCGCCGCCAGCAGAAGCGTTAAAGCTCCTGCATATAACGCATCCGGTAGACCTTGCCCTTGATCGGGGTCTGGCTGATGCGCTTGAACACGGCCTTGGCCTGTTTCTTGCTGATGGCCACAAAGGAGACGAAGTCGGCCACGTGGATCTTGCCGATGGCATCGCCCGACATGCCGCCGTCGCCGGTCAGCGCGCCGAGAATGTCAAGTTTGCGCAGTTTGTTCTTCTTGCCGCCATGGATGCACAGCGTGACCATCGGCGCATCGCGCAGACGATCCGTGTGTCCGGTCAGCGTATCCAGGCTTTTCCAGACCAGCGGCTGGTCCTGGTAACGTTCGACCGCCAGCGCCCAGCGCATTTCGTCCGGCGAACACAGGCTCAGCGCCAGTCCGGTGTGATCGCTGCGGCCGGTGCGGCCGATACGGTGGATATGCTGTTCGGTGTCCTGGGTCACGTCCACGTTGATGACGGCGTCCAGTGCCTCAATGTCCAGGCCGCGCGCCGCCACATCGGTGGCCACCAGCACCGCGCAACTTTGATTGGAAAACTGGATCAGCACGTCGTCGCGTTCGCGCTGCTCCAGATCGCCGTGCAGGGCCAGGGCGCTGACGCCATGGGCTTGCAGCAGGTCCGCCAGCGCCTGGCAGCGCGCCCGTGTATTGCAAAAGGCAATGGCCGACGCAGGGCGGTAGTGGGCCAGCAGCCGGATCACGGCCTGGTAGCGTTCCTTTTCTTCCACTTCAAAGAAGAACTGCTCAATTTTCTGCTGGTCGTGCTGGGCGTCGAGCCGGACTTCGATCGGCTGCTTCAGGAAACGGGCGGCCAGCTTCTGGATGTTTTCCGGGTAGGTGGCGGAAAACAGCAAGGTCTGCCGCTGGCGCGGCAGCTGCGCGGCCAGCCAGGCAACGTCTTCATAGAAGCCCATGTCCATCATGCGGTCGGCTTCATCAAGGACCAGGGTCCGCAAGGCGCTGACATTCAGGCTGCCTTGTTCGATGTGATCGATCAACCGTCCCGGCGTGCCGACAATGACATGGGCGCCATGCGCCAGCGATTCGCGTTGCGGACGGATCGGCGCGCCGCCGGTCAAGGTCAGCACCTTGATGTTGGGCAGAAAGCGGGCCAGCTTGCGGATTTCCTGCGCCACCTGTTCGGCCAGTTCGCGGCTGGGACAGACCACCAGGGCCTGGGGATCGAAGCGTGCTCCATCCAGCGTGTTCAGCAGCCCCAAGGTATAGACGGCGGTCTTGCCGCTGCCGGTTTTGGCCTGCACGATCAGGTCTTTGCCTTCCATGACGTGAGGCAGGCTGGCCGCCTGAACCGGCGTCATCTCAAGATAGCCGAGGCGTTCGAGGTTCTCGTGGCAGGCGGGGGAAAGTGCAAGAGTAGTGAAGGATAGGGCTGACACGATTAGAATGGGCGCAGAAAGTGAGCAATTAATGGTTGGAGTGTACCCTGCGGATGCCAGATTTCAGTGAGATAGCCCCCGGACTCATCGTCCTGCATGGCAACCGCATGGAAGATTTGCGCGAGCTGGCGGTGGATTGGATGCAGCGTCACCCGCTTGCGCCGCTCGAGCCGGAAGTCATTCTGGTCCAGAGCAACGGCATTGCGCAATGGTTGAAACTGGCGCTGGCCACCGAGCCGCGCCTGCCCACCGCCACCGCGAACGGCTTGGGCGTGGCGGCCGCCCTGGAATTGTCGTTGCCCGCCGGTTTTATCTGGAAGATGTACCGCGCCGTGCTGGGCAATGAACGGCTGCCGGAGCGCGACGTCTTGAACCGCGAGAGCCTGGTCTGGCGCAGCTGGCGCTTGCTGAATCCGGAAGCGCTGGACGCGTCGTTTGATGAACTGCGGCGCTTTCTGGCGTCGGACCGTTCCGGGCGCAAACGCTATCAGCTGGCGGAGAAGCTGGCTGACCTGTATGACCAGTACCAGGTCTACCGGGCAGACTGGCTCGAGGCCTGGGCGCGCGGCGAGGCCGTCCTCATTGATGCGCACGGCCAGGCGCAAGCGCTACCCGAGGTGTCTGCCTGGCAGGCGGATTGGTGGCGGTTGCTGTTGCGGGATATTGATGACCCGGCCATGCGGGATACGCGCGCCGGGGTGCACCGCGCCTTCGTGTCCCAACTTGAACAGAGCACAGCGCGGCCCGCCGCCTTGCCGCGCCGCGTCATGGTGTTCGGCCTGAGCGCCTTGCCCGCGCAATCGCTCGAAGCGTTGGCGGCGCTGTCCAAGTTCGTGCAGGTCATGGTCTTCGTCCATAACCCTTGCCAGTACTTCTGGGGGGACATCATTGAAGACCGGGAGTTACTGCGGGCCGAGCACCGGCGCCAGGCGCGCAAGCCCGGCTTGCCCGAGCTGCTGGATGAGGACCAGTTGCATCAGTACGCCCAACCGCTGCTGGCCGCGTGGGGCAAACAGGGACGGGACTACATCGGCCTGATGGATCAGTTTGACGGCCCGGCCCACGCCAGCAAGCTTGCGCTGTTTCAGGAGCAGCGGCTGGATTTGTTCAGTTCGCACGGGCAGGCCACCGTGCTGCAGCAGCTTCAGGACGACATTCTTGAACTGCGCCCGGTGGCCGAGAGCCGGGAGCGTTGGGGCGCGCAATACCAGCCGCATGATCAGTCCGTGTGCTTTCATGTGGCGCATAGTCCGCAGCGGGAAGTCGAGGTGCTGCATGACCAGTTGCTGGATTATTTCTCCAAAGATCCTTCGCTACAGCCGCGTGACGTCATTGTCATGGTGCCGGACATCCATGTGTATGCGCCGCACATCCAGGCGGTGTTTGGCCTGCTGGACCGCAAGGATCCGCGCTATCTGCCGTTTACGCTGGCCGATCTGAAGCAGCGCGGCAATGACCCGCTGCTGATTGCGCTGGAGCAATTGCTGGAACTGCCCGACACCAAGCTCACGCTGTCGCAGATGGTGGATTGGCTTGACGTGCCCGCCTTCCGGCAGCGCTTTGGCATCGCCTTGCATCAACTGCCGCTGGTCAAGCAGTGGCTGCGGGGCGCGGGCATACGCTGGGGGTTGGATGGCGCGCACCGCCAGCGCTGGGGACTGGATGCCAGCGCCACCGTCAATACCTGGCTGTTCGGCCTGCGGCGTTTATTGCTCGGCTATGCCATGCACGACGAACGCGGCTTCCAGGACATCACGCCTTATCGGGAAGTGGGCGGATTGGATGCCGCTCTGATTGGCGCGCTCAGCGCGCTGGTCAAGACGCTGGACGAGGCGCTTGAGCGCTTGTCGGCGCCCGCCACGCCGGTCCAGTGGGCGCGTCACCTCGAGTTCCTGATCGAGCACTTTTTCCTGGCCGAGACGGACGCCGACCAGGCCTTGCTGGCCCGTTTGAACAGCCAGACTGAAGCCTGGCTGGAACAGGTCGAGCATGCCCGGGTGGAAGAAGCCATTCCTTTGGCGGTGTTTCGGGAGTCCTGGCTGGCCAAGGTGGATCAGCCCCAACTCTCGCAGCGCTTCATGGCGGGCGCCATCAACTTCTGCACGCTGGTGCCGATGCGCGCCATTCCGTTCCGGGTGGTGTGCCTGCTCGGCATGTCGGACGGCGCCTTCCCGCGGGTGCAGGAACGGACCGACTTCGACCTGATGGTGCGGCACTGGCGCCCCGGCGATCGCGCGCGCCGCGACGACGACCGCTATCTGTTGCTGGAAGCCCTGTTGTCCGCCCGGGATCGCTTTTATGTCAGTTGGGTCGGCAAGCGGGCGCGCGACAATGCCGAGTGTCCGCCCTCGGTGCTGGTGGGCCAGTTGCGCGATTATCTGTCCCAGGTCTATGACCAGGACGGTCTCAGCCTGGTTCAGGCCCTGACCACCGAGCATCCCCTGCAACCGTTCAGCCCGCGCTATTTCAGCGGCGATGCCGCGCTGTTCACCTACGCCGCCGAATGGCTGCCGATGGTGGAGGCCAGCCCCCGGGAGGACCTGCGGGTCCAGACGCTGGAGGATGCGGCGCTGCCCGATCCGATCGAGCTCGACATGCTGGCCGATCTGCTCCGGGATCCGGTGGCGTGCTGGTCCCGGCGGCGCTTGCAGGTGGTCTTGCCGGAGGCCGAACAGGAGGTCGTGGACGATGAACCGTTTGTGATTGCGGGTCTGGACACCTATCAGATCACGCAGCCGCTGCTGCGGCTGCTCCAGTCTGCGGCACCTGGCGCAGCGCTGGAGCAAACCCTGGCGGCGCCATTCATGCAGCTGGCGCGCCAGGGCTTGTTGCCCTTGGGCCCATTTGCCGCCATTGAACAGGCCCGCATCCAGAAAACCCTGCTGGACATCCATGGTCCTTTGCAGAACGTGCTGCAAGACTATCCGCGGCCGCTCGAGCAGACCCTGCTTGAGTTCCAGGCGCCGCAGGGCAGGGTGGTGGGCAGCCTGGGTCAACTGAGGACGGGCGCAGCGGATCAAGCGCAGATTGAATTGTCTTATTTCGAATTGGGCCTGGGCGACCGGCGCACGCCCCGGTTCAAACGCTTCATTGCGCCCTGGCTGCGCCAGGTGCTGGCCAATGCCTGCGGTCAAGCGGTGTGCACGGTTTTTGTCGGACCCGATGGGGTGGCCCGATTTGAGGCGTTGCCGCCAGCGCTTGCCCAGGCCGTGCTGACGCATCTGCTCGCGCTGTATCAGCTCAGCATGCGGACCATGCCTTATTGCGCCGCCGAGCCGGGATTGCTGTTGGCGCAGGATGACGGCGACGCCATGCGCAAGAAAGCGCGGGACGAGGTCCTGGGTTCGCCGCAGCGCCCGTCTTTGCTGCAACGCAATCCCTATCTGTACACCTGGTTCCCCGAGCTGCCGGAGGCCATCCAGACCGAACGCTTCTTGCAATGGAGCCACGCCTTGTACGCCCCGATGATCGAGCATTTTGAAGGACGCCTGGCCGACATGCCCGCGTTGCCGTCTCATGACTGAGTCCCGTTCGCTTGCCTGCCAAATCCCGCTGTGGGGTTCCCGCTTGATCGAGGCCAGCGCGGGCACCGGCAAAACCTTCACGATTTCCGCGCTATACCTGCGTCTGGTGCTTGGGCATGGAGACGACCTGGGATTTGCGCGCGCCCTGACGCCGCCGGAAATCCTGGTGATGACCTTCACGGAGGCCGCCACCTTCGAACTGAAGGGCCGCATCCGTGAGCGCTTGACGGAAGGCGCGCGCTTTTTCCGTGAAGAGGCGGGCGCCCACGGCGATGATTTCCTGAAGGAGCTGCGCGCTGATTATCCCGAGGAGCAATGGCCGCGCTGCGCCCGGGTGCTGGAGCAAGCCGCCTTGTGGATGGACGACGCGGCCATTTCCACCATCCACAGCTGGTGCTATCGGATGCTGCGCGAGCACGCCTTCCAGAGCGGCAGTGTGTTCAATCCGACGCTGGTCACCGATCAGGGCAGTGTAATCGACGAGCTGTTCAAGGACTATTGGCGCCAGCAGGCCTATCCCTTGTCCGCCGCCTTGGCGCAGTGGATGGCGGCGGAATTTGCGAGCCCGGCCGGACTGGCCGGAGCCAGCAAACTGAACGGCGGCCTGGAAGCCGAGCCGGATGCCGCCTTGCACGAGGTGCTGGATCAGGCGCTGGCGCGCTACGAGG
>JBAYOI010000151.1:0-7276 GCA_041678365.1 Pigmentiphaga sp. | reverse complement strand
TCAAGGCCCGTCGCCTATTGGCCGCCAGCGCCAGTAAGTAAGGCCCACCCCCTACGCGCTTCGCGCGCCCCCTCAAGGGGGCGACACCGGTGGACCGGCGGAGCCGGATCCACGGTGTCCTGGATGGGCCGAGGTTCTTCTCTGAATGGGGACAGTTTCTTATGGAGCGGGCTCTGCTCGCGAACGCATAATACCTATGTCACCACCAACCATGGGCGCCGATATGCCTGCTTTCCCTCCTTTGCCAAGCGCGTTTGTTGACACGCTCGAGCAGCAGTTCGGTTCCCGTTTCAGCGTCGCTCAGGCCGTGCGGGATCAGTATGGCCGGGATGAGTCGCCGTTTCCGCCGATGCCGCCGCAGGCGGTGGTTCGTGCTCACAGCAATGAAGACGTGCGGCAGGTGGTGCGTGCTTGCGCTGAACATCGGGTGCCATTGATTCCCTACGGCGCGGGGTCGTCGCTGGAAGGGCATATCCTGGCGGTCCGGGGCGGGCTGACGCTGGATCTGTCTGAAATGAACCAGATTCTGGCCGTGCAGCCGGAAGACCTGACCGTAACGGTGCAGGCGGGCGTGACGCGTCGGCAGTTGAACGACTATTTGCGGGACACCGGTTTGTTCTTCCCGATTGATCCCGGCGCGGACGCCACCTTGGGCGGCATGTGCGCCACGCGCGCCAGCGGCACCAATGCGGTCCGCTACGGCACGATGCGTGAAAACGTGTTGTCCTTGCGCGCGGTGATGCCGGATGGCGAACTGATCAAAACGGCCAGCCGCGCCAAGAAATCCTCAACCGGCTATGACCTGACCCGCTTGTTGATCGGCAGTGAAGGCACGCTTGGCGTGATCACCGAGGTCACGGTCAAGCTATATCCGCAGCCGGAAGCCGTGTCGGCGGCCATTTGCGGATTTCCGAGTGTGGACCAAGCGGTGGCGGCCGTCATCCAGACCATCCAGCTGGGCATCCCGGTCGCCCGGGTCGAGCTGCTTGACACGCATACCGTGCGCGCGGTCAATCTCTACAGCAAATTGGCGTTGCATGAGGGGCCGATGCTGCTGTTCGAGTTTCACGGCTCACCCGCGGGCGTGACCGAGCAGGCGCAGACCGTGCAGGATATCTGCCACGAGTTTGACGGCCAGGATTTTGAATGGGCCACTCACCAGGAAGACCGCAACCGGCTGTGGACGGCGCGGCACAATGCCTATTTCGCCACGTTGCAGCTGCGTCCCGGCGCCACCGCCATCAGCACCGATTGCTGCGTGCCGATCTCCCGGCTGGCGGAATGCATTGCGCAAACCAATGCGGACCTGGCCCAGGCCAGCTTTCCCAGCTGCGTGGTCGGCCACGTTGGCGATGGCAACTTCCACGTTCAGATGTTGATCGATCCCGCCAACCCAACGGAGTGGGAAGAGGCCGAGGCCGTCAACCAGCGTCTGGTTCGCCGCGCCATCCAGATGGACGGCACCTGCACCGGTGAGCACGGCGTGGGCCTGCACAAAATGGATTTCATCATTGAAGAGCACGGCGCGGAAACCATTGCGTGGATGCGGCGCATCAAGCAGGCGTTTGACCCATTCAATATCATGAACCCCGGCAAATTGTTGAAGCCTCAATCCTGATCAGGTCGGCACCTCCGCGGGGAAGCTGCGCAAGGCTTCCAGCAGTTTCAGCGCCGGTGGCGGCAAGATGCCTTGCTTGCGATGAAACACGAAGAGCTGACGATGCTGGCGCGAACCTTCCACCTCCAGCGGCGCCACCAGGCCTGCCTGCTGCTCGGGCGAATACATCGGGATCGGCATCCAGCTCAGGAAACCGGCGTGCGCAACGAGCGCCTTGCAGGCCGTGATCGAGCGGGTTTCCACCACAATATCCGGCGCGGACAACTGATACTGCGTGAACAGTGCATGCAGTTCCTGGTACGGCGCGGTGCCGCGCGGCGGGATCACCCATTTTTCCTGCGCGATATCCGCCATATGCAGCCGGGGCTGCTGGCGCAGCGAGTGATTGCTGGCGGCAACAATCGTGTTCGTGTCGTGCCAGAACAGTTCGCTGAAGCGCTGGATATCGGGATGCGGCGGCAGTTCGGTGCTGATCACCAGATCGATTTCATGGCGCAGCAGCGCACCGCTGAGGATGTCTCCGACCCCTTCAGCCATTTCAATCTGCAAGCGGGGCCAGCGCTCCAGCACCCGGGCAATGGCCATCGGCAGCAACTGGCTGATGACGCTGGCCACGGCCCCGACGCGGATCGTGCCGCGTGTCAGGCCGCGCAATTCATTGATGGTTTCAATCGCCAGCTCCGCTTCGTGCTGCAGGCTCTCCGCATGCGGCAGCAGCGCCTGCCCCGCGGGGGTCAGCACCATGCCGGTGGTATAACGCTCAAACAAGGGGGCGCCCACCTGATCCTCGAGCCTGCGGATGGTGCGGCTCAGGGCGGGTTGCGTGATGTTCAGCGCATGGGCCGCCCGGCCCAGACTCCCCCCTCGCGCAACGCTGATGAATGCAGTCAAGTGCTTGATATCAAAGCTCATTATGGGGTTTACCCTCGAACTTCTGTTGAAAAAATGGGTCATGCACAAACGGCATGACTTTGTCGCAAAAAAGCATTTTCAAAGCATAAGATTCATTGCAATACTTGACAAGTATCCTCACTCGTATCGAACGGTGAGCGGGTTTTCACGGAGAATGTGTCATGTCAGTGTCCAGCGGAAATCAGCAGAAAGAAGTGACGGTTCAACAAGCCGTCCTTGATCTGCTCCGTCAGTTCAATATCACCAAGATTTTTGGCAATCCCGGTTCCACGGAACTGCCGTTGTTCCTTGATTTCCCCGACGACATCCAATACGTGCTGGGCCTGCAGGAGTCCGTCGTTGTCGGCATGGCCGAAGGCTATGCCCAGGCAACCCGTAATGCGTCGTTCGTGAACCTGCATTCGGCGGTTGGCGTGGGCCACGCCATGGGCAATATTTTCACGGCGTTCAAGAATCGCACGCCGATGGTGATCACGGCGGGCCAGCAGTCCCGTTCCATCCTGCCGTTCGAGCCTTTCCTGTTTTCCAACCAGCCCACGGAGCTGGCCAAGCCCTACGTCAAGTGGAGCTGCGAACCGGCTCGGGGTGAAGACGTGCCGCTGGCCATTGCCCGCGCCTATTACATTGCCATGCAGGAGCCGCGCGGTCCGGTGCTGGTCTCGGTCCCGGCGGATGACTGGAGCCGCAAATGCGAGCCGGTCAAGGCGCGTACCGTCAGCCAGCTGACGCAGCCGGACTCGGCCATGCTGGATCTGATCGGCCAGCAGCTTGATGCCTGCGATCGCCCCGCCTTCATGATCGGCGGTGCGGTGGATCGCGCAGGCGCCTGGGATGAGGTGGTGGCGCTGGCCGAGCGTCATCGCGCCCGGGTATTCGTTGCACCCATGTCCGGCCGTTGCGGCTTCCCGGAAGATCATCCGCAGTTTGCCGGTTTCCTGCCCGCCATGCGCGAAAAAATCGTGAACCTGCTGTCGGGCCATGATCTGATTTTCGCCATCGGCGCGCCCGCCTTCACCTATCACGTTGAGGGTTTCGGTCCGCACCTACCTGACGGCGCTGAGCTGATTCAGCTGACTGATGATCCCAATACTGCTTCCTGGGCGCCGGTCGGCAATGCAGCGGTCGGCAACGTCAAGGCGGGCGTGCACGCCTTGCTGCAGCGTCCCGCGCCGAAGGAGCGCGTCATGCCCGAGGGCCGCAAGCCCGCGCCGCGTGCCGAACCCGGTTCGCCAATGACCACGGCTTTCCTGTTGCAGACCCTGGCCGAGCTGCGCGCGCCGGACTCCATCATCGTGGAAGAAGCGCCGAGCGCCCGCCCGGTCATGCACCAGTACTTGCCCATTCTGCAGTCTGAAACCTTCTACACCATGGATTCAGGCGGCCTGGGTTACAGCATGCCCGCCGCCGTCGGCGTGGCGCTGGGCAAGCCGGACAAAAAGGTCATTGCCGTGATCGGGGATGGTTCCAGCATGTACTCGATCCAGGCCCTCTGGACCGCGGCGGAACTTGGCTTGCCGATTACCTTTGTGATTATCAATAATGGCCGGTATGCTGCCTTGAAAGAGTTTGCGCCCACGTTCGGCTTCGGTCCGGACGAGGCGTTGAAAGGAACGGACCTGCCCAAGCTGGATTTCGTCGCGCTGGCTAAAGGCCATGGTCTGGAAGGCGTGCGTGTTGAGCGTGCTGACGCGTTGGCGGCAGCCCTGAAGGCAGCAATCGCATCGCCCAAGCCCACCTTGGTGGATGTGGTGGTTGCCTGAACCCAAGACGTTTTAAAAATCACCTGGTTGGAGAGATAATCCATGCAATCGATTTCCATGCTCATCAACGGCAAATCAGAGAATGCCGAGAATGGCGCCACGTTCGAGCGGCGCAATCCGCTGGACGGCAGCGTTTCCACCAAAGCGCCCGCCGCCACGCCCGCTGATGCGGTGCGTGCTGTTGAGGCAGCCGCCGAAGCGTTCAAGACCTGGCAGAATACCGGCCCCGGCGAACGCCGCGCCTTGTTGATGAAAGCCGCCCAGGCGCTGGAAGCCAAGACGGATCAGTTCATCGCCGCCATGGCCGGCGAGACCGGCGCCGCCGCCATGTGGGCGGGCTTCAACGTGCATCTGGCGGCGGGCATGTTGCTTGAAGCCGCCGCGCTGACAACCCAGATCAATGGCGAAGTGATTCCCTCTGACGTCCCGGGCAGCCTGGCCATGGCCATCCGTCAACCGGCCGGTGTCGTGTTGGGTATTGCGCCGTGGAACGCGCCAGTCATTCTGGGCGTGCGCGCGCTGGCGGTGCCGCTGGCTTGCGGCAACACCGTGGTGTTCAAGGGGTCCGAGCTGTGCCCGGCCACCCACGGCCTGATCGTTGAAGCATTGAACGACGCCGGCTTCCCGGCTGGCGTGGTCAACTTCATCACCAACGCCCCCGCTGATGCGGGCGCTGTGGTGGAAGCCATTGTCGCCCACCCGGCCGTGCGCCGCGTGAACTTCACCGGCTCCACCAAGGTCGGCAAGATCATCGCCCAGACCTGCGCCAAGCACTTGAAGCCGGTCGTGCTGGAACTCGGCGGCAAGGCGCCGTTCGTCGTGCTGGATGACGCCAACATTGAGGAAGCGGTCAATGGCGCGGCTTTCGGCGCGTTCGCCAACTCGGGCCAGATCTGCATGTCCACTGAGCGCATCATCGTTGACGAAGCGATTGCGGACGAGTTCGTTGCCAAGTTTGCGGAAAAAGCCAAGGGCCTGCCCTTGCAGGACCCGCGCAAAGGGCCCGCTGTGCTGGGTTCCGTCGTTGACATGGCAACGGTCGAGCGCTGCAACCGCCTGATTGATGACGCGCTGGCCAAAGGCGCGGTGCTGGTGTGCGGCGGCAAGGCCGAGAACACGCTGATGCCCGCCACGGTGCTGGATCGCGTGACGCCGGACATGGACATCTACTCGGAAGAGTCGTTCGGTCCGGTCAAGCCGATCGTCCGCGTCAATGGCGTGGATGAGGCGGTCGAGTGCGCGAACGACACCGAATATGGTTTGTCCTCGGCCGTGTTCGGCCGTGACATTGCCCGGGCGATGAATGTGTCGCGCCGCATTCAGTCCGGTATTTGCCACATCAACGGACCCACCGTTCATGATGAGGCGCAGATGCCGTTTGGCGGCGTGAAAAGCAGCGGTATCGGCCGCTTCGGCGGTGCCGCGGGTATCCATGAGTTCACGGACTTGCGTTGGATTACCGTCCAGACCACGCCGCGCCATTATCCGTTCTGATCCCGGCACGGACCAAACAGGGTCTTTGTCGAGGCACCCGCTGCGGCCTCCGGCGCCGCAGCGGTTCACTATAAAAAACAGGAGACTGTGAGATGAAGCATTCCTTTACTCGTCGCGTTGCGTTGACCCTTGGTGCAGCGCTTGTTGCAGGCGCCGCCGCGCCCGCCATTGCACAGAATTATCCAGACAAACCGGTCCGCCTGGTCGTCAACTTCCCGCCCGGCGGCGCGGCTGACCGTATTGCGCGTCTGGTGGCACAGCCCTTGCAGGATGCGTTGGGCCAGACCATCATCGTGGAGAACAAAGGCGGCGCCAACGGCAACATCGGCGGTGATTACGTCGCCAAGGCCGCGTCGGATGGCTATACCTTGCTGATGAGTTCGGGCAGCATGGTGTCGGTCAACCCGCACCTCTATTCCAGCATGAGCTACGATCCGCTCAAGGATCTGACGCCGGTGGCCGCTGTGGCCAAAGTCATGCTGTATCTGGTTGCGCGTGAAGACAAAATGCCGTCCGACCTCGAAGGCTTCCTGAAGAAGATCAAAGACAATCCGGGCAAGCTGAGCTATGCCTCGCCGGGCAACGGCAGTTCGCCGCACCTGGGCATGGCCTTGCTTGAGCAGGCCACGGGCGTGCGCGGTATTCACGTTCCGTATCGCGGCGCGGGCCCGGCCCTGCAGGATCTGCTTGCCGGACAGGTTGACTATGCGTTTGATCCGGGCGTTGCCCTGCCGCACGTCAAGGCGGGCAAGTTGAATCTGATCGCGGTGGGCAGCATGGAGCGTGCGGCCGAGTTTCCCAATACGCCCACGCTGGATGAGCTGGGCGTGAAAGGTTTTGAGGCTGATACCGTGTTCGGTATTTACGCTCCGGCCGGTACGCCGCAAGAGATCGTCACAAAGCTGAACACTGAAATCACCAAGATCGTGCGCAGCGACAACTTCAAATCCCAGCTTGCTGTCATGGGCGGCGCGCCCGCACCGATGACGCCGGATGAGTTTGACCAGGTTGCGAAACGCGACTCCGAGCGCTTCGGCGCGGTCATTCGCGCACAGAACATCAAGGTCGATTAAACCCGGCTGACGTCTGAACGCCATGTACACAGGCGGTTTCCCGTGAGAGCGGGGACCGCCTTTTTGCTTTGGTGGTGCCAGGAGCGGACTTGCCCGCGCATCCGTAGCGTCCCGGCCAGCCATCCGTTCACGCGCGGAACGGCGTCCTTTCGGCAAGGTCCGTTAAAATGAAAGGTGTAACGTTGTTGAGCATGTCATGGTCTGGAAACCTCACGTCACCGTTGCGGCCGTCATTGAGCAAGAAGGCCAGTTCCTGCTGGTTGAAGAGCACACGGATAAAGGCCTGCAATGGAATCAGCCCGCCGGGCACCTGGAGCAGGGGGAATCGCTGCAGCAGGCGGTGATCCGCGAAGTGCTGGAAGAAACGGGCTATCATTTCGAGCCCAGCGCGTGGCTGGGCGCCTATTTATGGCAGCCCG
>JBAYOI010000150.1:0-7281 GCA_041678365.1 Pigmentiphaga sp. | reverse complement strand
TAGAGCTTGATGGTTTCTTCCAGCAGCCTTTTTTCTTCATCCATGACGCGCAACTGGAAATAGTTGCGCGCCAACGCGGCTTGCAGACCGAGGCGGGTCGTGGCCAGGTTCGCCATCGAGGCCTGCATGCTGGCTTCGGCTGCCTCAACGCCGCGGGCGACTCGGCCCCATAGGTCGAGTTCCCAACTGACGCCAAGGGACAGGCTGTATTGGGTGGCGGTCGAACTGCGGCTGGACGTGCCTGTGTTATTTGAATTGTTATTCGAGCTGCGCGTGGCAGAACTTGATGCATCAAGGCTTGGAAAACCGGCGCTGCGCGTGCTGCCCAGGCTGGCCTGGGCCTGGCGAATCTGGGCGCGGCTTTGTTCCAGCGTCAGGTTGGACGCTTCAATTTGCTCCATCAATTGATTCAGCACCGGATCCTGGTAGTTCGCCCACCAGGCGCCGCGCGGCAAATCATCCTGCGGTGCGGCAAGTTTCCAGCCTTCTTCATGCTTGAAGGTCTGGCCCAGTGAAATGTCGGGCCGATGATAATCAGGGCCGACCGCGCAGGCGCTGAGCAGCAAGGCCAGCCCTGCGGCGAGCAGGCCGCGTAGCGGCATGCTCGGGCGGGCGCGGCGTGGCGAAACGGAGAGGGTGGGGAGCACGGTTGAAGAGGTTCGCATGGTTATTCTCCTGCCACGGACGCAACGGGAGAGCGGGAAGAAAATTTGCGCAAGGTCCAGTGACGCATGCGGTCAAGATAGAGGTAGATGACGGGGGTGGTATAGAGCGTCAGCACCTGGCTGACCAGCAAGCCGCCCACAATCGTGATCCCGAGCGGCTGGCGCAGTTCCGCGCCGTCGCCGCTGCCGAGCATCAGCGGCACGGCGCCCAGCGCCGCCGCCATCGTCGTCATCAGGATCGGCCGCAGCCGCATCAGGCTGGCCTGATAAATGGCCTCGCGCGGGCTCAGACCCTGTTGCCGCTCGGCGTTCAGCGCGAAGTCCACCATCATGATCGCGTTTTTCTTGACGATGCCGATCAGCAGGAAGACGCCGATCAGCGCGATCAGCGAGAACTCCTTGTCGAGCGCCATCAAGGCCAGCAGGGCGCCCAGGCCCGCCGACGGCAGCGTGGACAGAATCGTCAACGGATGGATGGTGCTTTCATACAGAATGCCAAGCACCAGATACATGGCCAGCAGCGCGCTGAGGATCAGCCAGGGCTGCGACTCCAGGGTTTTTTGCAGCGCGCGGGCGGTACCGGCAAAACTGGCCTGGATCTTGTCGCTCGGCAAGCCGATGCTGGCCACGGCAAACTCGATGGCCTGGGTGGCTTGTTCAAGTGAAACGCCTTCGGCCAGGTTGAAGGAGATGGTGTCGGCAACGAACTGGCTCTCGTGCGAGACGCTCAGCGGCGCGTTGGATGGCCGCCAACTGGCGAAGGCGGTGAGCGGGATCCGGCTGCCTTCGGCGTTGATGACGTAGACGTGCTCAAGGGCCTGGACGTTCTGGGCAAAGCGCATGTCCACTTCCATCACGACACGGTACTGGTTCAAGTCGTTGTAGATCATGGACACCTGCCGTTGGCTGAACGAGTTCTGCAGCACGGCGGCAATCGCGGACATTTCCACGCCCAGGCGCTTGGCCGCCTCACGATCGATATCCAGTGAAATCTGTCGGCCGCGGTCCTCGACGGTGGAGTCGACGTCGACCAGTTCGGGCAGCGCGGCCAGCGCCTGTTGGACGCGCGGCATCCAGGTTTTCAGATCGGCGACTTCAGTGGCCATCAAGGAATATTGGTAAGCTGAATTGCTCTGGCGTCCGCCAATCCTGATCTCCTGGCGCGGCATCAGGAACATGGATGACCCCGGCAGGCCGGAGAGCTGGAGGCGCAGGCGGTTGGCCACGTCGAAGGCGGACACGCCGTCGCGTTCGGCCAGCGGCTTGAGCTGGATCATGGTGAAGCTGCTGTGGCTGCCGCCGCGCCCGCCGCTGTAACCGGTGATGCTCTCAACGGCGGGATCGTTCATGATGATGCGGCGGAAGTAATCCAGTTTGGGCTGCATGGCCTGGAACGAGGTCCCCTGGTCCGCGCGCACGGCGCCCACCAGTTGTCCGGTATCCTGTTCCGGGAAAAATCCTTTCGGGATCGCCACGTACAAATAGACGTTCAAACCAATGACCGCCAGCAGCACCAGCAGCGTTAACCGCGCATGGTTGATCACCCAGGCGAGGGTATGCGCATAGCCGATGGTCAATCGGTGCAAGGCCTTGCCAAGCAGGCGGCTCAAGGCATTCTCTTTGCTGAGATCATGGTTGGAGCGCAGCATCCGCGCGCACATCATCGGCGTCAGCGTCAACGATACCAGCAGCGACACCAGAATCGCCACGGACAAGGTGACCGCAAATTCCTTGAACAAACGCCCGACAATATCGCCCATCAACAAAATGGGGATGAACACCGCGATCAGGGAAAGACTCATTGAAAGCACGGTAAAGCCCACTTCCCGCGCGCCTTTCAACGCCGCCTGCACGGGCGTCAGGCCGCCTTCAATGTAGCGGGCGATGTTCTCCAGCACCACGATGGCGTCGTCCACGACGAAGCCGGTGGCAACAATCAGCGCCATCAAGGACATCGTATTCAACGAGTAGCCGAGCAGATACATGGCCGAGAAGGTGCCGATCAGCGAAATCGGCACGGCCATGGTCGGGATCAGCGCGGCCCGCACATTGCGCAGGAAGAGCAGCACCACCAGCACCACCAGGATCACTGCGACGATGAGGGTCAGTTCGGCCTCTTTCAGGGTGGCGCGGATGTTGGGCGTCTGGTCCTGGGCAATGTTCAGCGACACCCCGTCAGGCAGCAGCGCGCGCATTTCAGGCAAGGCCTGTTTGATCAGGTCCACGGTTTCTATCACGTTGGCGCTGGCCTGGCGGCTGACCACCAGCAAGATGGCGGGCCGGTCGTTGTAGAAGCCCGCGTTGAACAAGTCTTCGACCGAGTCGAACACGTGGGCCACATCTTTCAGGAAGACCGGCGTGCCCTCCTGGTGACTGACGACGATCTGCTGATATTGCGCCGCGCTGCGCAGTTGGTCGTTGACCGCCACCTGCCAGTGCTGTTGGTCGTTTTCCAGGACCCCTTTCGGGCCGTGCGCATTGGCATTGCTCAGCGCCTGGCGGATGGTGTCGAGCGAAATCCCGTACTGATTGGTCTGGCCGGGATTGATGTCCACCCGCACCGCGGGCAGGGAGGCGCCGCCCACCTGGACCTCGCTGACGCCCTTGATCTGCGCGATGCGCTGCGCCATCACGGTGGAGGCGAAGTCGTACATTTCGCCGGGCGTCTTGGAGGTGGAGGTCAGCGCCAGGATCATGATGGGCGCGGTGGTCGGGTTGCGCTTGGTGTAAGTGGGGTTGTTGCGCAACGAGGAGGGCAGCATGCTGCGCGAGGCGTTGATGGCGGCTTGCACGTCCCGGGCTGCGCTGTTGATGTCGCGGTCCAGCTCGAATTGGAGGGTGATATTGGTGGATCCCTGGCTGCTGCGGGAGGTGATTTCCGTCAAGCCGGCAATCGTGCCCAAGGCCCGCTCAAGCGGCATGGCCACGCTGGAAGCCATGGTCTCGGGGTTTGCGCCCGGCATGCTGGCGCTGACCGAGATGGTGGGGAAGTCCACTTGCGGCAGCGGCGCAACCGGCAGCATGCGCAGCGCCAGCAAGCCCGCCAGCACGACAGCGATGGACAGCAGGACCGTGGCAACGGGCCGGTGGATGAAGGGCGCGGAAATATTCATGCTCAGACCGGCCCCGCTTGTGCCGGGTCCGCGCGCCGCGCTTGGAAGCGCTGCTTGAGACGGTCGAACATCAGGTAGATCACCGGCGTGGTGAACAAGGTCAGCACCTGACTGACCAGCAGGCCGCCGACCATCACCAAGCCCAGCGGTTGACGCAGTTCGGCGCCGCTGCCCGACGCCAGCATCAGCGGCAGCGCGCCGAACAGCGCGGCAAACGTCGTCATCAGAATGGGCCGGAAACGCAGCAGCGCGGCCTGGTGGATGGCTTGCTCGGGCGGCAGGTTTTCATTGCGTTCGGCATCCAGCGCGAAGTCGATCATCATGATCGCGTTCTTCTTGACGATGCCGATCAACAAAATAATGCCGATGATGCCGATCATGTCCAGCTCTTTGCCGACCAGCATCAATGACAGGAGCGCGCCCACGCCTGCTGACGGCAGCGTGGACAGAATCGTGACCGGGTGGATGAAGCTTTCATACAGGATGCCGAGCACGATGTACATCGTGATCACCGCGGCCAGGATCAGCATCAGCGTACTGTCCAGCGAGGCATTGAAGGCTTCCGCCGCGCCCTGGAAGCGGGTCTGGATGCCAATCGGCATGCCGATCTCGGCCTGCGTCTGGTGGACGGTGTCCACGGCTTCGCTCAACGAGACGCCCGGCGCCAGATTGAATGAAACGGTCGAGGCCGGAAACTGGCCCAGGCGGCTGATCGCCAGGGCGGTCTTGCGTTCGGAAATCGTGGCCAGATGGGTGATCGGGATTTGTGCGCCGTCCCGCGTGCGCACGTAAATCTGGGACAGCGAGGCGGGGGACTGACGGAACTGCGGCATGACCTCCAGCACGATCCGGTACTGATTGGATTGCGTGAAGATGGTTGAAATGAGCCGCTGGCCGAGTGCGTCATACAGAGCGTTGTTGATGTCCGAAACGGAAACGCCAACCCGGCTGGCGGCGCTGCGGTCAATGTCAATATAGGTTTGCAGGCCCTGGTCTTGCAGGTCATGGGTGACCTCTTGCAAGGCGGGCGCGCCGCTCAGCGCGTCGACCAGGCGCCGGGTCCAGACGCCCAGCTCTTCCTGATCGGGGTTCTGTAGCGTGAAATGGTATTGGGTGCGGCTGACGCGGTCCTCGATGGTGAGATCCTGCACCGGTTGCATGTACAGCGTGATGTCGTCCAGAGGAGCGAGCTGTTCCTGCAGGCGGGTGATGATGGCTTGCGCCGAGGCCTGCCGTTCACCGTGGGGCTTCAGGTTGATCTGGATGCGGCCGCTGTTCAGTGTGGCGTTGGTGCCGTCCACGCCAATGAATGAGGACAGGCCATACACATCCGGGTCGCGCAGGATGACCTCGACCGCCGCCTGCTGGCGTTCGGCCATGGCCTTGAACGAGACGGATTCGTTGGCTTGCGTCACCGCCTGGATGACACCGGTGTCCTGGGTCGGGAAAAAGCCCTTGGGCACCCAGATGTATAGCAGCACGGTCAGCGCCAGGGTGGCCAGCGCCACCAGTAGCGTCAGCGGCTGATGCCGCAGCACGTGTTGCAGGCCCCGGTCATAGGCGGCAATCAGGCGGTCAAAAAATTCGCCGCTTTTGACATAGAAGCGTCCTTGTTCCCGCTCCGGGGTGTGGCGCAGGAATTTCGCGCACATCATCGGCGTCAGGCTCAATGACACCACCAGGGAGATGAGAATGGACACCGCCAGCGTAATGGCGAACTCGCGGAACAGGCGGCCGATCACGTCGCCCATGAACAACAGCGGGATCAGCACGGCAATCAGC
This sequence comes from Pigmentiphaga sp., assembly GCA_041678365.1. GTDB lineage: Bacteria > Pseudomonadota > Gammaproteobacteria > Burkholderiales > Burkholderiaceae_B > Pigmentiphaga. Next base: position 1,721 of record JBAYOI010000150.1, on the reverse strand, counting down.
GAGAAGGTCAGCGACACCAGCGTGAAGGCAATCTGCTTCGAACCTTTCATCGCGGCTTCAAAAGGCGAATGCCCTTCTTCCAGATAGCGGGCGATGTTCTCGATCATGACGATGGCGTCGTCGATCACGAAGCCGGTGGCGATGGTCAGCGCCATCAGCGTCAGGTTGTTCACGCTGAAGCCTGCCAGATACATGATGCCGAAGGTGCCGATCAAGGAAAGCGGCACGACCACGCTGGGAATAAAGGTAGCCATCCAGTTGCGCAGGAACAGGAAGGTCACCAGGATGACCAGCGAAATAGCCAGCATCAGTTCAAACTGGACGTCCTTGATGGCGCTGCGGATCGATTCGGTCCGGTCAGAAAGCACGGCAAGGTCCACGGTGGCGGGCAGCGCGTCGGCCAGCGTGGGCAGCAGGGCCTGGATGCGGTCCACGACCTGGATTACGTTGGCGCCCGGCTGGCGCTGAATATTGAGCAGGATGGCGGGCTTGCCGTTGGCCCAGGCCGCTTGCCGGACGTTCTCGGCGTCTTCGCTGATCGTGGCCACATCTTTCAGGCGCAGCGGAGACTGGTTGCTGTAGCTGATGATCAGGTCATGGTATTGCTCAATGGATTTCAGCTGATCATTGGCATCCAGCGTGGTCGCCCGCTGGGCACCGTCGAAGTTGCCTTTCGGCTGGTTGACGTTGGCGCCGGTAATTGTGCTGCGCACGTCGCTCAGGTTCAGGCCATAGGCGGCCAGCGCTTGTGGATTGGCCTGGATCCGAACGGCGGGCCGCTGGCCGCCCGCAATGCTGACCAGTCCGACGCCCTGGATCTGTGACAATTTCTGCGCCACTCGTGTATCCACCAGGTCCCGGACTTGGTGGAGCGGCAGGGTGGGCGAGCTGATTGCCAGCGTGACGACGGGCGTGTCAGCCGGGTTGACCTTGTTGTAGATGGGCGGGGCGGGCAGGTCGTTCGGCAGCAGGCTCGAGCTGGCGTTGATGGCGGCCTGGACCTCCTGCTCGGCGGTTTCCAGCGGTAAATCCAGATTGAAGCGCAGGGTAATGACGGACGCGCCGCCCGAGCTGACCGAACTCATCTGGGCCAATCCCGCCATCCTGCCGAACTGGCGCTCCAGCGGTGAAGTCACCAACGACACCATGGTGTCGGGGCTGGCGCCGGGATAGTCGGTGACCACCTGGATGGTCGGGTAATCCACCTCGGGCAAGGAGGACACCGGCAGCATGCGGTAGGCGAGGATGCCCGCCAGCAAGAGCGCTACCATGACCAGCGTGGTGGCAACAGGCCTCAGGATAAAGAGCCGGGACGGGTTCATTGCGGGCGCGGTCCGGTGGTGGCGTTATTGTTCGTGCCAGTCGTGGCATTTTGCCGGGGGTGTCTGTTTTGTCCCGGGTTGGCGGTCTGGGCGGCCTGAACCGCCTCTCCGGGCGGCGGCGCCGGGGTGGCAACGGCCGCGCCCTGCACCGTGACGCGCGCGCCTTCCCGCAAGCGGTCCAGCCCTTCCACCACATAACGGTCGCCCGGTTTCAGCCCAGCGCGCACGGCAACGCGGTCACCCTCGTCCATGGCAATGTCCAGCACGCGCATGCGGACCGTGTCATTGTCGTCAACCACGAACATATAGGCGCCCGGGGTGCCGCGCATCACCGCGGCCGAGGGCGCGATGACGAGATCCTTCAGACTGCCCAGATGGAGCCGCACATTGACGAACTGG
>JBAYOI010000149.1:0-7335 GCA_041678365.1 Pigmentiphaga sp. | reverse complement strand
CGGTGCCTGGATCCGCCCTTTAGTGCCCATCGGCTTTGATGAGGCGCAGGGCGTACTGCGTCTGGCCGCACCCAATCGTTTCAAGATGGATTGGGTGCGCAGCAATTTTTCAGGCAGGATTGAATCCATTGCCTGCGATTGGTACCAGCGCAACATCACGGTCAAGATCGAACTGGACACGCCCGGCCGAAGCGCCGCCGCGATGGCGCCGGCGCAGGCAAGCCGCAGCTCGGCGCCCGCGCCGGTCAAGCGCGTTGCCCCGCCGCTGACCGGCGGCACGATTCCGTTGCCGCTCGGCGCCATGCAGCATGCCGCCCAGGCCGCTGCGGAGCGCGAGGCCGAGCCGCTTCAGCCCAAGCCGGTCCGGCGGCCCGCCGTCAAGTCGGACCTCAATGAAGCCACCGGCATCTATGAAAGCTCCCGGCTCAATGCCCAGCTGACCTTTGACAATTTCGTCACCGGCAAGGCAAACCAGTTGGCGCGCGCCGCCGCCATCCAGGTGGCCGAGAACCCGGGCACGTCCTACAACCCGCTGTTCCTGTATGGCGGCGTGGGCCTGGGCAAGACGCACTTGATCCATGCCATCGGCAACGCCATGGTGGCGGAGAACCCGGCGGTCCGCGTCCGCTACATCCACGCGGAACAGTTCGTCACTGACGTGGTGAAGTCCTATCAGCGCAAAGCGTTTGATGAGTTCAAACGCTATTATCATTCGCTGGATCTGCTGCTGATTGATGACATCCAGTTCTTTGCCGGCAAGAACCGGACGCAGGAAGAGTTTTTCTACGCCTTTGAGGCACTGGTTGCGCTGCGCAAGCAGATTGTGATCACCAGTGACACCTATCCGCGCGAACTCTCCAATATTGAAGACCGCCTGACCACCCGCTTTGATTCGGGGCTGACCTGCGCCATTGAACCCCCCGAGCTTGAGATGCGCGTGGCCATCCTGCTGAAAAAGGCGGAAACCGAGTCGGCCCATCTGCCGGAAGAGGTGGCGTTCTTCATTGCCAAGCATTTGCGCAGCAATGTGCGTGAACTGGAAGGCGCGCTGCGCAAAGTGCTGGCCTATGCCAAGTTCCACGGCAAGATGATTACCGTGGATGTGTGCAAGGACGCCTTGAAGGACTTGCTGTCCGTCTCGAATGGGCAGATCACGGTGGAGAACATCCAGAAAACCGTGGCTGATTTTTACAAGATCAAGGTGGCGGACATGTATTCGAAACGCCGACCCGCCAATATTGCCTTGCCACGCCAGATTGCCATGTATCTGGCCAAGGAGCTGACCCAGAAGAGCTTGCCGGAGATTGGCGAGCTGTTTGGCGGGCGGGACCATACAACGGTTCTGCATGCGGTGCGCAAGATTTCCGAGGCGCGGACCAAGCAAGCCGAGTTGAACCATTCCCTGCACGTTCTGGAGCAGACGCTGAAAGGATGAGTCCCCGGAAAAACGCCGCGCCGCTGCCATCGGAATGCGCGAATCTCCGGGTTATGCTTGGATGCTTTGGCCCATCAGGGCCTTGAGAGTGAAGGTTTTACACAGTTTGTTGATGTACAGAACAACCGTTATCAACACCAACCCAAAAAGGATTGGATATGCAATTGGTCAAGGCCTCTCGTGATGCCGTTTTGAAGCCGCTTTCCATTGTTTCAGGTATTGTTGAGCGGCGGCATACGCTCCCCATCCTCGCCAACATCCTGTTGCGCAAAGAAGGGAGCCGGGTTTCATTCGTGTCCACGGATATCGAGGTTCAGATCACCACCCATGCGGATTTCGGCGTGGGTGATGCGTCTGAGTCAACGACGGTTGCCGCCCGCAAACTGCTCGACATTCTCCGCGCCTTGCCAGATACCGGCGATGTCTCGCTGGCGCTGGCCAACAAGAAACTCTCGGTGCAATCGGGCCGGTCCCGCTTCGCCTTGCAGACACTGTCCGCGGAAGAGTTTCCAACAGTGGCGCAGCCCAGCACCTGGAATGCCTCACTGACCCTGACGCAGAAGTCATTCAAGCATTTGCTGAACATGGTCCACTTCGCCATGGCCCAGCAGGACATCCGCTATTACTTGAATGGTATGCTGTTGGTATTGGATGGCAAGTTTGTCCGCTGCGTGGCCACGGACGGCCATCGCCTTGCTTACTGCGCGCTTGAAACTGAAAATGAGCTGCCGCGCCAGGACGTCATCATCCCTCGCAAAACCGTGCTGGAAATGCTGCGATTGCTTGATGACTCGGAAGATCCCATTGAGATTGACGTTGCCGCCAACCAGATCCGTTTCCGTTTTGGAGACGTGGAGCTGATCTCGAAACTGGTCGAAGGAAAATTCCCTGACTACCAGCGCGTCGTGCCCACCGGCTATGACAAACACTTCCAGATTTCACGGGATGCGCTGCAACGCAGTCTGCAGCGCGCCGCGATTCTGACCACCGATAAATTCAAGGGCGTCCGGATGCAGATGGCGGATCACGTCCTGAAGATATCCACCAGCAACGCGGAACAGGAAGAAGCACAGGAAGAGCTTGAAATCGATTACCTGTTCGAACCGCTTGATATCGGCTTCAACGTCAGCTATTTGCTTGATGTGCTGGGCAATCTGAAAACGGAAAGCGTGCAGTGGAGCGTTGGGGATTCCAACTCTTCCGCGCTGATCACGCTTCCCGATGAGGCGGATTTCAAGTACGTCGTTATGCCGATGCGTATTTAACGCGCGGTTCTCACTCCTGTATTTGAACAGCACGGTGGCTTTTGAGCTGCCGTGCGATGGGTTATTTGAATTATGACCGAACAGAACACCACTACCCTGACTGGAGCCATTCCGTCTTCATCGCTGTCTACCCCGGTTGCGATCAACACCCGGACGCCTGGCGCCTCCGACGCTTACGGCGCGGATGCGATCAAAGTCCTGAAAGGACTGGAAGCGGTCCGCAAGCGGCCCGGCATGTACATTGGCGACACGTCAGACGGAACGGGCTTGCACCACATGGTGTTCGAGGTCGTCGATAACGCCATTGATGAAGCGCTGGCCGGCCATTGCGATGAAATCGTTGTGACCATCCACTTGGATAACTCGATCTCCGTGACCGACAACGGGCGTGGCATTCCCACCGATATCCACAAAGATGACGAATTCCAGCGCAGCGCCGCGGAAATCGTCATGACGGAGCTGCACGCGGGCGGCAAGTTCGACCAGAACTCGTACAAGGTTTCAGGCGGCTTGCACGGCGTGGGCGTGTCGTGCGTGAATGCGCTGTCCGAGTGGCTGCGCCTGGTCATCCACCGCAATGGCAAGAAGCACAACCTGGAGTTCTCGCGCGGCGTTCGCGTGGCGCCGTTGAGTGTTGAAGGCGACAGCGACTTGCGCGGCACCCGCGTGCACTTCCTGGCGGATCCGCAGATTTTCGGCAAAGTGGAGTACCACTACGAAATCCTGTCCAAGCGCTTGCGCGAACTGTCTTTCCTGAACAATGGCGTGCGGATCAAGCTGGTTGACGAGCGCCAGGGCAAGGAAGAAGACTTTGCGTTCAGCGGCGGCGTCAAAGGGTTTGTTGACTACATCAACAGAACAAAAACGGTCCTGCACAACAACGTGTTCTCGGTGGCCACCGAATCCAACGCGGGCGGCATTGACGTTGGCGTTGAAGTGGCCATGCAATGGAACGACAGCTACACTGAAACGGTGCTCTGCTTCACCAACAACATTCCGCAGCGCGACGGCGGCACGCACTTGACCGGCCTGCGCGCCGCGATGACGCGTAGCCTGAACAAATACATCAACGAGAACGATCTGGCCAAGAAAGCCAAGGTCGAAACCTCCGGTGACGACATGCGCGAGGGCCTGACCTGCGTGCTGTCGGTCAAGGTGCCCGAGCCGAAGTTCAGCAGCCAGACCAAAGACAAGCTGGTCTCCTCCGAAGTCCGCCCGGCCGTTGAAGAAGCGGTGGCGCGTACGCTGGAAACCTGGCTGCTGGAGAATCCAAACGACGCAAAAGCCGTTTGCTCGAAGATTGTGGAAGCGGCGCGGGCGCGCGAAGCCGCCCGCAAGGCCCGCGAAATGACGCGCCGCAAAGGCGTGCTGGAAGGCGCCGGCCTGCCCGGCAAGCTGGCCGACTGCCAGGAAAAAGATCCGGCCAAATCCGAAATCTACCTGGTGGAGGGTGACTCCGCAGGCGGCTCGGCCAAGCAGGGCCGGGACCGGAAGTTCCAGGCCATTCTGCCGCTGCGCGGAAAAGTGTTGAACGTTGAGAAGGCCCGTTTTGACAAACTGATCAACTCTGACGCGATCACCACCCTGATCACCGCGCTCGGCACCAGCATCGGTCCGGATTTCAATATTGACAAGCTGCGCTATCACCGCATCATCATCATGACCGATGCGGACGTAGACGGCGCGCACATCCGCACCTTGCTGCTGACCTTGTTCTATCGCCAGATGCCCGAGCTGATTGAACGTGGATACATCTACATTGCGCAGCCGCCGCTGTACAAGGTCAAGGTGGGTCGTGAAGAGCGCTACCTGAAAGACGATGAGGAAGAAACCGAATTCATGATGCAGCTGGCCTTGAAGGATGCCCGCCTGTTTACACATGAAGGCGCCGACCCCATTACCGGTGACGCCCTGGCCATCCTGGCGCGCAAATATGACTTGGCGGCTTCCGTCATTGACCGGCTCTCGCGCCAGATCGACGAACCCACCTTGTCCGCCATCGTGCACGGTCAGGTCATTGATCTGAGTTCGCAGGAAGCGGCGGAACAGTCTCGCGCCAGCCTGGAGCAGCGCCTGGTGGATCCGGCGCATCCGGGTCTGGTCAAGGTGTTGTTGACGGTCAAGGAAGCCGAGCCGGAAGCGGAAACCGAGGCTGAAGGCGAAGCGCGGATTGAAATGACGCCGCAGCGCCGCCTGGAGGTGCATCGCAACCACTTCGGCAATATCCGTGTCAGCGTGCTTGACCAAGCCTTTGTCAGCGGCCCTGAATACGGCATTTTGCATGATGCCGCCACCACGTTTGAAAACCTGGTTTCGGAAGAAAGCCGGGTCGAGCGCGGTGAGGGCGACAAGCGCCGCGAACAGAAAGTCAAAGGCTTCCGCGAAGCGATCCAATGGCTGCGCAATGAAGCCGAGCGCTCGCTGTCCAAACAGCGCTACAAAGGGCTGGGCGAAATGAATCCGGAACAGCTGTGGGAAACCACGATGGATCCTCAAGTGCGCCGCCTGATGCGGGTCAAGATCGAAGACGCCATTTCGGCCGATGAGATCTTCACCACGCTGATGGGCGATCATGTTGAACCGCGCCGCGCCTTTATTGAACAGCACGCGAAGCTGGCGAGCAACTTGGACGTGTAAACAGTCCAGTGCACCGCCAAGTTGGCGAACGGCGTTCAACGGGAAAGGGCTGCTTTTTAAGCAGCCCTCTTTGATAGATGTATGGGTGGTGGAGCAAGAGAGAATCTGGCGCCTCCAGTGCCTTATGGCACGGCCTCGCTTGACCTCGGCCTGAAGGATAAGCCTGGCGCATCCGAGCGGCATGTAGGCCGCGAGGTGGACGAGGCTTGCGCTTGGGCCCGTGGTCAACCTGGCTGCACTGACGACATCCGGGCGCTATAGTAAGCATTTCGCGTAGCGTCACGTCATGTATTCTCACGCTAACGCTTAGCAAAGGAGGCTCATGAGAAAGCTGCCCCCCCTGAATGCCGTGCGCGCGTTCGAGGTCGCCGCGCGGCATGTCAGTTTCACCAAAGCAGCGGCGGAGCTCAGCGTCACGCACGGTGCGGTCAGCCGCCAGGTCGCCTTGCTCGAAGAATGGCTGGGCGTGTCGCTGTTTCACCGCTCCCCGTCGCAACTCACGCTTACCGAAGCCGGGCGGGGTTATTTGCATGAAGTCACGGCCATACTCGACCGTCTGGCCACGTCGTCAATGTATGTGATGCAGCAGGCGGCGCCGATTGTGCTGCGCGTGAACGCGCCGCCAACCTTCACTATGCGCTGGCTGATCGCGCGGCTGTCGGTTTTTCAGCGCAAGCGCCCGGATGTCGAGGTGCGGCTGACCACGTCGCTCACACCGCCCAATTTCCAGGAGAATATTTACGATATGGCCATCCGCGGACAGCACGGTCCGCTGGAGGACTGTCGCTCGGTGCCATTCATGACCGAGCTGATTGCGCCAGTGTGCCATGTCGACCTCCGAGAAACCTTGCGGCTGGCTCACCCTGAGGACCTGGCGGCCCATACGCTCATCAGCTATGCCACGGAACCTTACGCGTGGAGCGAATGGCTGGAGGCCGCCGGGGTGCCGGGCCTGAAACCCGCCAACACCCTGGGCTTCGAGCAGATGTACTTTGCCTTGCAGGCGGCGTCGGAAGGGCTGGGGCTGGCCATGGTGCCGCTGTTCTTGGCGATTGACGAGATTGTTTCAGGCCGCTTGTGCGTGCCGTTCGGCCCGCTGGGCATTCTGCGGCGCACTTATTACGCCAACAGCGCGCTCACCTTCAAGGCGCGCACGCTGACGGGCGATTTCTGTGAGTGGTTGCAGCAGGAAGGCCGCGATACCGAACAGCTGATTTCCGACTGGGCCGCGAGCCAGGGGTGGACGCTCTAGCGTCCCGCCCCCCTTATTGCGGTGCTATTCCGGCATCTTTCACTACCTGTGCATAACGTTCTGCCTCCTGGCGCACGAACTCGGCAAATGCCTCGGGCGAACGGCCATCGGGTTCAAAGCCGCCCTTGGTCAAGACCTCCACGACCTCCGGTGCCTTCAGCGCCTTTGCCGCTTCGGCGGCCAGCTTGTTCACCACGTCGGGCGGCGTGCCGGCCGGGGCGAACCACCCCGCCCAGGTGCTCATCACCACGAAATCATCAAGGCCCGCTTCCTTCATGGTCGGGACGTCGGGGAATTCCTTGGAGCGCGACTCGCCGGTAAAGGCAATGGGCCGGACCTTGCCCGACTCCACATAGGTAATGACGGTGGGCGGCGAGAGCATCATGACATCGACCTGGCCCCCGGCGATCGCGTTCAATGCCCCGGCGCTGCCCTTGAACGGAATATGGAGCATATCCACGCCGGCTTTCTTGGTGAAGCCGGCCGTGGCAAGGTGCAGCGCGTTGCCGATACCGGGCGACCCGTAGGTCAGCTCTTTCTTGCGTGCCAGCGCCACCAGTTGTTCGACGTTGTTGACAGGCAGGTCTTGCCGGACCACCAGCAGATAGCCGGTACCGATGGCCAGGCTGGTAATGGGGACAAAGGACTTGAAGATGTCGTAGGGTATCTGCTTGCGAATGAAGTTGTTGATGACGAACGACGGCGAGGTGTTCAGCACCGTATAGCCGTCGGCGGGCGCCTTGGCG
>JBAYOI010000148.1:0-7415 GCA_041678365.1 Pigmentiphaga sp. | reverse complement strand
TATGTGAAAACCGACCCGACGCTTCAGCATCCGCGCTCGGTCTATCAGTTGCTGAAGCAGCATTACTCACGCTATACGCCGGAGATGGTCGAGAGCGTATGCGGTACGCCCCGGGATAAATTCCTGAAGGTCTGTGAGATGCTGGCGTCCACGGCAACGAAAGACCGCGCCGGCACCATCATGTACGCCCTGGGCTGGACGCAGCACACCATTGGTTCGCAGATGATCCGTACCGGCGCAATGATGCAGTTGCTGCTGGGCAATATCGGGATTGCGGGCGGCGGCATGAACGCCTTGCGCGGCCACTCGAACATTCAGGGCCTGACCGATCTCGGCCTGATGTCGAACCTGCTGCCGGGTTACCTGACGCTGCCATCCGATTCGGATACGTCGTACCAGACCTATCTGGCGCGTCGTGCGCATCAACCGCTTCGTCCCAACCAGCTCAGCTACTGGCGCAACTACGGCAAATTCCACGTCAGCCTGATGAAGGCCTGGTGGGGCGACGCCGCCACGCCGGAAAACGACTGGGCTTATGACTATCTGCCGAAGATGGACAAGCAGTACGACATGCTGCAGGCCTACGAGCTGATGGACCAGGGCCAGATGCACGGCTATATCTGTCAGGGCTTCAACCCGCTGGCGGCTGCGCCGTACAAGGCCAAGCTGCTGCGCTCGTTCTCCAAGCTGAAGTACATGGTCATCATGGACCCGCTGGTGACGGAAACCTCGGAGTTCTGGCGCAACTACGGCGAGCACAATGATGTGGATTCGTCGCAGATCCAGACGGAAGTGATCCGCCTGCCGACTACCTGCTTTGCCGAGGAGGAGGGCGCGCTGGTCAGCTCGGGACGCTGGCTGCAATGGCACTGGAAGGGCGCCGAGCCGCCGGGCGAGGGCAAGAGCGACATCGAGATCATGTCCTCGATCTATCAGCGCATCCGCGCGCTGTATGAGAAGGAGGGCGGCGCTTACCCGGATCCGATCCTCAATTTGTACTGGCCGTATTCCAACCCGAAGAATCCGACGGCGGCGGAGCTGGCCAAGGAAATCAACGGTCGCGCGCTGGTTGATCTGCGCGATCCGTCCGATCCTTCCAAGGTGCTGCGCAGGGCAGGAGAACAGCTTTCCGGTTTTGGCGAGCTGCGTGACGACGGCACGACCAACAGCGGGTGCTGGATCTATACCGGCAGTTGGACCGCCGCGGGCAATATGATGGCGCGTCGCGACAACAGCGACCCGACCGGCATCGGTCAGACCCTGAACTGGGCCTGGTCGTGGCCCGCCAACCGCCGCGTGCTGTATAACGCCGCATCGTGCGACCCAACCGGCAAGCCGTTCAACCCGCGCCGCAGCCTGGTGCACTGGAACGGCAAGACCTGGGGCGGGGCGGACACCCCTGACTACAAGCTGGATGAAGATCCGGCCAATGGCATGGGGCCGTTCATCATGAACCCGGAAGGCGTGGCCCGCTTCTTTGCGCGCAAAGGGCTGGCTGAGGGTCCCTTCCCCGTTCACTATGAGCCGTTCGAAACGCCGTTGGGCTACAACCCGCTGCATCCGGAGAACAAGCTGGCGGTCAGCAACCCGGCCGCGCGCGTGTTTGAGCAGGATCTGGCCATGATGGGAACGGTCGAGAACTTCCCGCACGTTGCCACCACCTACCGCTTGACCGAGCATTTCCACTACTGGACCAAGCACGTCAAGCTCAATGCCATTCTGCAGCCGGAGCAATTCGTTGAAATTGGCGAAGCGCTGGCGCAAGAACTCGGTATCGCGCATGGCGAACGGGTACGGGTGTCGTCGAACCGCGGTTACATCAAGGCCGTGGCGGTCGTGACCAAGCGCATCAAGGCGCTGACGATCGAAGGCAAAACGACGCACCAGGTCGGCATCCCGCTGCACTGGGGCTTTGTCGGACTGGCCAAGCCGGGCTTCCTGGCCAACACCTTGACCCCGTCTGTGGGCGACGGCAATACGTATACGCCGGAGTTCAAGTCATTCCTGGTCAAGGTCGAGAAAGCATAGGAGCGTAACCATGGCACTGCAATCATTGGATATCAAACGGCGCTCCGCCACCACGACCCCGCCGCCGACCGTCCGTCAGGAGGTCATCGGCGGCGGCGTGGCCAAGCTGATCGATACCACCAAATGTATCGGCTGCAAGGCCTGTCAGGTGGCTTGCATGGAGTGGAACGATCTGCGCGATGAGATCGGCAGCAACGTCGGGGTGTACGACAACCCGGCGGACCTGACCGATCAGTCCTGGACCGTCATGCGCTTTTCCGAGTATGAAAACCCGGTCGGTGACCTGGAGTGGCTGATCCGCAAGGATGGCTGCATGCACTGCGAAGACCCGGGCTGCCTGAAGGCCTGTCCGGCGCCGGGCGCCATCGTTCAGTACAACAACGGCATTGTCGACTTCCATGAGGAACATTGCATCGGCTGCGGCTATTGCATTACCGGCTGTCCGTTCGATGTGCCGCGCATCTCGAAGAAGGACAGCAAGGCGTACAAGTGCACCTTGTGTTCGGATCGGGTAGCCGTGGGGCAGGAACCGGCTTGCGTCAAGACCTGTCCCACCGGGGCCATCGTGTTCGGCACCAAGGAAGACATGCAAAGACACGCCGACCACCGCATCGTGGACCTGAAGGAGCGGGGCTTCGAGAACGCCGGCCTGTATGACCCGGCCGGGGTGGGCGGCACGCACGTCATGTACGTGCTGCACCATGCTGACCAGCCGGGGCTCTACAACGACTTGCCGAAGGATCCGCAGATCAGTCCGATGGTGGGCCTGTGGAAGGGGGTTACCAAGCCGATCGGGGTGGCATTGATGGCCCTGGCGGCGCTGACAGGATTTGCGCATTACATCCGAACCGGTCCGAGCGAAGTCAGCGAGGAGGATGAGCGCAAAGCCGAGGAGATCACTGATGAATAAGGTGAAAGAATCGAAGCTGATCCAGCGCTACACGGCCAGCGAGCGCCTCAACCACTGGTTGATCGCCCTGACTTTCGTGCTGTTGGCGATATCCGGCCTGGCCTTGTTTCATCCGGCCTTTTACTGGCTCAGCAATGTGTTGGGCGGCGGCGTCTGGACGCGCATCCTGCATCCGTTCATCGGCGTGTTGATGTTTGTCTGCTTCTTTTTGTTCGCGGCCCGGATGTTTCGCCACAACCTGTTGGAGCGCCGGGACAAGGAATGGCTGAAGCATATGGGCGACGTGCTGAATGACCGCGAGGAGAGGGTGCCCGAGGTCGGCCGCTACAACGCCGGACAGAAGCTGTTGTTCTTTGCGCTGGTGCTGCTGATGATCGGTTTGCTGTTGACCGGCATCGTCATGTGGCGCTCGTACTTTGCGGAATTTTTCCCGATCTGGGGCATCCGCTTGGCGACCTTGCTGCATGCCTTGTTCGCTTTCCTGATGATCGTCGCGATCATCGTGCATATTTATGCGGCGATCTGGGTCAAGGGGTCGGTACGCGCGATGACGCGTGGCACGGTGACGCCGGGTTGGGCGTGGAAACATCATCGGGCCTGGCTGCGCCAGGTCCGCGGCGGTTCCACGCACAAGTAAGGTGGACAAGCGCCAGCCGGGCGGCTGGCGCTTCGTCGAGACTTGACCACGCGCCTATGCGCAAGCCTCGCCCTTCAGGGCGAGGTCAAGCAAGGCAAATTTTAAAATACGGCACCGGAGGTGCCCCCGTATTGTGGCGGAGAAGCTCCGGCCAATACGGCCGGAGTTCTTCACAGGATGGCTGTTCTGACGCGTTTGAGACAGAACAGCCATCTGCTTTTTAGGAGAAACCGCTCTGCAGCGAATTCTTGAGCGGGGCGAGATCGAAGGCCTCGACCACACCAACATTCCCCGGCTGCGGCTGCCGGTTCGGAAAGCGGTCTTTGCCGACCGGGCGGCGCGTCTGCGCCAGCTGGCCGCAGATAGTCCGCTGGCGGCTTATTTGCACTTGATGGCGGGGTTGGCGGAGGGCCAGCACAAGGCGCTCGCGGACCGCCTCTTCGTCGGGCCGACTGAAGCGCGCATTGATTTGGCCCAGACGCATGGCATGCCGCCGTTGCAGGCGGTGGGCTGGCAGCGCGATCCAGTCTGGCGCGAGCTGCTGATCGGGTTGCTGGACCAGGTTGCGGCCATGCCTGAGCTGCCCGATGCGGCACTGAATATTGTCCGCGCGCTGAAGCACGATGCGCAACATGCGCCGGATGCCGTTGAAGCTCAGGCCGACGCCATCCTGGCGGAGCGCGATGAGGGCGTGAACGCCGCCACGGCGCCGTTCATCATGGCCGCGCTGCAGGTCTACTGGACCGGGCTGGCGGCTGAGTTCGATGAAAGCGTCTTGCCCGTGGTCAGTCCGAAAGGTGTCTGCCCGCTGTGCGGCAGTCTGCCCGTGGCCAGTGTGGTGCGCGTGGGCGGACAGGCCGATGGCTGCCGCTATTTGTGCTGCTCGCTGTGTTCATCCGAGTGGCATCTGGTGCGCGTGACCTGCTCGCATTGCGACAACACCAAGGACATTGCCTATCACACCATTGAAGACGGGCCGGAAGCCATCAAGGCGGAGTCCTGCGATCACTGCCACAGCTACCGGAAAATTTTCTATCAGGAAAAAGACCTGAACGTCGACGCTGTGGCCGATGACCTGGCCAGCCTGGCGCTGGATGTGCTGATGGGAGAGGAAGGGTATGCCCGCGCCAGCGGCAATCCCCTGTTGTGGCAGGATAATCAGCAAGGTAAAGCATGACGGATAAAGCCGTGTCGGCGCCCGGGCGCGAGGTGGAAGACCCGGCGCGGGTCGAGCAGATTCCCTCGGTGGAGCGGCTGTTGAATGCCGAACGGGGACAGACACTGGCGGACAGCATCGGTCGTGGCCGCCTGACGGCTGCCTTGCGGCAACAACTGGACGACCTGCGTCCGCAGGTCTTGGCGGGCAAGATCAGCGCGGCGGCACTGGCGCCCGAGATCTTGCTGGGTCAGGTGCAAGCCCGGCTGGCGGCGCAGGATCAGCCGCGCCTGCGCGCCGTGTACAACCTGACCGGGACGGTGTTGCACACCAACCTTGGCCGCGCCTTGTTGCCGGATGCAGCGGTTCAAGCGGTCGTGCGCGCCTTGACCGCGCCCGCCAATCTTGAGTTCGATCTGGACACTGGCCGCCGCGGCGATCGCGACGATCTGATCGAAGATCTGTTGTGCGAACTGACCGGCGCCGAAGCCGCTACCGTCGTTAACAACAATGCGGCCGCTGTGCTGTTGATGCTGAACGCGCTCGCGAATCGGCGCGAGGTGATTGTCTCGCGCGGTGAACTGGTGGAAATTGGGGGGGCGTTCCGCATCCCGGATATCATGAAGCGCGCTGGTGCCAAGCTGGTGGAAGTGGGCACCACCAACCGCACGCATCCCGCTGATTACGAAGCTGCCATCGGCGCGCGTACCGCCATGCTGATGAAAGTGCATTGCAGCAATTACGCCGTCACCGGTTTCACGCGCAGCGTGAGCGTGGCGCAGGTGGCGGAGATTGCCCGTCGCCACGGGCTGCCCACGGCGGTGGACTTGGGCAGCGGCACGCTGGTGGACCTGACGCAATGGGGGCTGCCCCGCGAAGACACCGTGCGTGAAACCGTGGAAGCGGGCGCGGACATCGTGACCTTCAGCGGTGACAAACTCCTTGGCGGCCCGCAGGCCGGGCTGATCGTCGGGCGCGCCGAGCTGATCCGCAAGATCAAGAAAAATCCGCTGAAGCGCGCGCTGCGCGTGGGCAAGTTGACGCTGGCCGCGCTGGAACCGGTGCTGGCGTTGTATCGGTCGCCAGAGCATTTGGCGGACCGCCTGACCACCTTGCGGCTGCTGACACGGCCTCAAGCGCAGATGCAGGCCCAGGCCGAGCGGCTGAAGCCCATCCTGCAGCAGGCATTGGGCGAGAAGTACGACGTTCAGGTGGCGCCGATGTTCAGCCAGATCGGCAGCGGCGCCTTACCGGTGGATCAATTGCCCAGCTTTGGCCTGGCGGTGAAGCCCGTGGGGTCGGCGCGGCCTGGCCGGGCGCTTCAGGATCTGGAGCGCCGCTTGAGACAGTTGCCGAGGCCGGTCGTCGGACGGATCGCCCAGGACACGTTGTGGCTGGATCTGCGTTGCCTGGAAGCAGGCGACGAAGCCGCTTTTGCCCTGCAGCTGCAAGGGACGTCTGCATGATTGTTGGTACGGCGGGTCACATTGACCATGGAAAAACGACGCTGGTTCAGGCCCTGACCGGCGTGGATACCGACCGTCTCAAGGAAGAGAAAGCGCGCGGTATCTCCATCGAACTCGGCTACGCCTATACGCCAATGGCCAATGGCGACATCCTCGGCTTCATCGACGTGCCGGGGCACGAGCGGCTGATCCACACCATGGCCGCCGGCGCCAGCGGCATTGATTTCGGCCTGCTGGTGATTGCGGCCGATGACGGCGTCATGCCGCAAACCCGTGAGCACCTGGCAATTCTTTCCCTGCTCGGGCTGACCGATGGCGCGGTGGCGCTGAGCAAGGCCGATCGCGTTGAAGCGGCGCGCCTGGACGAGGTGCGGCAGGAAATCCGCGCGCTGGTAGCGGGCAGCTTCCTGCAGGACATGCCGGTCTTTTGCGTCAGCGCGACCTCACCCGGCGATGCGGGCGTGGATCGGCTGCGCGCGCATCTGCACGAAACCGCGCAAGGGCTGCTGGCTCGCGGCACGGCGGGCCTGTTCCGTTTGGCCATTGACCGGGCTTTTACGCTCAAGGGCCACGGCACCGTAGTGACCGGCACCGTCCATGACGGTGTGTTGGACCTGCATGGTGACGCGATCGATCTGCGGCTGATGCCCAGTGGGCAGACGCTGCGGGTGCGGAGCATCCACGCGCAAAACCAGGCTTCGCCGCAAGCGCGGGCCGGGCAACGCTGTGCGTTGAACCTGGGCGGCATCGACAAGGACGCGATTTCACGCGGAGACTGGGTGGCCGATGCGCGCTGCTTTTTGCCTTCGCGCAATATCGACGTGGCGGTGCGTCTGCTGCCGGATGCAGGCAACCCGATACGCACGTGGAGTCCCTTGCATGTCCATCTTGGCGCAGCCCACTTCGTTGCGCACGCGGTGCCGCTGTCAAGCGCGGCCTTGGGGGCGGGCGAGTCGGGCTGGGTCCAACTGGTGTTTGATCAAGCAGTGTGCGCGATGGTCGGTGACCGCTTCATTCTGCGGGATGCGCAAGCGCGCCATACTGTTGGTGGCGGCCAGGTGCTGGATCCGAATGCGCCGCAGCGCAAGCGCCGCTCTCCTGAGCGTCTGGCGTGGCTGCGGTCGGTCGAACGCCTGTTGGGCGAGCAGGACTGGCCGGGTCTGCTGCTGCATGCGCCGTGGGGCCTGGGCGAAGCGCAAGTCATGCGGTTCATGCAGC
>JBAYOI010000147.1:0-7417 GCA_041678365.1 Pigmentiphaga sp. | reverse complement strand
TTTATTGGTGGGCCCCCAGGGAGTCGAACCCTGCACCAACGGATTATGAGTCCGCTGCTCTAACCAAGCATGAGCTAGAGGCCCAAGCCGGTGATTTTACACGGAAGCCCTGCGCTGTGCATGGTCATCCCAGGCAAAATCGCCACCCCGGCAAAACCCGGCGCCGGGCGCTATGATGGGGACTTTTCAGGCAAAGGACTGGGCGTGCCGATCGAGGTTTTGTATGCGGACGCATCATTGATTGTGGTCAACAAACCGGCGGACATGCTGTCCGTGCCGGGGCGAGGAGAGGCCAAGCAGGACTGTTGCAGCGCCCGAGTGCAAGCGCTGTATGCCGATGCGCAGGTGGTGCACCGGCTCGATATGGCCACGTCCGGGCTGTTGCTGTTCGCGCGAGGCGCGGATTGTCAGCGGCATCTGTCCATGCAGTTCCAGGCGCGCACGGTGGAAAAAACCTATGTGGCGGTAGTCAGCGGCCAATTGGTGCAATGCGTCCACCCGTGGCAAACCATCAATCTGCCGCTGATCACCGATTGGCCGAACCGCCCGCGCAGCAAAGTGGACTGGGAGATCGGCAAGCCGAGCGTCACGCAGTGGCAAGTCCAGCACTATCACGCCGCCACGGATCAAACGCGCGTGACGCTGGTGCCGGTCACCGGCCGTTCACATCAGTTGCGGGTGCATTTGCTGGCTCTCGGCCATCCGATTGTTGGGGATGCCTTATACGCGCCGGAAACGAAAGAAGCCGCATCCCGGATGCTGCTTCATGCGCAAGACCTGAGCGTCACGCATCCGCTGGATCAGCGGCGCCTGCACTTCAGCTGCCCGGCTGATTTCTAGGCGGCCAGCCAGGCCGCGTGCGGCTTACAGCGCCAGCGCCGTTTCGCGCTGAACCCGCATCGAGCCGGTCTGCTGGAAACGCTGATGCCAGCCGAAGGCTTCTTCCAGTAAATGCGGCGTCTGGCCGCCGCGCAGGCAGGCGCGGTGGAAGTAATCAAGCAAGGCGTCGCGATAATCCGCATGCACACAGTTCTCGATGATGGACAAGGCGCGCTCACGCGGCGACTTGCCGCGCAAATCGGCCAGGCCGCATTCCGTCACCACCACATCCACGTCCTGCATGCCGTGATCCACATGCGGCACCATCGGGACGATGCTCGAAATATCGCCGTCCTTGGCAATCGATTTCGTGACGAACATTGCCAGCGACGCATTCCGCGCAAAATCGCCGGAACCGCCAATGCCGTTCATCATGTGGGTGCCGCCCACGTGGGTCGAGTTGACGTTGCCGTAGATGTCCACTTCCAATGCCGTGTTGATCGCAATCACGCCCAGCCGCCGAATCAGTTCCGCGGCGTTGCTGATGTCCTGGGGACGCAGCACCACTTTGTCGCGGTAGCGGCCGAGCTGGCTCAGGAAGCGGTGGTAGACCGTTCCCGACACCGTGATCGATGAAGCCGACGCAAAGCGCACCTTTCCGGCGTCAATCAACTCAAAAGCGCTGTCCTGCAGCACTTCGGAATACATGGTGAGATCCTCGAAGGGGGAGTCCAGCAAGCCATGCAGCACCGCATTCGCGATCGTGCCAATGCCCGCCTGCAGCGGACGCAAGGACGGCCCCATGCGCCCGGCTTCAACTTCCTGTTCGAAGAACCAGCCGATATGGCGCGCGATGGCCTGGGTGTCCGTGTCGGGCGGCAAGGCGTTTGACGGGCTGTCAATCTCCTGGGTCAGCACGATGGCCGCGATCCTGGCCGGATCCACCTTGATGGCCGTCGTGCCGATGCGCTGATCCACCCGCGTCAGCGGCAAGGGCTGCCGCCCCTGTTCAGCCGCCAGCGTATAGATATCGTGCAGGCCTTCCAAGGCCACCGGCACCGCCTGGTTCAGCTCGATAATGATCTGCTTGGCCTGTTCGGCGAAGATGACGGAATTGCCGACCGACATGGTGGGAACAATGCTGCCGTCCTCCTGGATGGCCACGGCTTCGATCACCGCCACATCTATCGGCTTAAGATGGCCGTGGCGCAATTGAGCGGTGGTTTCGGACAGATGCTGGTCCAGGAAAGGCACTTCGCCCTGGTTGATGGCCCGGCGCAACGCCGTATCCACCTGGAACGGCAGTCGGCGCGCCAGCAAACCCGCCTCTGCCATGCGTTTGTCCGTGTCATGGCCCAATGAAGCACCGGTGATCACCGTCACCTGCAAAGGATTTTTCTTGGCCCGCTCAATCAGGGCATCCGGCACGGCCTTGGCGTCACCAGCCCGGGTAAATCCGCTCAGTCCCAGCGTCATGCCCGGCTTGACCAGTTCGGCGGCCTGTTTGGCCGACATGACTTTGTGCTGCAAAGCAGCCATTCGAATACGTTCTACGTTCATCTTTATCGTCTCCGCAAAGGCTCCCCATT
Organism: Pigmentiphaga sp.; assembly: GCA_041678365.1. Lineage (GTDB taxonomy): Bacteria > Pseudomonadota > Gammaproteobacteria > Burkholderiales > Burkholderiaceae_B > Pigmentiphaga. The sequence continues at coordinate 5,009 of JBAYOI010000147.1, read as the reverse complement.
CGCTGCGCGACTGGACGCATGCCGTCCGGGAGCGGCGCCCTCATGCGCCTCAGCCCGAGTATAAGAAGGGAAAAATGAATCTCATAATGACTTAAAATCATTGAATTGATTCCTTTTTTCCATCATTCAGGAGCGTGCCGTGGATGTCCGGGCCTTGCGTTACTTCGTAGAAACCGTGAAATGCGCCAACTTCACCGCGGCGGCGCGCAATCTCTACGTCACCCAATCCACGGTCAGCAAGATGGTGAAACAGCTTGAGGACGAACTGGAAGCTCAACTGCTGATTCGCGAAGGCCATACCGCCCGTCCCACTGACGTCGGACGCCTGGTGCATGCGCGCGCGGTGCCGATCCTGGCCGCCATGGACAGCATCAAAACCGAGGTGGCGCAGTTGACCCAGCTGGAGCGCGGAGAACTGGTGATCGGCATTCCGCCCATGATCAACTTGCTGTTCGGGGAGGTGGTCAAGGCTTTCCGGGCGCGCTATCCCGCCATTCAATTGCGCTTGATCGAAGTGTTGGGCCCCGAAGTGGAAGAGCGGGTCCATGCGGGCGAACTGGAAATCGGCGCCACCATTCTGCCGATGGCGCGCGCCGGGCAATTCGAGGTCCACCCGGTCGGCAGCTACGATCTCTGGGCCGTGGGGCCGAAATCGGCGGGCTGGGCCGGGCGCGGGCAGTTATCGTTCAAAACCTTGAGCCGGTTTTCCTTGCTGACGCCCACCGATGATTTCGGCATGATGCGGCATCTGCGCGCGGTGTTTGACGCACAGCGCGCGCCGCTGAACATCGCGGCGCAGAGTGCGCACTGGGATTTTCTGGTTGCCATGGCGTCAGCGGACTTGGGCGTCGCGCTGATTCCCGAACCCCTGTTGGCCCGGCTGCAAACCGATGAGCTGGCGCTGGCCCGGGTCCTGCGGCCCGCCCTGGTCTGGCAGGTGGCTCACGTCACGGCCAAGAACCGGTATCTGTCATTCGCCGCGCAAGCCTGGCTGGATCTGACCAGGCAGGTCTTCGCGCCGTTGCACCCCGGGCAATCCGGCCCGGCGCCAGACGAAAAAAAACCGAACCCATCATGAAATAAGTCCGGTCTGGCCAACGGCAGGCGTTGGCTGGTCAGGCTATGAGCCCTGGCGCGATCAAAGCACCTGGATCATCGACGCTTGCGGGCCTTTCTGTCCTTGGACGGCCACGAAAGAAACGCGTTGATTCTCTTCCAGTGATTTATGGCCTGAGCCCTGGATGTCGCTGAAATGAGCGAAGAGGTCTTTGCCGCCGGATTCCGGCATGATGAAACCAAAGCCTTTTTCGTTGTTAAACCATTTCACGATGCCAATTTCTGTTTTCAATGTAGATCCTAAGTATATAAAGGGAAAAATATCCCCATACCCACTATAGGCCGCTTATCCGGACAAGGCCATGATTATCGGCAGTCCAGCCGAAATACTTGCCGCCCCGTCAAGATTCCAGGCCGGGAAGCGCCAAAACGTGGCTTTCTCGTTGAAACGCATCGGCCTCAGCCCGGCTCTCCGCGTGCTTTACTTACCCGCTTCAGAAACACCTTGGCCATTTTTGACGTCTGGACATCGCCCTTTCCACTGGCAACCGCCACGGCTTGCTCCAGCGTTTTCTCCGCTTCGTCAAGCTGGCCATGCTCGTAGCGCGCGCGGCCCAACCAGAACCAGGAGCTGGAATGCGCCGGGTCGAAAGCGACCGCCTGCTCCAGATGGACGATTGCCTGTTCATACTGCCCCGCTTCGGCATAGGCCTGCCCCAGTCCGAACCGCAGCAACAGATTATCCGTACCTGCGGCGCGCATTTTTTCCAGACGTTCAATCAATGGATTCATGGTTTTTTCCTCACGGTTACTGTTTGGCTTCAATACCCTGCGCAAGCGGCCTGGCTGGCCCGCCTTGCAATACCGTCTGCGCATAACCCAGAAATTGCTGTCCCGCCAGGCCGAGCTCTTGCGGACGCCACATCACACCCAGCGCCTCGACGTGGCCGGGCATCTCAAGCGGCAGCACAGCCAGCTCACCGGCCTCAACGAATTGCCGGATGGCCTGATACGGAAACACCCCCAATAAATGGTGCTCCCGAATCATGGCCCGCGACAGCAGCAAAGCACGGCTTCTGACCCGGCTCATGCGCGGCTCGAACCCCAGCGACGCGCACCAGGCTTCGAAACGCTGGCGCGCCAGCACTCCCTGCGGCGGCAGCAGCCAGGTTTCCTGCGCGCAATCCTGCAAACTCAGCGGCCCCCGCTGGCAAAGCCGATGGCTTGGCAAGGTGGCCACCACATAGCGGTCCTGCTCCAGCGTGGCGAAACGATAGCCTTGCGGAACGTCGGTGCTGGCCCGGCAAAAGAACAGATCGCCTTCATGATCGCCCATCCATTGCCGCAACTGCTCTTGTTCGACCTCATTGACCTCGATTTCAATATCGGGATGACGGCGGCTGAAGCCCGGCAAGGTTTCCGCCAGGATACCGGCCACGCCCGCCGCCACGGCCACCAGCCTGACCACGCCGCTTGCGCCGTGCTGGAAGGCCAGCGCGGCCTCGGCCATCTCCGAGGTGGAACGCAAGGCCTGCTGCGCGTGACGGATCAAGGTCTGGCCACGAAGCGTTGGCCGCATGCCGCGCGCATGACGCTCAAACAAGGCCATGCCCAGCAGGGTTTCAATGCTGGACAAGGCTTGCGTGGCCGCGGGCTGGCTGAGCCGGACAGCCGCCGCTGCTTTCTGCAGCGAGCCCAATTCGGCAATCTTGACGATCAAGTGCAAATGCTTGATGCGGCAATGGTTCGACAAACGATTGAAGATAACGGAATCACTCATGGCGCCCGACCGGTAGCGGCTGGCGCCACCCCAGCCCCAGCCATCCAAGAATCAAATAGCTTAATGGAAATTCGTATTCGACACCAATACCTTGGGTCTCTACACTTTTCGCACGATAAGCCTTGCTCACAGGAGACACGACATGAAACGCTGGATTCAGCCCTTGCGGGCCGCCCTGCTCACCGCCGGTGTGATCGGCGCCTGCCTGCCGGGGGCCGCTCAGGCCGCCGCCCCTTACCCGAACCGTCCCATTACGCTGCTGGTCCCCTATCCGGCAGGCGCCTCCACAGACAGCGCCGCCCGCCAACTGGCGCCGGAACTGTCCAAGCAGCTGGGCAAGAACGTCATCGTCGAAAACGTGGGCGGCGCAGGCGGCGCGCTGGCCGTGCAGCGGCTCCTGAGATCACCGGCCGACGGCTATACGCTGCTGCTTGGCACCAATAATGAAACCGTGCTGGTCCCCCTCGTCAACCGCGCCATCGGCTACCAGACCGCGGAACTGCAAGCCGTCGGCAAGGTCGGTTCGACCGCGTCGGTGCTGGTTGGCAAGAAAGACCTCGACGTCGACACCATCGATGCGCTGGTCGCCAAGCTGAAGAAAACCCCGAACTCGCTCAGCATGGGCCACCCCGGCGTGGGCACCTTCCAGCATCTGATTGCCGCCTCCATCGCGCAGCAGGCGGGCGTCGAGTGGACCCATATCCCCTATAAAGGCGCAAGCCCATTGTTGACGGACCTGCTCGGCGGACAGATCGAACTGGCCGTCATCACACTTCCCTCGGCAGCGCCGCATCTGGCCAATGGCCGTTTGAAATCGCTGGGGCTGATCCGCGATGCGCGCGATCCCCAGTACCCGGAGCTGGCGACGATCAACGAAGGCACCGCGCTCAAAGCGGTTCACGCCGAGCTGTGGCTGGGCCTGTTCGGCCCGAAAGATCTGGCCAAGGACGTCACGGATAAAATCAGCGCGGCCTTGCAGCAGGTGCTCGCGCAGCAGACCTTCCGCGACGCCCAGTTGAAGATCGGCTTCAATACGCCCGAAACGACGAGCGCCAAGGCGTTCGCCGCCTACCTGGCGCAGCAGGTCGGCATGTTCAAAGAGATTGCCGCCTCGGTCAAGCTGGACTGACAGCGGGCAATGAGCATCGATCATCTCATCGTGGAACAGGCTGCTGCGCACACGCAGCCGGTCCACCGGCTTTTCTCGATCCCGGAAACCGTCGGCCTGATGATGCGGATTGAAGCCGCCTTGGCCACCGTCCAGGCACGGCGAGGCATCATTCCGCAAGAGGCCGCCGACGACATCCAGGCCAAGGCGGATCCGCGCTTTGCGCCCTTGGATGCAATTCAGGCCGAACTAGCCCAGACCCACCATCCTTTGCTGGGCATCTTGCGCGCCTGGAGCGGCCAGCTCAGCCACACCGCCGTCCAATGGCTGCACTACGGCGCCACCACGGCAGACATCTTCAATACGGTCTTGATCCTTCAACTTCGCAGCGCCGCGGCGCTGATGCTTGAGCAGATGGAAGGCATCGAAGCCACCTTGATGCAACTGGCTCGCGAGCACCGCGCAACGCCGATGGTCGGCCGCACCCTCGGCCGCCACGCCCTGCCCATCACCTTCGGCATGAAGCTGGCCAGCTGGCTGGCCGAACACGACCGATCCATCCGCCGCCTGCGGCACTGGATGCAAACCTACTCGACCGGCATCCTGAGCGGCGCGGTCGGCACCTATGCTGCACTGGGACCGGACGGGCCCGACATCGAAGCCGAGGTCATGGCTGAACTCGGCTTGTCCCGCCCCGAGGCCGTGGACTGGAAAGGCAGCCGCGACCGCTACGTCGAGTTTGCGTCGATCCTGGCAATTGCCGCGCGCGGCTACGGCCGCCTGGCCCAGGAAGTGTTCCTGCTGCAAGGCGACGATATTGCCGAACTCAACGAAGCCAGCCCCGGCATTGGCTCATCAACCATGCCGCACAAATCCAACCCGACCTTGTGCATCGCCATCGTGTCTCGCTGCCGCGAAGTCTCGGCTGAGCTGCCCACCTTGTTCGAGTGGATGATGACGATTTATGAGCGCGACTCCAGCCTGCACGACGCCTCGATGCAGCGCCTGTGCAAGACCTTTGCCCTGGTGCTGGACGCCTGCGCCGAGCTGGCTGAACGGCTCCAG
>JBAYOI010000146.1:0-7423 GCA_041678365.1 Pigmentiphaga sp. | reverse complement strand
CGGGCCTTATGTTCCAGCCGCTCGATCTCTTTGATCAGCTTGCGGTTATGAGCCAGGAACGGCAATGTGGTGTTGATCTCGTTCGTCACCAGCGCTTCGCGGATGAACAGCTCGCGCGCCGCCACGGGATCGATATTGCCGTAATTGACCCGCCTGCCGGTGTACACCGGCAGGCCATACAAACTGGCCCGCTCGTTGGCGATCACCTGTCCGGTCTTTTTGTCCCAGCGCGGCTCCGACCATTGCTTGTGCAAGAGGTGCCGGGCCACCCGCTCGATCCAGCCCGGCTCGATTTTCCCGATGGTCCGCGCATACAGCCGCGTGGTTTCAACCAGTTCGGCCGCCACCACCCAGCGCCCGGCCTTCTTGTGAAGGCGGGAACCGGGGTGCAGATAGAAACGGATGCCGCGCGCGCCCAGATAATGGTTTTCTTCTTCGCTTTTCAGCCCGATATTGCCCAACAGGCCCGTCAACAGCGCCAAGTGCAGTTGCTCAACCGTGGCCGCCGTTTCATTCAGGCGCCAGCGGTGCTCGCGGACCACAGTGTTCAACTGGGCATGGACGTCCCGCCACTCGCGGACCCGGGCAGGCGACAGGAAGGACTTTTTCAGCGTGTCGGCAAACTTCCGGTGTGATTGCTTATCGGCGTCCTGTTGCTGGACCCATTCCCACATTTTCAGGTAGGACAGGAATTCGGAACGGTCATCGGCGAATTTGGCATGCGCCTGGTCCGCGGCCGCCTGGGCCTCCAGCGGACGGTCACGCGGATCCTGCACGGACATGGCGGCCGCGATCACCAACAGTTCACGCAGGCATTGCTGGTCGCGCGCCGCCAGGATCATGCGCGCAATGCGCGGATCGACCGGCAGCCGCGCCAGCTCCTTGCCAATCGGGGTCAGGGCATTGGCGTCATCAATCGCGCCAAGCTCCTGCAGCAAGTGATAGCCGTCAGCAATAGCGCGGCCCAGCGGCGCATCCACAAAGGGAAACTGCTCCACATCGACCAGCTTCAGCGACTTCATCCTGAGGATGACGCTGGCCAGCGACGAGCGCAGGATTTCCGGATCGCTGAAGGCCGGACGCGACTGGAAGTCCGCTTCATCGAACAGGCGGATGCAGACGCCGGGCCCCACCCGGCCGCAACGTCCGGCCCGCTGATTGCAGGAGGCCTGGCTGGCCCGCTCGATCCGCAACTGCTCGACCTTGTTGCGCCAGGAGTAGCGTTTCATCCGGACCAATCCCGTATCCACGACGAAACGGATGCCCGGCACCGTCAGCGAGGTCTCTGCCACGTTGGTGGCCAGAATCACGCGCCGCAATGAGGTCTTCGGACGAAACACCCGTTCCTGCTCAGCCTGGCTCAGCCGGGCGAATAAAGGAAGAATATCCAGACCGGACGCATGTTGCTTGCGCAAGGTCTCGGCGGCCTCGCGGATTTCACGCTCGCCGGGCAGAAAGACCAGGATGTCGCCCGGCCCATGACGCTGGCACTCAGACACGGCATCAGCGATGGCATCGAACAGGTCCCGCTCTTCATCGCGCGACAGCGTTTCCGCGCCCTTGCGCTCCGGCTTGCTGCGCGCGGCCTCGTTGTCCGCCTTGGCGTCGGCCGCAATGGGCCGATAGCGCATCTCCACCGGATAGCCGCGCCCGCTGACTTCAATCAGCGGAACCGGCGGCTGGCCGGGAAATGAAAAATGCTTTGCGAAGCGCTCGGCGTCGATCGTGGCCGAGGTGATGATCACCTTCAGGTCCGGACGCTTGGGCAGCACTTCCCGCAGATAGCCCAGCAGAAAATCAATATTCAGGCTGCGCTCATGCGCTTCATCGATGATCAGGGTGTCATAGGCGCGCAAGAGCCGGTCACGCTGGGTTTCCGCCAGCAGGATGCCGTCGGTCATCAGCTTGACCGACGCGCCTTGTTCGGTCTTGTCCTGAAAGCGGACCTGGAAGCCCACCACTTCGCCCAACGGCGTGTTGAGTTCTTCGGCAATCCGTCTTGCCACTGACGTGGCGGCCAGCCGCCTCGGTTGCGTGTGTCCGATCAGTCCTTGCTGACCGCGTCCCAGCTCAAGACAGATTTTGGGCAGCTGCGTGGTTTTCCCCGACCCGGTTTCACCACTGACGATGATGACTTGATGCGCCTGGATGGCCTGCGCAATGTCCTCGCGGCGCGCGCTGACCGGCAAGGACTCGGGAAAGGAAATGGCGGGCAATGGGTTGCGGCGTCGTGCCGAAGGAACACTTCTGGGAGATTCTGCTGTCATGGGAAAGAACTTAAGTTATCCCATCATTATAATTTTGGGATGAATGATACCTACTCTACCCCAGCAGCAGCCGTGCCGGAACCCGAACAGGATCCGGCGCGCTTTGTCCAATGGTTCCGCCAAGTAGCGCCTTATGTGCACGCATTCCGAGGGAAGACCTTTGTGGTGGCGTTCGGGGGAGAGTTGGTCCAGGCCGGCGCGTTGAACGTGCTGATCCAGGACTTGTCATTGCTCAGCGCGCTGGGCATTCGCCTTATATTGGTCCATGGTTCCAGACCTCAAGTCAATGAGCAGCTTCGGCTCAAAGGCTATGACTTCCAGTTTGACCGCGGCCTGCAGGTCACTGACGGCGCGGCGCTGGAATGCGCCAAGGAAGCCGCCGGCGAAATCCGCCTGGACATTGAAGCCGCATTCAGCCAGGGCTTGCCCAATACGCCGATGTCGCATGCGCACATCCGTGTGCTGTCCGGCAACTTCATCACCGCGCGTCCGATCGGCGTCATCAACGGCGTTGACTACCAGCAAACCGGGCTGGTCCGTAAAGTGGACACGCAGGCGCTGGAGTTTGCGCTGCAAAACGGATCGATCGCGCTGATCTCGCCGCTGGGCTTTTCTCCCACCGGTGAAGCCTTCAACCTATCAATGGAAGACCTGGCCACCAGCATCGCCGTTGCAATGCAGGCGGAAAAACTGATCTTCCTGACCGATGCGCCGGTCATTCTGGATGCGGAGGGCAATGTGGATAATGAAATGGCCCGTGCCGAAGCCGATGCGCGCATCCAGCGCGGCGAGATTGACAGCGGCGCGGCCGTCGTGCTGGCCTATGCCTCGCGCGCGGTCAAGCTTGGCGTCGCCCGGGCGCACCTGGTCCGCTTTGACCAGGATGGCAGCGTGCTGCTGGAAGTCTTCACCCATGACGGCGTCGGCACCATGGTGGTGGAAGACACCCTGGACGATCTGCGCACCGCCACCATTGACGACGTCGGCGCCATCGTGCACTTGATTGAACCGCTGGAAGACGACGGCACCCTGATCCGGCGCGGCATCGGCAGTATTGAGCGCGACGTCGAGCTTTTTTCGGTGGCCGAGCACGACGGTGTCATTTACGGCTGCGTGGCGGTCTACCCCTATCCGAAGGAGCGGATGGCCGAGATGGCCTGTCTGACCGTCAACCCGCAGTGGCAAGGCGAAGGCACCGGTGAGCGCCTGCTGCGCCATGCCGAAGCGAAAGCGCGCAGCCTGGGCATCACCCGCCTGTTCGTGCTGACCACGCGCACCGCCCACTGGTTCATCAAGCGCGGCTTCGTGCAAGGCAGCGTCCAGGACCTGCCCAAAGACAAGCAGGCCATGTACGACCGCAACCGCCGCAGCCAGGTCTTCATCAAGCGCCTGTAACCGATAAGGCCCACCCCTACCCGCTAACGCGGGCCCCTCCAGGGGCGACACCGGTGGACTGGCAAAGCCAGATCCACGGTGTCCTGGATACCAAAGGTTCTTTTGTAGGAGCGAGCGCATGCTCGCGAATGTCCGCAAAAACCGACCCGATCCAGGACGCCGTAGCCAGATGCGCATCAAGCGTCGGTAGCCGAGCTCTACCCCAGCCGCTGCCGGATCGGCGCGAGCAGGCCCTTGAGCCCGTTGTGGTCGATCTCATGCATCAAGGCAAGCAGGCTGCCGAGCTGGCCCGCCGGAAAACCGTTGCGGGCAAACCAGTTCAAATAATGGCCAGGCAGGTCCGCCAGCACCCGCCCCTGATATTTGCCAAACGGCATGGTCACCGTGACCAGTTTGACCAGCACCTCTTCGTCCATACGCCTTCCCTCCAATCGTTGCCGAACGCAAGTGTAGAACCAAACACTTTGCAAGCGCCCTTATCCCCGCTTTCCACGTCGAGTAGAATGGATCCTTTTTTCGGCTGAGATCCATGTGGTTTAAGAATCTTCAACTCTATCGTCTTCCCACGCCCTGGGCCATCACCGCTGATCAACTGTCCGAGTCGCTGAGCCAGCTGGTGTTCGCGCCGGGCGGCAGCCAGGATCTGTTATCGGTGGGCTGGGCCTCGCCGCGCGACAACGGCGAACTGGTCCATGCCTCCAACGGCCAGTTCCTGCTGAACTTCCGCGCGGAAAAGAAACTGCTGCCCGCCACCGTCATCAACCAGGTGGCCAAGGCCAAAGCGCAGGACATTGAAGAGCAGCAAGGCTACAAGCCCGGCCGCAAACAGATGAAGGACATCAAGGAAGAAGTCCGGATCAGCTTGTTACCGCGCGCCTTCGGCGTGCTGAAGGACACCCGGGTCTGGATCGACGCCAACAACGGCTGGCTGGTGATTGACGCCGCGGCCTCCGCCAAATGCGACGAGGTCATCCAGGCGCTGAACAAATGCATTGAAAAACTGCCGCTGACGCCCTTGCAAGTGGTGCTGTCACCGGCGGCCGCCATGACGGAATGGCTGTCCTCGGATCAGGCTCCGGCCAACTTCACGGTTGACCAGGACGCAGAGCTGCGCGCGGTGTCGGAAAGCGGCGCCACGGTCCGCTACGTCCGCCAATCCATTGAGGCCGACGAGGTCCGCAAGCACATTGCCAACGGCAAGCAGTGCACGCGGCTGGCCATGACCTGGGCGGACAAAGTGTCCTTCGTGCTGACGGACACGCTGGCCATCAAGCGCGTGGCCCCGCTCGACATCCTGAAGGAACAGGCCGATGCGCAAGCGCGCAATGACGATGAGGAATTCGATTCGGACTTCATTCTGATGAGCACCGAACTGAACTTCCTGTTCCAGGACCTGATCCAGGCGCTTGACGGCGAAAAACGCAACGCCTGATCAGCCTTTGGGCGCGGCCCGGGCGGCGTCGCGCGCCGTCCGGATGCCAAGCAGCGGCAGCACGGCAAAAGCCAGGAACAGCCAGCGCGCCGCCTGGACCGCGCCCTCCACGCCGCCCGGCTCCACCATGCCCGCCGCATTGACCACCACGCCCGCAAACGCGGCGCCCACCGCCATTGCAACCAATTGCACCGTGATCACCGAGGCGGAAGTCAGGTTTTCCTGTCCGGCGGGCGCCTGACTGAATACGCGCGACGCCAGATGCGCCCAACAAAAACCCACGCCAAACCCCACGCCCACCAATGACAGGATCAATCCCGCCCAGCCCAGCCAATGCGTGTTGAGCGCGGGTATCGGCATCAATATCGCCAGCGCAAGCAGACCGCCGCCGACAATAGCCGGTCCGAGCCGGATCTGCCGGTCCGCCTGCGCGCCCTGCCGTCCGGAAAACAGCAAGGCGGCCAGCGTCCAGCCGCCTGACATGGTGGCGGTCAGGTAGCCCGCGGTCATCGGATGGACCTGGTGAATCACCTGGAGGAAATACGGTACGAAAATTTCACTCGTCAGGCCGAAAATCAGCGCCGCCATGGTGAAGAAGGAAGCGCCCAGCGGGCTTCGCAACCGGTAGGCGCCGGTTGGCAGCAAGGGCAAGGGCCCCCGGACGTCCATCCTCATGACGGCCGCCACGAGCAGCAAGCCCAACACCAGTCCCCCGGCATTGATCAGCGTCTGATTGGACAAGCTCGCCACCGAGATCGTCATCACCGCCGCCGTCAACAGCAACAGTTTGGGAATCGACACCCCCACAACGGCGGCCGCGCTGTCCAGACGTTTCGGCACATTGCGGATCACCAGCAAGGCAATGACCGGCACCAGCGGAAACAGGCACCAGAATGCCAGCCGCCATACGCCCAGCCCGGCGAAGAAGCCGCCCAGCGCGGGCCCGGACAAGGTTGCCACGCCCCACATGGCCGAAACGAAGGCCAGTGCGCTCGGCCACAGCCGGGGTTCATACACGATGCGAATCATCGCGTAGGACAAGGCCATCAGCAGGCCGCCCGCCAGACCTTGCACCGTGCGTCCCAGCAGCAGCATCGGCATGCTGGTCGCGCTACCGCACAAGGCCGAGCCCAGCACGAAGATCAACAAAGAGACCAGGTAGGCGTGGCGTGGCCCCAGCCTGCCCATCAGCGCGTACGCAAGCGCCGACCCCAGGATCGAGGCAACGACGAATAAGGTGGTATTCCAGGCGTAATAGGACAAGCCGCCAATGCTGGCCACCACGGAGGGCATGATGGTCGTGGCAATGTAAACATTGATGGCGTGGAGCGCTACGCCGCCGGCCAAGGCCAGCGAATGGGCGGCGCGGCCGCCCTGCAGCAGTTCCAGGGTTGAAGTGTGGCGAGGGGCGGACAACGACAGGACCTTCGTGGCAACGGGGATGAATTAAAAACAGGTCCCGGTATTATGCCTTGCCTGATCGCTGTCCAGGTTTGCGCCGCCGAGAACACGGCGGCGCCTTGTCAGCTACCTACCGCTCAGACGGCCGAGCTGGCCACCAGTTGGCGCTTCTTGTTGACGCGATAGCCGGCGCCCAGCACGATGCCCAGCGCGATCGGGTAGACAATCCAGCTCAGGATGCCGATGGCCTCGATCGTCGGCTTCAGCAAGGCTTCGCCCAGCACCATCTTCGCCGACGTCACCGCCAGAATGGCTGCGCCAATGTAGAGAATGAAGGAATAACGCTCCATGAGCTTCAAGATCAGGCGGCTGCCCCAGACCATGATGGGCACGCTGATCAGCAGGCCGATCACGACCAACAGGAAGTTGCCATGCGCGGCGCCAGCCACGGCCAGCACGTTGTCCACGCCCATCACGGCGTCGGCGATCACGATGGTCTTGATGGCGGCCCAGAACGTGGCGTTGCCGCCGCCTTCATGATGGTCGCCGCCCGTGTCGGTCACCAGCCGGTAGGCGATCCACAGCAGCGCCAGGCCGCCGACCAGCATCAGTCCCGGGATGCGCAGCAACCAGACCACGACCAGCGTCATGGCCGTCCGCACGACGATGGCGCCCACCGTACCCCAGATGATGGCGCGTTTTTGATGGACCGGCGGCAGATTGCGCGCGGCCAGCGCGATGACGATGGCGTTGTCACCCGCCAGCACAATGTCGATCATGATGATCGACAGCAAAGCAAAAAGAAACTCAGACGCGCCGAGTTGGCCCGTCAAACCAGATAACCATTCCATAATGACTCCAAAGAAGTAACCCTCACTGGCGTCAAGAATGGCGGAAGCACACCTTTGCAAGACCTGGCGCCAGGCTG
>JBAYOI010000145.1:0-7463 GCA_041678365.1 Pigmentiphaga sp. | reverse complement strand
TGGTTGCCTGCTCCAACAAGCTCATGCGTATCGTCAATGCCATGATGCGATCCGGACAGCCTTGGAATGATCAATTGCATATACAAGCCGCTTGACCCGGAACACAGTTGCTCGGGGGGCAGCGACGGCGCGAAGCGTCTAGCGTGGGGGCTTTTTTTCATCAATCCCGCTTGCGGGGCAGGAACACCAGCACCAGCAGTGAACAGGCGCCTGCGCAGAAAAAGGCGATGTCGTAGCGGCCACTGGCCGCCACCGTCATGGCGAAGGCGGCGGGCGCCACGATATTGACCAGGCTGATCCAGATCCCGGACCCGGCGGAGGTTTCCGGAATCCATTGCGGCGGCGAGCGCCGCGCCACTTCGGCAATCTGCACACCGTTCCAACTGGCCGCCGTGCAGCCCGCCACAAAACCCAGCAGCATGACGGACCACAGTGGCCACTGCGGCGTGGTCAAGCCCAGCAGCGCCGTGGTGGCCGCCGAGAAAATGGCGGCAAGGGAGAGGGTGGCCGTGGCCGAACCCAAGTAGTCGGACAGCCAGCCAAGGACAATGCGACCCACCACGCCACCGGCTTGCATCACGGCGAAGACCGCGCCCGCCAGGCCCAGGGAATAGCCGAGTTTGTCGATCAAATAAATGACGGTGAACGTGAACCAGCAGCTTTGGGCCACGGCAAACAGGCTGCCCACGACCGACATCTTCATCAGGCCGCGATTGTGTGTCAATGACTTCAGCGGGATGATGAGATTGCGCAGCGATTGCAGCGTCGGCATCAGCAAAAGGCGGCGCTTTTCCACTTCGTCCGTGGCATCCAGACGGGGGCTCAAGCGCCAGGTCATCGCCGTGGGTAACAGCACCATCAGCGCGCAGATGAACAGCGCCATCCGCCAGCCGACCAGCACGATGATCAGCGGTACGCACAGCCCCGCTACCATGCCGCCCAACGGAACACCGGCCTGCTTGATCGAGAAAATGAGGTTGCGCATTGCCGGCGGAGAAAAGCGCTGCAGGACTTCACTGCCCGCCGGGTTTGCGGCGCCGTTGCTCATGCCCATGACAAAACAGGCCATCAGCGCGAGGCCGACGCTGGGGAGCAGAAAAAGCCCTGTGCTGATGGCCCCGAATATCAAGGCAAGTTGCAGCATGCGCGTGCCGCCCAGTTGCCGAAGCAGCGAGGAGCCCGCCACCAGGACGATCAGCCCGCCCAAGGCATTGCTGGCGGTCAGGTAGCCGATGGAACTGCCGCTCCAGCCGAATTCTTCGGATAGGGCGGGAGCGACGATGGGGATCAGTCGGGACAGAAACGCGGCAATGGTCTGTAAGGTGAAGGTGGCTACTACAGGCATGAGCCAAGTCGGTGCGGTGCGTTTCATGGAGACTCGGTAGGGATGCCGTGGCATTGCCTGGGAAGGCAATGGGCGAAGGGACAATGTGGCTTGCCCGTAGAGGATACCGCATCAGCGCGGCGTCCTGGTCACCCCTTGTAAGTTGAGACCCGCTCATGCGGTGTTGGCGGTGTGAATTCGCCGGCTTCCACCCTGAATGGAAAGCGATTGCCCGCGGGGGTCGAGGGGCAGGCCACGAAGGTGGACAAGGCGCACGGAAACGAGACGGCGCGGTTGAAGTCGAGCGCGGTCAGCGCCTCCAGCTCCTCAATATCCTGGAACTTGATGATGCGGCCGCCGCCGTAGCTCTCCTTGCCGTTGGTCTTGTCTCCGAAGTGAACGTAGCAATAATTGCTGAAATAGCCGGTGTCCTCGCCGCCTGCGCGGTGGCCGCTGACTTCCAGGCTGAAATCCTGGCCCTGGAGCGTGAGCTGGATGACGCCTATCGTGTAGCTGGTTTCATACACGCTGTCGTCCACGGTGGGTACGTTGTGCAAGGCGGTTTCCGTGGCCTGGAAGGTGGCGGGGACGATCCATTCCTCGCTGAGCGGGAAGGTTTCAATGTCATCGAAGCGCTTGCGGGCGGCTTCCGCCGGGTCCCGGACGCGGACGCCGTAAATCGTCTCGTCCCGGATATTCACGCGGGTAATCGTTTCCACTTCCCGATCATGAAAGAACATCGGCACGGCTGAGCCTGTTCCGGAGTTCTTGTTGTAGCCGTGCGGGATATGGGTCGGGCCGCTGGCGGGCTGGCCGTCAACCGTCAGGAACTCCCTGTTCGCGCTTCGTTCGGGATCCGGGCGGTAATAAATCTCTCCCGCCCGCAGCAGCCATTGGCCGGGTACGAACTCAGACGTGAAGGCTTCCTCTTCGGTCAGCCAGTCTTGGCTCAATACCGACAAAAAACCATAAGGACGGTTCAGATCCTGGATCCGGTCGTCATGCCAAGCTTGCCAGCGGCGGCGGTATTCGGTTGAGAGCGTCATGATCGTCTCCTTGTGTCAGGCTGCGGATATAAAAACTGTAGCAACGTGACAGTGCATCAACAAGAACCGTTTTTAGCAGTCTGTGTTCTCTTGAAGGCAACGGATGTCCGGGTCATACTTCTCCGTATCGTTGTTTGCGTCGAGGTCCTCGTCATGCATGCCCTCTCTCCCTTTTTACGCTACTTTGAAGAAGTGGCCGTGCACGGTTCGGTGCGCCGGGCGGCGGCGCATCTGCACATCGCGCCTTCCGCGGTGACCCGGCAGTTGAAAGCCTTTGAGGAGATGCTGGGCCTGGCCTTGTTCGAGCGTTTGCCACGCGGCGTGCGCCTGACCGCCGCGGGCGAACTGATGCTGGCCCGCGTCCGGCGCTTGCAGCGGGAGTTCGATGACGCGCTGGAGCAGGTGGATGCGTTGAAGGGGCTGCGCTGGGGCAGGGTGCGCGTCGGCGTCCTGCAATACCTGAGCGAACGCTTCATCCCGGCCGTCTTGGCGGACATGCACCGGTCTCATCCGGGGCTGTCGTTCACGGTCCACATTGATAACTCGGAACGGATTGCGCAGTTGATTGAAGCGGGCGAACTGGACATCGGCCTATGCTGGACTCCACCGCCGACCGCGCTGCTCCACGCCGTGCGGACCGCCGCCGTGCCGATCGGCGCGGTGGTACCGCCCGGCCACGCGTTGGCGGCTAAGCGCAGCGTCGCCTTTCATCAATGCGCCCGCTACCCCCTGATCCTGCCTACGGCGGAAATGGAACTGCGCCGCATGCTGGACGGCTTGCATCGGGGATCGGCTGGCCGGGTCACGCCGCTGCTGGAGACCAACTCCATTGTGGCCATGCGTCAGCTCGTTTTGGATGGCAGCGGGGTGGCAATCATGACGCGGATGTCAGTGCTGGACGAACTACGGCGCGGAGAACTGTTGCATATTCCCTTGTCGGATACGGCAGCACGTTCCATGCCACTTTCGCTGCTGGTGCGCGCGGGCAGAGAACTGCCCATTGCGTCGGCAGCGCTGCTGGACCGATTGGTTGAGCGGTTTGACGACTACGCGGGTGCGCGGATCTGACGCGGTTTGACCGAGGGGGCATTTTGTCGCCGGGCCGCTCCCAAGACAAAAAGCGCCCCCCGGGGGGCAGCGACGCGGCTTTAGCGGCTAGCGTTGGGGCATTTTTCCCCTTGGGTTTGCATTGAAAGAAAGAGTATGTATAATTGCGTTCTTCAGCTTTTGGCGCATTAGCTCAGCCGGTTAGAGCGACGGAATCATAATCCGCAGGTCCCCTGTTCGAATCAGGGATGCGCCACCAAGAATACAAGCACTTAGGCCAACTCTTCGGGGTTGGCCTTTTTGTTTGGCTCTTCCCCAGGCGCTACCCCATTAACGGGGATCAGCCCATTCATCACACTCGGTTAATCACACCATTCCAACCGCACTGAGCCAAGACTCGCATGCGAAATTTCCGGCGCGAAAAGCCGGACGCAATGTGGTTTCTCTCTACCATTCGACAGATGATTCAATAAATGATGTATTATCGAATCATGAACGAAAATCAAGCCGTTTCCGCTCTGAACGCTTTGGCCCATACGCAACGACTGCGAGTATTCCGCGCTCTGGTCGTCTCTGGCCTGGAAGGACTCACACCCAGCGTCCTCGCGGACCAGCTCGACGTGGCTCGCAATACCTTGTCCTTCCACTTGAAGGAACTGGCCCACGCTGGCCTCGTCAGCATCGAGCAGCAGGGCCGTAACCTGATCTATCGCGCCGAGTATGGCCACATGAACGGCCTGATCGGCTACCTGACCGAGCACTGCTGCCAGGGCGGTGTCTGCGAGGTTTCCAACTCTCCTGGCTGCGACTGCTGACGTGATGACCGACACCACTTACAACGCGCTGTTCATTTGTACGGGCAACTCGGCCCGTTCCATCCTCGCTGAAGCCTTGCTCAATGACTTGGGCAAGGGGCGCTTCCGCGCCTTCTCGGCCGGCAGCCACCCGAAAGGCGAAGTCCATCCGCTGGCGCTTGCCACGTTGGAACGCTTGCGCCTGCCCGCGACCGCATATCGCAGCAAAAGCTGGGACGAATTCGTGACGCCCGGCGCGCCGGTATTCGATTTTATTTTCACTGTTTGCGATGCCGCCGCTGGCGAGGCTTGCCCGTTGTGGCCGGGCAAGCCGGTGTCGGCGCATTGGGGCGTGCCTGACCCGGCTGCCGTCGAAGGCACCGAGGAGCAACAGCGTAAGGCGTTTCACGATACAGCCATCGTTCTGAATCGCCGCATTGAACTGTTTCTGTCGCTGCCTCTCCAGCGCCTGGATGCCATGTCTTTGCAGCGTGAGCTGCACGACATCGGCCGCAAGTGAGGCAGCCATGACCGCCAGCGCCGCAGCCGGTCGCGCACCCGTCATGAGCGTATTCGAGCGTTACCTGACGGTATGGGTGTTGCTGTGCATCATCGTCGGCATCGCGCTTGGCCAGCTCGCCCCCGGCGTGTTTCAAACCATCGGCCGCATGGAAATCGCCCAGGTCAATCTGCCGGTCGGCGTGCTGATCTGGGTGATGATCGTGCCGATGCTGCTCAAGGTGGACTTCGGCGCGCTTGGCCAGGTCAGGCAACACTGGCGCGGCATTGGCGTGACCCTGTTCGTCAACTGGGCAGTCAAGCCGTTCTCGATGGCGCTGCTGGCATGGATCTTCATTCGCCATGTCTTCGCGCAATGGCTGCCCGCCGAACAACTGGACAGCTATGTGGCCGGCCTGATCCTGCTGGCCGCCGCACCCTGCACGGCAATGGTGTTCGTCTGGAGTCGGCTGACCGGCGGCGATCCGGTGTTCACGCTTTCGCAGGTGGCCTTGAACGACACCATCATGGTGTTCGCCTTCGCGCCCATTGTCGGCCTGCTGCTGGGCCTGTCGGCGATCACGGTGCCATGGGCGACGCTGCTGACTTCGGTAGCGCTCTACATCGTCATCCCAGTCATCGTCGCACAGCTCTGGCGTCGGGCGCTGCTGCGCCGGGGTCAAGCCACATTCGACCGCGCGTTGGAGCGCATCGGCCCGCTGTCGATGGCCGCATTATTGCTGACGCTGGTGCTTCTGTTCGCCTTCCAGGGGCAGGCCATCTTGCAACAGCCGCTGGTCATCGCCATGTTGGCGGTGCCGATTCTGATCCAAGTGTTCTTCAATTCCGGTTTGGCCTACTGGCTCAACCGGCAGGCCGGAGAAAAGCATGCCATCGCATGTCCGTCGGCGCTGATCGGGGCGAGCAACTTCTTCGAGCTGTCCGTGGCCGCGGCCATCAGCCTGTTCGGCTTTCATTCCGGCGCGGCGCTGGCCACCGTGGTCGGCGTGCTGATCGAAGTGCCGGTCATGCTGCTGGTGGTGCGTATCGTCAACCGATCGCGCGGCTGGTACGAGCGCGGCCACGCCACAAAAAAACCATGAGCAGCATCACGGTTTGTCACAACCCGAATTGCGGCACGTCGCGCAACGTGCTGGCCTAGATCCGCAACAGCGGTGAGGAACCCACGCCTACTACGACCACATCGTGGTACCCATCTCAACACAGAAGGTAGCGTGCGTTGATGCGTCGCTTTGTAGGTTTTTGCTTCAACCCCGGCATCCCCCCGGCTTTGCGGTACGATTCCCGCAGGGGCATGGCTTGATGCCCCCGATCCAGGAGAAAGTAATGCATCAACTTTTACGGGCAAAACTGATGGCGGCAGCGGTGACGGGCATGGTGCTGTCCGCACCGGCGGTATCCGCGGACATGTTGAGTGGCTTCAAGAATCAAGCGGCGGAACGCTTGGGCGGGGGCGGTTCGGCGGGTGCCGGGGGCTTGGGCAGCCTTGGTCTGGGATCCTTGGGATTGCCGAGCATCGGCGCTGGTGCCACCAGTAACGTAGCGGGTGTTTTGCAGTACTGCGTCAAGAACAAGTACCTGAGCGCAACCAACGCCGACAAGGTGAAGAGCCAGTTGTTGGGCAAGCTGGGGATGGAGAGTCCGGCTGCGCAGCAGCAAGATGCGGGCTACCAAAAAGGGCTGGCCGGGATGCTATCGGGCAGTGATGGCTCCTCCTTTGATCTGAACAAGATCAAGGACGATGTAAAAGAGAAGGCGTGCGATTACGTGTTGGAGAATGCGTCGTCGCTGTTGTAAGGCTGCCGCCGCGGGTTGCCGCTGAAAATTCAACCGCAAGATACGGAGTTCTTGCGGTTGAATGCTGCCGTAAGCTGTCCATGTCACTTCAGATTTCAGGACGTTGACCATGAACACGAGCGTTTTGAACGCCACCGCCTACTTGACGGACGAAGCCCGGTGGCAGGCTGTTCAGTCACGCGATCCGGCTGCGGACGGCCACTTCGTCTATGCGGTGCGCACAACGGGCGTGTACTGCCGTCCCAGTTCATCCGCGCGTTTGCCCAAACGGGAGAATGTCGAGTTTTTCGGCAATGCCGAAGCCGCCGAAGCCGCAGGCTATCGTCCGAGCCGCCGCGCCCGGGGTGATCAGACCCGGGCGGCCATTGAGCGGGCGGCTCTCGTGGCGCGGGCCTGCCGCTTGATCGAAGGCGCGGAAGTGCTGCCCAGGCTTGATGAGTTGGCGCAACAGGCGGGCATGAGCCCGCACCATTTCCACCGGGTTTTCAAGGCGGAGACCGGGCTGACACCGAAAGCCTATGCATCCGCCTGCCGCGCCCGCAGGCTGCGCGAAGAGCTCAGCGTGCCAACGGCATCGGTCACAGCCGCGATTTATGAAGCTGGGTTCAATTCCAATAGCCGTTTCTACGAGACTGCCGAACAGTTGCTGGGCATGCGCGCCCGCGACTATCGCGCTGGCGGCGTGGGCGCTGTCATCCGCTTCGCGGTGGCGCAATGTTCGCTCGGCGCGCTGCTCGTTGCGCAGAGCCAGCGCGGCATCTGCGCCATCTTGTTGGGCGACGATCCGGATGCGCTGGTGCGTGATTTGCAAGACCAGTTCCCCAAGGCGCAACTGATCGGCGGGGATGGTGATTTTGAACAGTTGCTTGCCCAGGTCGTGGGGTTCATTGAGGCGCCGTCCCTGGGCCTGTATTTGCCGCTGGACGTGCGCGGCAC
>JBAYOI010000144.1:0-7465 GCA_041678365.1 Pigmentiphaga sp. | reverse complement strand
GTGGTCAGGCAGACCGCGTTCACGTTTGCGGAAGATCAGGTCATCATCGAAAAGCAATGGCAGAACCAGCAGGCTTTTCCCGACAGCCGCCAGATCGATATCCATGTGGATGCCGGTCCGAACCGCGCACGCCGCGTTATCAAGCGCTTGATTGACGAGCCCGCGGCCGTGGCGGTTTGACGGTCGAGGCGCTGATCTGGACATGGGGCACGTTGCGTATAAAGCGTGCAGCCCGGCGGGGTTCGACAACTTTGAGGCAGAAGTCTGGTTTGGCGTGCTGGCCCCAAGCGGTACGCCTGAAGCGGTGGTGCAACGCCTGCGTGAGGCCATTCGCCATGCGGTGGCATCAGAAAATGTACAGGAAAAATTGCGCGGCAGGTCTTTCCATCTCGATTTAAGAGATAGCCAGATGTTCAACTGCTATATTGCCGATGACTTTGCCAAATGGAAGGTGCTCGTCCGTGAGGCCAAGACCAATATTGCGCCTTGGGGCTTTCTATCTTGGGAGCGGCCCGCGATAAAAAAGAGCGGACCATGGAGTCCGCTCTTCCATCAGGCCGTTGCCGCTGGCCGGGTCCCGTGGTAGGCATTTTCCAGCAGTGCCCGAATTGATGATCGATCAATGGGGCGGGGGTTGGCATAGGCGTTTTGCGTGGCGATCTCCGCGCAGCGGTCCAGCTCGTCCGCGGAAAAACCGAGCGTTTTCAACGCGGTGGGCGCGCCCAGCGATTGGGCGAGATCAAACACGCCTTGCGCGGCATCGGCGGTGCCAAGTGCGCGGGCAATGCGTTGCATCGCTTCCGGTGCGGCAGCGGCATTGTAGGCCAGCGCATGCGGCAGGACGATGGTGTGCGTTTCGGCGTGCGGCAGATTGTAGGTGCCGCCCAGTGTATGGCAGAGCTTGTGGTGCAGGGCCATGCCGACATTGCCGAGCACGGCGCCGCACAGCCACGCGCCATACAGGCATTTGGAACGCGCCTCAATGTCCTGCGGATTGCTGACGACTTGCGGCAGGCCTTCGGCCAGGGCCCGGATGCCTTCTTCGGCAAACAGCGACATGATCGGATTGGCGTCTTGCGCATAGAGCCCTTCCGCAGCGTGCGCCAGGGCATTGATGCCGCTGGTCACGGAGAGTCCGACCGGCAGGCCGACGCTGAGTTCGGGATCGTAGATGACGGTCTTGGGCAGAACGCGCGGATCGCGGCCGGTCTTTTTCAGGCCCGCTTCCGTGATGCCGTAGATGGGCGTCATCTCGCTGCCCGCATAGGTGGTGGGGATGGCGAGGATCGGCAGCGAGGATTCCAGCGCAATGGCCTTGCCCAAGCCGGTGGTGGAGCCGCCGCCAATGGCAACGGCGCAATCGGCGTTCAATTCCTCCGCATGGCGGCGCGCTTCCCGGGCGGTTTCAATGGGCACGTGCATGACGGCCTGATCGAAGATGCCCGCGCAGCGGTCGCCAATCAAGGCGGCCACCTTTTCCGCGCTGGCACGCTGTTCGGGCGTGCTCAGCACCAGGGCGCGCTTGGCGCCGAGCAGGCTGATTTCTTCTTCCAGCTGTTTGAGGCTGCCCGCGCCGAACACGACGCGCGATGCGGAACTGTTGTAGACGAATGGTTTCATGAGGCTGGCTTACTTCGCGCTGGTCGGGTTCAGGACAAAGTCGAAGTCCAAGGTATAGAACGGCGTGCTGGATTGGCCGCCGTCCGGCGTCTTTCCTGGTGCGTGCTCAATCCAGTCAGCGATCAGCGACGAGCGCACGCCGAACACGGCGTCCGAGTCCAGGTATTGATCGCCATTGCGGAAGACGTGGGTGATCAGGGTTTCATAGCCGGGCGCCTTGATCATGAAATGCAGATGGGCGGGGCGCCAGGGATGGCGGCCGAGCGCGGTCAGCATGCGGCCGACCGGGCCGTCATAGGGGATCGGGTAGGCTTCGGCGCGGATGCTCTTGAAGTAGTAGCGGCCAGTGGCGTCGGCATGGATGATGCCGCGCCCCTGGTGATGATCCAGGCCTTCGTACTGGACGTCGTAGAAGCCGTCGGCGTCGGCTTGCCAGACTTCCATCGTGGCGTTCGGGATGGGGTTGCCGACCAGGTCGCGCACACTGCCCTGGACGAAGCACAGTTCGCCCTGGGCGCCATTGGAGACGTCTTCTCCCAGTTCATACTCCGGCGCGCCTTCAACGTGGAACGGTCCGAACACTGTGGCTTCGGTACAGCCGTCCGGCTTGCGGTTGTTCAGCGCGGTGACCAGCATGGACAGCCCCAGCGTGTCCGACAGCAAGATGAACTCCTGGCGGGTATCCGTGCAGGTATGCCCCGTGTCAGTCAGGAACTGGATGCCTTGGAACCACTCTTCTTCCGTCAGCTTGACTTCGCGGGCGAAGTTGTGGAGGTGTTTGACGAGGCTGGTCATGATTTCGCCAAGCCGTGTGTCAGCAACGCTGGCATGGCGTTCCAGGACTGCTTCAGTGATGGTTTCTTCGTTCAAATTACGCATGATTTTCCTGACGGAGTGGTGTCTGGCGTGAGCGCGGACGCGATGGCCTCTACCTTAATGGAAAGTCCTTTCTTTGTTGTTTCATAGTCAGGTAGCCTGACTAAATTGTCAATAAGGAATACCCGAAGTTTTTGAACTGAGGGCAGCAAGCCGGAGGCGCAGCGTGGGGGCCATTTTTATCGCCGGGCCGCTCCCAAGATAAAAAGCGCCCCCTCGGGGGGCAGCAAGCCGAAGGCGCAGCGTGGGGGCTATTTTTCACCGCGCGGCCCGGTGCAGATGGGCGATGAAATGCCGAATGGCGGGCGAGATGACGGCATTGCGCTGGGTGATGGCGCCAATCGTCAACGGCAGGCCGTCCTCCTGCAGGGGGAGACGGACCAGGTAGGGTGCGGCAAGCGGATGTTCAAGAATCTGCTCGGGCATCAGGCCGATGTAATCGCTGCCCGCGATCAGCGCCAGCAGGGTCAGGGTCGAGTCGACCACGGCGCCGATGGGTGGGGCGGGCAGGCCGTGGCGGGAAAAAAGACGGTGTGCGTAGCCGCTGTCATGGCCCGCGCTGGTGTACACCCATTTCGCCGTGGACAAGGCGCCCAAGCGGGTGGCGGTGGCGGACGGACTGCCTTTCCTGGCCACGGCCACCATGCGGGTCTGCATCAGCGCCTCGGTGATGAACTCACCGCTTGCCAGGCCATCGGGGATGCCGCCCACCATGATGTCGATGCTGCCATTGCGCAAACGCTGCAAGGGTTCGGCGAACAGTTCTTCGCTGAGGCGCAGGCGGATGTCGGGAAAGGCGCGGCCAAAGGTTTTGACGGCCTCCGGAATCAGCAGCAACACCGCCACCGGCACCGCGGCAATATTGAGTTCGCCGTGCATGCGACCGCTCAATTGCTGGATTTTTCCGGTGGCAGCCGTCAGTTCCTGCGCCACCTTGCGGGCGTGCTCGAATAGCACCTGGCCTTGCGGGGTGGCCGTGACACCCCGGGTGCTGCGGGTGAGCAGCGGCGCAGCCAGTTCAAGTTCGAGCTCGCGAATCATCTTGCTCAGGGCGGGCTGTGAAACGCCAAGCTGCCGCGCTGCCGCCCGCAAGCTGCCTTCCTGCACGGCGGCCACCAGAGCCTGCAGCGCGGTCAGTTTCATGAGGAGCAACCTTAATATGGATAGGGAGATAACAGAATGTTATCGCGGAAGCGGTTTTAACATCTGGGAAAAGCGCCAGACAGACGGAACAATGGACGAAACACTCTCTTTACGTTTCAAAGGACTCCGTCATGGCCCGAATCATTGGTGCAATTGCTTGCTCTCATACGCCGACCATCGGCTTTGCGTTTGACAAGAACCAGCAGCAGGATCCGGTCTGGCGGCCGATTTTCGAGTCCTTCGAGCCGGTGCGCAACTGGATTGCCGAGCAGGCGCCGGACGTGATGTTCGTGATCTACAACGATCACATCACGTCTTTCTTCTTCGACCACTACTCGGCGTTTGCCTTGGGCGTGGGGCCGTCCTATCCGGTGGCGGACGAGGGCGGCGGCGCGCGCGCCTTGCCGCCGCTGCCGTCGCATCCGGGTTTATCGCAGCATATTGCCGAGTCCCTGGTGGCCGATGAGTTCGACATGTCTTTCTTCCAGGATAAAGCGCTGGATCATGGCTGTTTTTCCCCGATGTCGATGTTGTGTCCGCATGAGCCGGACTGGCCGGTGAAGGTGATTCCGCTGCAAGTGGGCGTGCTCCAGTTCCCGCTGCCGTCGGCCAAGCGTTGCTACAAGCTGGGCCAGGCCTTGCGCCGCGCTATTGAAAGCTACCCGGAAGACTTGAAGGTGGCGATTGTGGCCACCGGTGGTTTGTCCCATCAGGTGCATGGCGAGCGGGCCGGTTTCAACAACCCGGCCTGGGATGCGCAATTCCTGGACCTGATCGAGCACGATCCGGTCCGCCTGTCCGAAATGACGCAGGCGGAATATGCGGCGCTGGGCGGCATGGAGGGCGCCGAGGTCATCATGTGGCTGATCATGCGGGGCGCGTTGTCCGCACAGGTCAGGAAAGTGCATCAGTCCTATTACTTGCCCTCCATGACCGGCATTGCCACGGCTATTTATGAGAACGCGGCGTCCGCGCCCATTGCCGGTGAAGTGGAGCGCCATCGCGCGCGTATCGGCAGGCAACTGGCCGGGGCGGAGCAGTTGAGCGGCAGCTATCCGTTCAATTTGCAGCGTAGCGTGAAAACCTACCGGCTGAACAAGTTCCTGCGCGACATGCGGGAGCCCGCGCACCGCGCGGCTTTCCTGGCCGATGAGGAGTCAAGTTTTGAACGAGCGGGATTGTCCGAGACGGAGAAAGACCTGCTGCGCCGCCGGGACTGGCAGGGCATGATTCATTACGGCGCGATCTTCTTCGGGCTGGAAAAACTGGGCGCGGTGCTGGGCGTGTCCAACTTGCATATTTATGCGGCCATGCGGGGGGAGTCTCTGGAAGACTTCATGCAGACGCGCAATGCGCCCGGGGCTTTGTATTCGGTGGCGGCCACCGATAGCAGTAAAAAGGACTGGTAAGGGGGAAGGGGCGTGTGCCCCCCGTGCTGGTTGTTCAGCGGCGCAGGCCCTGCTTGACCTGGAGCCGATAAGTCAAGGCCGGGACGCCGCTGCCTTGTGAGAAAAACCGAGAAAAATAAGCAGGGCTTGAGAAGCCGAGTTCGTAGGCGATTTCCTTGATGCTCAGCTCGGTATAGGCCAGCAAGCGCCTGCTTTCGAGCAGGCGTTTTTCCTGAATCAGCTTCTGGCCCGATTTGCCGGTCAGTGCCCGGCAGACCCGGCTCAAGTGGTCTGCGCTGACGCCCAGCGTCCGGGCATAGCTGTCCAGGCCATGCCGCGCCGCATAGTGCAGGTCAAGCTGTTGGATGAAGCGGCGCAGCAGCGTGTCGCCCATCGATGCCTCTGTCTTGGAGAACTGGCTGCGCTGGTTGCGGATGAACGCGATGACGATCAGCTTGGCATAGGCCAGCATGCTGTGCAGCCGTCCGGGCAGGCTGGTGTGG
Source organism: Pigmentiphaga sp. (assembly GCA_041678365.1). GTDB lineage: Bacteria > Pseudomonadota > Gammaproteobacteria > Burkholderiales > Burkholderiaceae_B > Pigmentiphaga. The sequence goes on along the minus strand of JBAYOI010000144.1, from coordinate 1,935 downwards.
AACTCCTTGGACAAGGCGTCGAATAGTGTCAGCAGCGTGTCCGGCTCCAGCACGTCATCAATCACGAAAGAGCGGGCAAAGCTGTCCTGCAGAAACCGGGTGCCCGCATCGAGTTGTTCCAAGGTTGCCGCGGGCAGTGTCAGTTGATGGCCGACGCTGTTCGGCGTGTAAGTGAACTGATGGACGGAGCCGGGCGCCAGCAGGAACAGGACGGGCGCACAAAAGGCAAAGGCCTTGCCATCGATCGAGCCCTGGACCTGGCCTTCCGCGACGAATTGCAGTTGATGCAGACCTTCATGGTGATGTGCCGGAATTGTCCAATTCATGCTCCGGCCACGCGCCTGGATCAGTTCGTGATGCAGACAATCATCAAGGTGATGGTGCCGGATTTCCTGGAAAGGAATGACCAGTAGTGCGGGGTTCGCCATGATGCCTCGCTGAAGATGATGTCGGAAATGTACATAAAGCGGCCTGAGTCGTGTATGGATGAAAACCCCGTGCCTAGGCATCATGGATTTTTTATCCAGGACGCCGATATGTCAGCAACCTTGTCCACCGATGGCGTTCAGCCGCCCGCCCCACGCACCTTGACCGGCGCGCAAGTGCTGGTCGAAGCCTTGCGCGTTGAAGGCGTACAGCTTGTGTTTGGCATTGTTGGCGGCAAACTGTCTCCGTTCTTCCATGCCTTGAGCCAGGCGGAAGACATCCGCTTCATCGGTGTTCGGCATGAGGCAAGCGCCGCCATGATGGCCGCCGCCCATTATGCCGCCACCGGGCAGATGGCCGTGGCCGTGGCTGAAATGGGACCGGGGGCCTTGAACCTGGCGTCGGGGCTGGGTATGGCCTTCAACAATCATTTGCCGGTGCTGGCCATCACCTCGAACCAGCATCAGGCGGTTTCTTATCCGCATCGCGGCATGTTCATGGATCTGGACAGCTGCGCCGTCACGCGTCCGGTCACGAAGTGGAATGCCTATGTGCATGACGGGCAGCGCATTCTTGAAGTGACGCGGCAGGCCTTTCGTGAAGCGCTGTCCGGGCGGGGCGGACCGGTGCATCTGGACTTTGCGCACGATGCGTTGTCTCAGCCGGTGACCGTGAGCGAGGCAATGCTGGCACTTGCGCCCGCTTCGTATCGGCCTGTCTCGCGCCCCGCGCCCGCCTCGGCGGACATTGGCCTGGCCATGGCCCTGATTGCCGACGCGCGCAGGCCGGTGCTGGTTGCCGGGGGTGGAGCCGTACAGGCTGGGGCCGTCACCGCGCTGCGGGCGTTTGCCGAGCGTCTGGGCGCGCCCGTGATTCCAACGCAAATGGGCTTGGGCTGCGTGGCGTCCAGCAGTCCGCACTTCATCGGGCATGGCGGCATCATCGGCGGCAAGGCCTTGCTGCAGGCCTTGCACGACGCCGACCTGGTCATCAGTGTCGGGTGCCGCTGGTCATCGTGGATGTGGGATGAGCGGGGCGCGCTGGTTCGGCCTGAACAGAAACACATCAACATCAATATTGATCCGTCGGCATTGGGGCGGGCAAGCAACCATGCGCTGGCCATCTGGGCCGATGCCCGGCACACGCTTGAGGCCTTGCTGGCGGCACCGCAGTGGGCGCCGGTTCAGGCTGCGAGCGAATGGCTGGGCCGTTTGCGCGGTCTTTATGAGCAGGATCAGGTCCGGCGCCTGCGCTTGGCCGCCCAGGAGGCAATGCCAATGCATCCGGCGGCGCTGGCGCAGCGCATTGCCGCGCTGCTGCCCAGTGATTGCCGGGTGGTGTTCGATGGCGGCCATACCAGTTTCTGGAGCAATGAGTACACGCCCGTTGAAGCGCCTCGCACGCGCTTGCATGAACCGGGCATGAGCCATCTGGGCTTTGGTCTGCCCGCGGCCCTGGCGATTCAGGCGGCCTACCCGGACCGGCTCGTCGTCAATATCACCGGCGACG
>JBAYOI010000143.1:0-7477 GCA_041678365.1 Pigmentiphaga sp. | reverse complement strand
GTTCTTCACTGCTCTTCATGTCACAAACTTTACCTTCGCACGACCCAGACGCTTCCGACATTGAACCCCGGGAGCTGGAGCTGGACTTGACCGTCAAGGCGGGCCGACTGGACAAAGTCCTGGCCCAGCGCTTGCCTGAGCATTCACGCAGCCGTTTGCAGGGCTGGATCGAGCGGGGGCTGGTCCAGGTCAATGGCAAACCCGCCACCGTCAGGCAGATTGTAGGCCCAATGGACGTGCTGACGATTTGGGAGGAGGCCTCGCCGGAATCCCTGGCGTATACGCCGGAACCGGTCCCGTTCGACGTGCTTGCGCAAAGCGATGACTGGATCGTCGTGAACAAGCCGGTTGGGCTGGTGGTGCACCCCGGCGCCGGGAATTGGCAGGGAACCTTGCTCAACGGACTGCTGCACCGCTATCCGGAGCTGGCCCAGGTGCCGCGCGCGGGCATTGTGCATCGTCTGGACAAGGATACGTCGGGGCTGATGGTGGTGGCGCGCAATGAGATCGCGCAAACCGCGCTGGTCCGCCAATTGCAGGCCCGAAGCGTCGGGCGGCGCTATGTGGCGCTGGTGTCGGGCCACCTGAAATCGGAAGGCACGATCTCGCGGCCGATCGGCCGCGACCCGCGCGTCCCGGTGCGCATGAGCGTGGAACGTCCGATTGCCGCCAAGCCCGCCATCACGCATTTTCGCCCCTTGAGGCAGGGACACCTGCCCAGCGGCATGCCGGTGACCGAAGTGGCCTGCCGCCTGGAAACCGGCCGCACCCATCAGATCCGCGTGCATTTGGCCAGTTTGGGACATCCGCTGCTGGCTGATGTACTGTATGGAGGAAAGGCGCTTGATGTGGCGGGACGGCAGATGCTCCATGCGCGCCGCTTGCAGTTTGAAGATCCCGCCACCCAGCAAACCAAGGCGTTTGCCGCGCCTTTGCCTGCGGACATGGAAGCGGTGCTGGCCCAAGTCACGTGGCTGCAAGCACCGGACCCCTCTGATTGGGAGGAGGAGTGGGACGATGACTGGGATGACGAACAAGACTGAACCCATGGCTTTCCTTGAGCCGCCGTTGCCGGGCGCCACGGTATTGGTCACGCAACGTTCAGGGGGCGTGAGCACCGGTCCCTGGAGCAGTCTGAACCTGGGCCAGCACGTCAATGACGCGCCCGCCGCGGTGGCGGAAAACCGCAGCCGCCTGCGCGCCTGCCTGCCCGGCGATCCGTTCTGGCTGAAGCAGGTGCATGGCATCCAGGTGGCCAACGCCGATGAACCGGTGTCCAGCCTGCCGGTTGAAGCGGATGCCGCGGTGACGCGCCAGGCCGATCGGGTGCTGGCCATTCTGACCGCGGACTGCCTGCCGGTGGTACTGGTGGCGCCGGGCAAGGTGCTGGCGGTTGCCCATGCAGGATGGCGCGGCCTGGCGGCGGGGGTCTTGGAGGCGAGCCTGGCCGCGATGCAGGTCTCCGCGGAACAGGTGTATGCCTATCTGGGGCCGTGCATCGGGCCCGAGGCGTTTGAAGTGGGCGCCGATGTCAGAGAAGCGTTTCTGAGCCTGTATGCCGAAGCGGCATCGGCGTTTGCCGATCTCGGAAAGAATGCGCAGGGCGAAAGCAAGTGGCGGGCGGATCTGCCCGCGCTTGCCACGCAGCAATTGTTGCGTGCCGGCGTCAAGTCGGTGGCCTCGAGCGGCTGGTGCACCTATAGCAGTCCGGAACGCTTTTATTCCTATCGCCGAGAGCCCATCACCGGCCGTTTTGCAACGCTGGCCTGGCTTCAGTCCGACGACGATTGATTGTTGCTTGACCGAGCTGCCTCGGCAGCCTCGATTTCCCTGCGCCGCTTGCGCCGCAGCGGGGTGGTCCAGATATAGAGAATCACGGCCACTGGCAGCAGCCCATAAAAGAGAAAGGTCAGCAGTCCGGACAGCAGGGAAGGCTGAGAGGCCGCCATCAGGACGGTGACGTAAAGCCAGCCAACGGCAACAATTCCGGCAAACTGCATGCGGCATTCCTTTGTGATGAATAAAAAGCGGGAAAACTTCGTCGCAACCTTAGCACGAAGCCGGTAAAAGTCGTTTCAGGCAAGCTGAACAAGCCGTTAAAATAATGCTTTCGTCTTCTGTTTCCCGAGACCTTCGTTGTCGGGGACTACGCCTCCGGTCTTTGCCCATGCCTTCCGTTCTTCAAGAAAACCTCAGTTCCGAATCTCCCCGCATCGGCTTCGTCAGCCTGGGCTGTCCCAAGGCATTGAGCGATTCGGAAAGCATCCTGACGCACTTGCGCGCCGAGGGCTATGAAACGTCCAAGACCTATGAAGGCGCGGACCTGGTGATCGTCAACACCTGCGGCTTCATTGATGACGCGGTGAAAGAAAGCCTGGACGCCATTGGCGAAGCGCTGAACGCGAATGGCCGGGTGATTGTGACGGGCTGTCTGGGCGCCCGCAAAGACGGGGACGCCAACCTGATTGAAACCGTGCACCCGAGCGTGCTTGCGGTGACGGGTCCGCATGCCACCCAGGAAGTGATGCAGGCCGTGCACACGCATCTGCCCAAGCCGCACGATCCCTTCACGGATCTGGTGCCGCCGCAAGGCGTGAGGTTGACCCCCAAGCATTACGCCTACTTGAAGATTTCGGAAGGCTGCAACCACCGTTGCAGCTTCTGCATCATTCCTTCGATGCGCGGTGACCTGGTTTCCCGTCCGATTCACGAAGTCCTGCGCGAGGCCGAGAACCTCGCCAAGGCAGGCGTGAAAGAGCTGCTGGTCATTTCCCAGGACACCAGCGCCTATGGGGTCGACGTGAAATACCGCACCGGCTTCGTCAATGGGCGCGCGGTCAAGACCCGCATGCACGAGCTGGTCAAGGAGCTGGCGCAACTCGGTATCTGGGTGCGGCTGCACTACGTCTACCCGTATCCGAGCGTTGATGACGTCATTCCGCTGATGAACGAAACCTTCGAGGGCGGCGGGCGCGTGCTGCCGTATCTGGACGTGCCGTTCCAGCACGCCAACAGCCGGATCCTGAAGCTGATGAAGCGGCCGGCTTCATCCGAGCGCAATCTGGACCGGATCCAGGCCTGGCGCGCGGCCTGTCCGGACCTGACCATCCGCAGCACCTTTATCGCGGGTTTTCCGGGTGAAACCGAGGCCGAGTTCGATGAGCTGCTGGACTTCCTGCGTGAAGCGCAACTGGATCGTGTCGGCTGTTTTGCCTATTCACCGGTTGAGGGCGCCTCGGCCAATGCCTTGCCGGACCCGGTGGAGGATGCGGTTCGTCAAGCGCGTCAGGCGCGTTTCATGCAGGTGCAGGAAGCCATTTCCCGCCAGCGTCTGGCTAAGAAAGTGGGCAAGACCTTGAAATGTCTGGTTGATGAAGTAGGGCCGGATGGTGGTGTGGCGCGTTCAATGGCCGATGCGCCGGACATTGACGGCAAGGTGTTTATTGCCAAGCCGGACAAGCCGTGGAAGCGCTTCAAGGTGGGGGATATCGTCTCGGTCCGCATTGCCGAGTCCGACGCCCACGACTTATGGGGTACGGCGGCCTGATCCGCGTGCTTGACTTGGGCGGGCTTATTGCGTCAGCGCAAGACCGCCATTGAGGCGGCGGACAACCTCCTGCCGCATGGACGCAGGCGCATCCGCGAGCAGCGCGGGCCATTCCGCTTGCGCCTGACGAAGCCGGGACTTGGCCACTTGCAGAATCCGGCTCCGCCGGACGATGCCTGCTTTGAACAGCATGCCTTCCAGCGCTTCCCAGCTGAGTTGATGCAGCTTGGCGTCAATGGCGCGATTCAAGCCATAGTCTGCTGGCCGCGCCGCTGCGAAAAAAGCACTCACGCTGACCGGGTCATAGAGCGGGGCAAGGGTGGGGGTGCGCCCGTCTTCATAGAGCAAGGACCAGTTCTTCAGGTGCGCATCGGTATTGCCCATCAGGATGAAGGCCAGATAGCGGTTGACGAATTCCTGCACATCCTGCGCAGGCCGGGCGGAGAACCGGTCCAGGACGCGAATCACGGCAATAAAGTCCGGTTCAATGCCTTTTCCGTATTTGTGGCGGGGTTCGTAACCCAGGACTTGTGCAAATTCCTCCATGTGCACGCGCGCGCCGCCCGCCAAGCGGTCAAAGCGCTTGACCGCCAGTATTTCAGGAAAGGGCACGGCTTCCGGCAGCTCGGCCTCCGAGCGGGAAATGATCTGCGCTTCGGCACAGTGCAGTCCCAAGGCGTGCATGAGCTGATAGCCGACGTATTCATTGCGTACCAGATCCGGGTGGCGGGTGGACGGTAGTTTCAGGATGAAGGAGCCTGCTTGACCCTGCCGCCGGACCACATAGCGTCGGCCATCGAGTACGGCGGAAAACTTGGTGACCACGCCCGGAATGGCCGCTGCGTCTTCAACCGGCCATTCCACAAATCCGGGTTCCAAGACGTCCAGCCCCAGACTGGTATGCCAGAGCCGGACCGGATCCGGAATGGCCTCATTGACCGGTACGGGCTCGACCTCAAGTCCGCCCATCAGGTCATGCCCCGCGGCGGCCAGTAACTCAAACTCATCATCAAGCTGACAGGCGCGCTCACGCGCCAGGCGTTCCCGGTTATGGCCTTCCGGCAGCAGGTTTTGAAAGAAGGCTGGCCATTTTCCGTCAGACCGGACCAGGCGCGCATCGCGCATTGAGGTCAGGATGGCGCGGGTGTTGGCTTCATTGCTGCCGAGGTAGCTGAGGGACAGCAGCGGACGGTTTGTGTCTTCCACATAGTCCGGGTCAAAGGAGACCCGCAGCACATCGCCATATTGCGACAGATAGCCGATCGGCCGTTTGCCCTGCGGCCCATGCAAGTAAAGGCGAAGGTAGCGGATCAGCGTATTCATGGCTTGCGCGGCTCGGACAGCAGTGCATCGACCACCGAGCCGGGGGCGTCGATGCCGACGGCCTGGCCCAGTACGCGTCCGCCGGCGCGGGCGAAGGCCTCCAGGTCCGGCCGCAAGGCGCTCGGCACCAGCATCAGTTCAAGGTCCATGGCGCGCGCCAGCACCAGCAATGAGGAAAGGCGTGGGTCCGTGGTGCCCGCTTCCATTTTTTGGACCGCCATGCGGCTTAATCCGGCTTTGGCCGCGAGTTCGGCTTGGCTGAGTTGTCTCGCCTGCCTGGCTTGGATAAAGCCTTTCATCAAGGTATGCATGAGGAGGTCTGATAACTATAGTTATCTTTTATAGATTAATGATAACTAATCATATCATTTTAAGGGAAACGGACAAAGCGGAAGCGTAAAAAAAGATAACTATAGATATCATTATTTGAAATAAGATATCTATAGTTATCATTACCGATATCAAGCCAAATAGCGTTGGAACCATCCAATCGTCCGTTCCCAAGCCAGGGTTGCCGCGGCCTCGTCGTAGCGGGGGGTCGAGTCGTTGTGGAAGCCGTGGTTGGTGCCGGGATAGAAATGTGCTTCATAGGTCTTGCCAGCGGCCTTCAAGGCGGCCTCATAAGCAGGCCAGCCGGCATTGACGTTCGGGTCGGTTTCGGCAAAGTGGATCAGCAGCGGCGCCTGGATGTGCGCCACGTCATCCGGCCTGGCCTGGCGCCCGTAAAAAGGCACGGCCGCGGCAAGCTGGGCATTGGCCACGGCTGCCGCGTGGCAAACGCCGCCACCATAGCAAAAACCAGTAATGCCGATTTTATCGGTGGTCAGTTTGCTGTCTTGCAGATAGGTGACGGCTGCGAAAAAGTCATTCATCAGTTTTTGCGGGTCCACCTGCTGCTGCAGAACGCGGCCCCGGTCGTCATTGCCGGGATAGCCGCCCACCGAGCTGAGGCCGTCTGGCGCCAGCGCAACAAAACCCGCCTTGGCAAGGCGGCGCGCAACATCTTCAATATAGGGATTGAGGCCGCGGTTTTCATGTACCACCACAACGCCGGGAAGCGGCCCTTTGGCCTGGCTGGGCTGAACCAGGTAGGCGCGCACCTCGCCATGACCGTCTGGCGACGGATAGCGGAGATACTCGGCGCGAATGTCGGGATCGGTGAAGGATATTTGTTGGGCCAGCGCGTAATTCGGGCTCAAGCTGGCAAGCAGAGCGCTGGCGCTGAGGCCGCCCACGGCATAGCAGGCGGCACGGTCCAGAAACTCGCGTCGGCTGATGCGGCTGTGGACGTAGAAATCATAGAGTTCCAGCAGGTCAGGGTGAAAGTCCTGGGCGGTGAGTCGCTTCATCAACTTCTCCTTGTCAAAGGCAGTGCGGTAGAAAAAGCCGGGGCCCGACGTGCTGGACATGCTGCGGGTATTCAGGGGTTGAACCACCCCAGAATGGTGTCCAGGCCGCCGACGTTGATGGAATAGGTGGTGGCTTCGCGGACAATGGGTTTGGCATGGTAAGCCACGCTGATGCCTGCCAAGGCCATCATTTTCAAGTCATTTGCGCCATCGCCAATGGCAATGGCCTGTTGCGGCGTGGCGCCGATCTCCTCGACGAACGCGAGCAAATGCCGCGCCTTGGCCTCGCCGTCCAGAATATCGCCCAGCACCTTGCCGGTCAGTTTGCCATCCACGACTTCCAGTTCGTTGGCATGGGCCGCGGTCAGGCCGAGCCGCTGCTGCATCCGGCCGGTGAAGAAGGTGAAGCCGCCGGACACCAGCAGGGTTTTCAGCCCGTGTTGGTGCGCGGTCTGGATCAGCTTTTCAGCGCCGGGGTTCAGTTGCAGGCGTTCCTGCAGGACACGGTCCAGCGCATTGACTTCCAGCCCCTTGAGCAGCGCAACGCGCCGGATCAGGCTTTCCGAGAAGTCTTTGATTTCTCCGCGCATGGCGGCTTCGGTAATGGCCGATACCTGTTCTTTCAGTCCCGCCATGCCTGCGATTTCATCAATGCATTCGATGTTGATCAGCGTGGAATCCATGTCCATGACGATGGCGCGGTAATCGCTCAAGCGCTGGCCGCTGGGCACGAAGGCCCAGTCAACGCGGTGGGCGTCCGCCAGCGTTGCCACTTTTTGGCGGGTGGCGGGCGTATCCAGAACGTCGTGCAAGCGTACGCACTGCGCGGAGACATCCTGCCGCGATTGGGCGCGGGTCAGGGCCAGGCATTGCTCGACGATGGGCAGGACGGAATCAGGGGATTGAAGAACGAGGTCGGTCATAAGTCTCAACAGGGTTAGGCCAGGGTGCGCATGACGGCGCGCACGGCTTCGACCCGGGATTTCAGGTCCGGGGCCTTGATGTCAAGGCGAAGTTTATCCTGTCCGGAAAGCTTTGCATGGCGATTGCTTTGAATGAACTGGATGATGCGCATCGGATCAATCGGCGGCGAGGGTTCGAAGTGCAGCATGGCGGCCGATTCGCTGGCGTCGATCTTGATGATGCCGAGGGTCTTGGCAAGCAGTCGCAGGCGGTGGGTCTCAAGCAGCGCCTTGGCCGCCTCCGGCAGCAAGCCGAAGCGATCGATCAGTTCTTCATGAAGGGTGTCGATCTGCTC
>JBAYOI010000142.1:0-7579 GCA_041678365.1 Pigmentiphaga sp. | reverse complement strand
TTGACCTTGACCTTGGAACGGATCAGGTCCAGGGTGGCGGACCGGCCCCAGTCTCCGCCATGCAGCGGGCCGTCTGAGGCGCCCTGGTTCAATACTTCCAGGTTATCTTCGAGCGCCCCCATCCAGGGCAGCATTTTTTCTTCCTCGGTGCCGGGCAGAAAGCCAATGTCCTCACCGACCGAAACCGTGACGCGGGTCATGATGATTTCAGAATAGCGTTTGCTTTCCAAAACTTGCGTCAGGCCTGCGGCCAAAGCGAGCAGGGTCTTGCCGGTCCCCGCCTGGCCGAGCAGCGTGACGAAGTCGCAGTCCGGGTTCATCAACAGGTTCAGCGCGAAGTTCTGTTCGCGGTTGCGGGCCGTGATGCCCCAGACCGCCTGCTTGGCGTGGGTGTAGTCCCGCAGCAGTTGCAGGGTGGCGGTGGCGCCGCTGATTTCCTTGACCTGCGCGTAGAGCGGGAGCTCGCCTTCCGCGTAGACGAACTGGTTCGGGATGAACTGTTTGCACAGCGGACCGGTCACCCGGTAATAAGTATGGCCGCTTTGCTGCCAGGATTCGATATTCTTGCCGTGCTTGTCCCAGAAGTCTTCGGGCAGCGCGAGGATGCCGCTGTAGAGCAGGTCCGCGTCTTCCAGCACTTGGTCATTGAAGTAGTCCTCGGCGGGCAGGCCGAGCGTGCGCGCCTTGACCCGCATATTGATGTCTTTGGACACCAGCACCACATCAAGTTCGGTGTGCTGGCTTTGCAGCGCGCCAACCACCGCGAGGATCTGATTGTCCGCCTTGCCGGATTGCAGCGACGGTGGCAGTTCCAGTTCGAACAGCGTGGTCTGCAAATGCAGTTTGCCGGTGGCGTCACGGTGGCCGAGGCTGCTCAAGACGATGCCTTCGCCAATATCGGTGACATCGTTGACGAGCTCGTCCAGGTAGCGGCTGACCTGGCGCGCGTTGCGCGCCACTTCGGACATCCCCTTTTTATGGTTGTCGAGTTCCTCCAGCGTGGTCATGGGCAGGTAGACGTCGTGTTCTTCGAAACGGAACAGCGAACTGGGGTCGTGCATCAGCACGTTGGTGTCCAGGACGTACAGCTTGCGCCTGTCCGAGCCCCGGCTGCGGGCCGGTTTGCGGCTGCGAGGCTGCACGGCGGCGCGCCGGACGGCGGGCGCGGCACTGGGCGGTGCGGAAACGGGGGTAGGGGCCTCGGTGTGAACCGGGTCGGCAGGCGCTGCCACAACAGTTGTCTTTTTTGAAGCACGTTTGACCGGCGTCGGGGTCTTGGCAGGGATGATGTCTTCCTCTGACAAAACCGTCGCCGGTCGGGTGGGCAGCTTGGGAAGCGGCATAAGCAGGGCTCTCCTGGAGGGGTCTGGCTTAACGATACAACAGGTTCATGTTAGCAGGGCCCCACCTCCTACGCGCTTCGCGCAGTCCACCTCGCGGCTTGCGGTGCAACCCCGGGTTCGCGAGCAGCGCTCGCTACGAAAGTGGGGCTTATTTCTGGACGGTTTTCAGCACTTCATCAACGTGGCCGGGGACCTTCAGTCCGCGCCAGGCCTGTTGCAGCTTGCCTTCTTCATTGATCAGGAAGGTGCTGCGCTCAATGCCACGGACTTGCTTGCCGTACATATTCTTCAGCTTCATCACGCCGAAGGCTTCGCACAGGGTTTCGTCGGGGTCGGCAATCAGCGGGAAAGGAAAACCCTGCTTTTCTTTGAATTTGTTGTGGCTGGACAGGGTGTCCCGTGAAACGCCGATGATGACGGCGCCTGCCTGTTGGAATTGCGCGTAGGCATCACGGAATTGCTGGCCCTGGGTCGTGCAGCCGGGGGTGTTGTCGCGCGGGTAAAAGTACAGAATGACTTTCTTGCCGCGCAAATCGCTCAAACGGATCTCTCCGTCAGTGCTCGTTGCAACGAAATCAGGGACGCTAGAACCAATTTCCAAGGACATGCCTTCAGACTCCGGGTAGTTAGAGAAAGAGTGCGACGCGCACTTTACGGCCTTCAGCCATCAAAATATTGTAGGTGCGAGCGGCGGCTTGCGTGTCCATGACTTCAATGCCGATGCCGCGTTCCAGAAAGAGGCGGGTCAGACGCGGGTGCAGGAAATGCTGTTTTTGGCCGGTGCCGACGAGCAGGACTTCAAGCTCGGCCGGATCCAGTGTGCCCGCCGCCGCTTTGAGCTGTTCAGCGGTCAGGTCCGCAGGCGTTTCCACCGGCCAGGCCTCAACGGCGTGTTCCGGGCCGAACGCAACCGGGTGCGGGAAAGCCGCTTTATTGACTTCGATGAAGCCCATGCCGTAGCCGGTGATGGTGTTGAGGGCGTTGGGGGTGTCGGCGTGAAGTTTCACGGGGACTCCAGAAAAGCTAAGGTTTGGAACAGTGGGTCGCAACGTTCATTATAGGTCGCCCAATGCGGGGCAAACGCGAAGAAAGTGTGAAAAGCGGTGATAGGCAGACGAGGCGGGGATAGTCCGTTAAACTTAGCGATTGCCTTTAAAGGCCTTATTTTTCATACACCGTTATACCCGGAATCAGAATGGAACCCATCCGAGTTGGCCTATTGGGCCTGGGCGTGGTTGGTGGCGGTACCTTCAAGGTGTTGGCCAGAAACGCTGAAGAAATTGCCCGCCGTGCCGGCCGTCACATCGTCGTGACGAAAGTCTCGGCAAGAAATCTCGACAAAGCGCGTTTGCGCGTGGGTGATGCGGCTGAGATTGTCGCTGATCCTTTTGATATTGTGCGTGCTCCGGACATTGACGTCGTAGTCGAGCTGATTGGCGGCGATACGCTGGCTCGGGAACTGGTCACCGAGGCCATTCGCCAGGGTAAGCACGTGGTGACGGCCAACAAGGCGCTGCTGGCCAAGCATGGCAATGAAATTTTCGCGCTGGCGCATCAGCACCATGTGATGGTGGCCTTTGAGGCAGCCGTGGCCGGCGGCATCCCGATCATCAAGGCCATTCGCGAAGGCCTGTCCGCCAACCGCATCGAATGGGTGGCCGGCATCATCAACGGCACCACCAACTTCATCCTGTCCGAAATGCGCGCGCGGGGCCTGCCGTTTGCCGAGGTGCTGAAAGAAGCGCAGGCGCTCGGCTACGCCGAGGCCGACCCGACCTTCGACATTGAAGGCGTGGACGCCGCGCACAAGCTGAGCCTGCTGGCGGCGCTGGCTTTCGGCATCCCGGTCCAGTTCGAGCACGCCCACATCGAGGGCATTTCCACGCTTGACCAGCAGGATATCCGCTATGCGGAAGAGCTTGGCTACCGGATCAAGCTGCTCGGCATCACGAAGGCGCGTCCGGAGGGCGTCGAGCTGCGCGTCCACCCAGCGCTGGTTGATCAGCACCAGGTGATGGCCAATGTTGACGGCGCGATGAACGCGGTCATGGTCAAGGGCGACGCCGTGGGCGCCACGCTCTATTACGGGCAGGGCGCCGGCGAGGAGCCCACGGCCTCGGCCGTGGTGGCGGATCTGGTTGATGTGGCCCGCCTGTTGACGGCCGATCCCGGCCACCGCGTTCCGCACCTGGCCTTCCAGCACGATGCCATCACGGACCAGCCGATTCTGCCCATTGACGAGGTCCGCACCTGCTATTACCTGCGCCTGACCGTCAATGACATCCCCGGCGTGTTGGCCGACATCACGCGGATCCTGGCCGACGCGGATATCTCCATTGTCTCGATGATCCAGAAGCCGCGCCCCGACGTGACGCAAGCCGACATCATCTTCATTACCCATGAGGCGCTGGAGCGCAACGTCAAGATCGCGATCACGCGGATCGAATCCTTGACCACCGTTCTGTCGTCCGTGACGTATCTGCGAATTGAAAACCTGGGCTGAACCCATGAAATATCTCTCAACCCGTGGCGGCATGCAGCCGCAATCGTTTACCGAAGTGCTGCTGGAAGGCCTGGCCACCGATGGCGGCCTCGCCATTCCTGAAAGCATTCCGCAGATCAGCGAGCAGGAATTGGCCGGATTCCGCGATCTGTCCTACGCGGATCTGGCGTTTGAAGTGCTGAAGCGCTTCATGACGGATATCCCCGAAGCGGATCTGCGCCGCCTGACGCGGGCCGCCTACACCAAAGAAGTGTTCGGGTCCGAGGAAATCGTTCCGCTCAAGCCCCTGGATGATGGCCTGTTCCTGCTTGGCCTGTCGGAAGGGCCGACCTTGGCGTTCAAGGACATGGCCATGCAGCTGCTTGGCCATCTGTTCGAGTATGCGCTGACCAAGCGCGGCAGCACGCTGAACATCCTGGGCGCCACCTCCGGCGATACCGGCTCCGCCGCTGAGTACGCGATGCGCGGCAAGCACGGCGTTTCGGTGTTCATGCTGTCGCCGCAGGGCCGGATGAGCGCGTTCCAGCGTGCCCAGATGTACTCCCTGCAAGACGAGAACATCCACAACATTGCCGTCAACGGTGTGTTTGATGACTGCCAGGACATCGTCAAGGCGGTCAGCGCGGACCTGGATTTCAAGAATCAATACCGGATCGGTGCGGTCAACTCGATCAACTGGGCGCGCATTGCGGCGCAGATCGTGTATTACTTTCATGGCTGGCGGGTTGCCACTGCGGGATCGGACCAGGCGCGTCCAGAGGTGTCGTTCGCGGTGCCGTCGGGCAACTTCGGCAATATCCTGGCAGGCCATTTTGCGCGCTCCATGGGGTTGCCGATCCGCAAGCTGGTGCTGGCCACCAATGAAAACAATGTGCTGGAGGAGTTTTTCCGCACTGGCATCTATCGCCCGCGCGCCTCCAGCGAAACCTATGCCACGTCCAGCCCGTCCATGGACATTTCCCGCGCCTCCAATTTTGAACGCTTCGTCTATGATCTGCTCGGCCGCGACGCCAGCCGCGTCAAGGCCTTGTGGAAGCAGTTGGCGGAGGAAGGGCAGTTTGATCTGTCCTCCATGAAAGACGAGTTCAAGCGTTTCGGTTTCGAGTCCGGCACCAGCAGCCATGCCGACCGGCTGAACACGATCCGAGACGTGCATGCGCAAACCGGCGTGCTGATCGATCCGCATACGGCGGACGGCGTCAAGGTGGCGCGACCCTTTGTTGAGCCGGGCGTGCCGATGCTGGTGCTTGAAACCGCCTTGCCGATCAAGTTTGCCGAGGTCATCCGGGAGGCGTTGAACATTGATGCGCCCACCCGCCCCGGTCTTGAAAATCTCGAGTCTCTGCCGCAGCGGGTAGAGAACATGGAGGCGGACGTGGACGCCATTAAATCGTTGATCGCTCGTAAAGCAAGCTTGTCATAGCAGGAGAAGTCGTGAAGGCAGCGTCATTGTTATCGATGGAAGAGGCGCTTGAGCGCCTCCTGATGGTTCAGGCCGTTGCTTCCAGCGCGGAAAGCGTGGATCTGCTGGAGGCGCCAGGGAGAATCCTGGCGGAACCGGTCGTTTCAACCATCCATGTTCCGCCGCAGGATAATTCTTCCATGGACGGCTATGCCGTGCGCCTGGCGGATGCGGCGCTGTTTGCCACGGGATTGCCGGTCTCACAGCGAATTCCCGCAGGCGTGGTGTCGGCACCGCTCGCGGCAGGTACGGCCGCCCGGATTTTCACCGGCGCCGAAGTGCCGCGCGGTGCCGACGCCATCATCATGCAGGAAGATGCGGTGGCGGACGGAGATCACGTCAAGTTCAGCGTCGTGCCTGAGTCAGGGGCATGGATCCGCCCGCAAGGCTTTGATATCAAGGCGGGTGAAACCATTCTTGACGCCGGGCAATGGCTGAGAACGCAGGACGTGGCCCTGGCCGCCTCGATCGGCATCCCGACCGTCAAGGTGCGCTCAAGGCTGCGCGTGGCCACCTTCTTCACCGGCAATGAACTGGCCATGCCCGGAGACGTCCTTGAACCGGGCAAGATCTACAATTCGAACCAGTACATCCTGAACGGACTGCTGCGGCGCCTGCCGGTCGAGCACATTGACCTTGGCCTGGTTCCCGATACACTGGAAGATACGATGGCGGTGCTGAAGCAGTCCGCGCAGAGCGGGGATCTGGTCATCACCACCGGCGGCGTCTCAGTCGGTGAGGAAGATCATGTCCGGCCCGCGGTGCAAGCTTTGGGACACCTGGATCTGTGGGCCCTGGCCATCAAGCCCGGCAAGCCGCTGGCGTTTGGCCGGGTCGGCCGGGAAGACGGATCGCAGGCTTCATTCATCGGTTTGCCCGGCAATCCGGTGTCCAGTCTGGTGACGTTCCTGATGTTCGTCAGGCCATTGTTGCTGAAGCTGGCAGGCGCCACGGAGGTGCTGCCGAAGCGGATCCCGATGCGCGCGGATTTCAACTGGAGCAAACCGGATCGTCGCCGCGAGTTCCTGCGGGTGCGGCGCAATGCCGATGGCGGGCTGGACCTGTTTCCCAATCAGAACTCAGCGGTGCTGACTTCCACGGTGTGGGCCGATGGCTTGATTGACAATCCGCCCCAACACGCGATCCAGAAAGGCGATTGGGTCGAGTATCTCCCCTTTGGAGAGTTGTTGTAGGAGCGAGCGCGGCTCGCGAATCGCCGGGTCTGATCGGTTGCGAGCCGCGCTCGCGCCGAGCGGGGCCGGTGATGAGGAGAAATAAATGAAAGTTCAGGTCTTGTACTTTGCGTCCTTGCGCGAAAAGCTGGGCTGCGCGTCTGAAACCGTTGAGCTTCCCGATCATGTAGTCAGCCTCGGCGCCTTGCGCGAGTGGCTGGCCGAACGCGGCGGCGTCTGGGCCGAGGCGCTGGGGGCCGCCAAGGCCTTGCGGGGCGCGATCAATCAGGCCATGGCCAAGCCAGATGCCCCGCTGGCCGAGGGTGCGGAAGTGGCGTTCTTCCCGCCGGTGACGGGAGGCTGACGGTGTTGGCGTTCGAAAAAATTGCGGTTCAGACCGACGATTTCGACGTGGCCGCGGAGATCGCGGCCCTGCGCAGCCATCCCGCCATCGGCGCGGTCGTCACCTTTATTGGCACGGTGCGGGATATCAACGACGGCGATTCCGTTTCAACGCTGACGCTTGAGCACTATCCGGGCATGACGGAAAAGGCGCTGGCGGACATTGTGGCGCAAGCCAGGCAGCGCTGGGACGTGATGGGCGTCACCGTCATCCACCGCGTGGGCTTGCTGAAGCCGTGTGACCAGATCGTGTTCGTGGCGGTGGCGGGGGCGCATCGCGGCCAATGCTTTGAAGCGTGCGAATTCATCATGGATTACCTGAAGACCGAAGCGCCGTTCTGGAAAAAAGAACAGACGACGGAAGGCGAGCGCTGGGTCGAGGCCCGCGTCAGCGATGACCAGGCCATGGCGCGTTGGGTGTCTGAATAGGTTACAGCCCCAGGGCATTCAATTGCCGGGCGGCCTCAAAACCGGCGCGGGCAGCGCCTTCCAGCGTGGCGGGGTAGGGCCCTGCCACCCAGTCTCCGGCCAGGACGACGCGCGGGTTGGCGGTGTGTGTCGGCGGGCGTTCCAACTCGGGGGTCAAGGCAAAGGTGGCGCGCTTGTCAGTGATGACGAAGTGCTTGTGCAGCGCGGGCAGTTGCGGATCCAGGCTGTGTTTCAGTTGCTGCCAGCAAGCGTGAGCCAGCGCCTCGGC
>JBAYOI010000141.1:0-7608 GCA_041678365.1 Pigmentiphaga sp. | reverse complement strand
GAAACGCCTCCGCGGCCGCAAGGGATGCCCATACCTCTCGCCAGCATGGTTTCTTGGCTCATTCACCACGTATCCGCAAGCAAAAGCACGCATCAGGAGCAGCAATGCGTTTCATCTATTGTTGTTTTTCTTCACTCGTTTCCGTTGTCGGCCTGCTCATCGTGGCGCCGTTCCCGGCGCAGGCGGCCCGCCCGATGATCACCGACGATGCCGAAATCGTGGACGCCAAGGCCTGCCAGCTTGAAAGCTGGATTCAGTCGAACCGCGGCAGCACCGAATACTGGGCCTTGCCCGCCTGCAACCCGACGGGCAACCTGGAATTGACGCTCGGCGGGGCACGCGTGCATTCGAGCGACGAACCGCATTTCAGCGTCGCGGTATTCCAGGGTAAAACCGTGTTGAAGGCGCCGGAAACCAACGGTTGGGGACTGGCGTTGTCAGCGGGTACCTCCCAACAGCGGCCGTCAAACCAAAGCGCCCGCGAATGGTACGTGCATGCGCCCGCCAGCTTTTCCTTCCGTGATGATCGGCTGCGGATCCATACCAGCCTTGGTTGGGTACGTGACCCGGATACCCGATCACATCGGCTCGCCTGGGGGCTTGGCTCGGCCACGCAATTGACGGAACGCTCCTGGCTGATCGCGGAAAGTTTCGGGCAGAATCGCGGCAAGCCGCTTTATCAGCTTGGCGTGCGCCACTGGCTCGTTCCGGACCGGGTACAGCTCGACATGACGTATGGAGACCGCTTTGGCGCGCATTCCCAAGAACGGTGGTTTTCGGTTGGCCTGCGAATTCTGACCGCGCCGTTTCTGCCATGAGGGGGTTTGGTTACTTGATGATGGCTGCCGCTCAAGAAAAAATCCAGCATGACATGACAACTTCTACAACCCGCGTCCAAACCTTTTCGCTGAACACCGCAGGCCGTGACTTTGCCGTCGGGGATATTCACGGCTGCTTCAGTGCCTTGCAATCCGCTTTGGATCAGATCCGGTTTTCGCCCGACACCGACCGGCTTTTTTCTGTCGGTGACCTGGTGGATCGCGGGCCGGAATCGCATCAGGTGCTGGACTGGCTGGAGCGGCCCTGGTTTCATGCCATCTGCGGCAATCATGATTTGATGACCTGGCGCCGGGCCGCGGGCGATCCGATGCGGGAAGTGGATCATCGCCTGCATGGCGGCGAATGGCTGGACGACTGCGGCGCCGACTTCCAGGCGCGGATTGCCGAGCGCTTGCGCGCCCTGCCCTTGGCCATTGAGGTGGAAACGGCGCAAGGCACGGTTGGCCTGGTCCACGCGGACTTTCCGTATGACGACTGGCGAGCCATCCACGGCAAGCGGTTCAGCGCGGACGATGAGGCCGTCTGCCTGTGGTCAGTGCATCGCTATCACAGCCGATACGCCCAGCCCGTGCGCAACGTGCGCGCCGTGGTCCACGGTCACATCACGCTGCGCAAGATGGCGCAGCTGGGCAATGTGTATTTCATCGACACCGGTGGCTGGCGCAAGGGCGGCCGTTTCACGCTGCTGGATCTGCAAACTTTGAAGGCGGCGGTTTAACCCACCGTCATCGTCCGGTCCGCCTTGACCACCTGGCCGGCCTCATCCTTCCAGACCATATTCAGCGCGCCGCTTTCACGCGCCACGAAGGTGAACTCGATATACGGGTTCTGCGCCACCGAAATGTTCGGCTCCCAACTGAACAACAGCGTGTTGCCCAAGCGGGCTTCAAACAGGCTGACAATGTTGCGGGGCCGGACCTGACCGGCCTCATCGCGGCGCAGGCCGCTTTCCATGATGTGTTCCATTTGGGCGCGCACACGGACCACTTCACCGGGTTTCGGCTTGTCCGTGCTGACCCAGACACGAGGGGGTTTGCTCATCTGCTTTTCCTTTTCCTTCCCGCTTACATGCCGCAGCCGCTGGCCGCGACGATGACCGCCTGCTGGGCGCTCAATAGCTTGCCGCTTTTCATCCGCGCCAGCGCATACACGGTTTGCGATTGCGACAGCCGCACGCGCACCGCAGCCTCGGCCGTCCCGGCCGCCTGCGTGAAACGCAGGCGGCAAGCGAGCGGCGACGGATTCAGCGCGGCCAGAACAATGATTTCCTCGCACCAGTCCTGCTCGGTGATGGGCAAGGTCACCCTGACCTTCACCGGCACGGCGCTGGGATTGTCCGCCAACATGGACATATCGAGCGCCAGACCTTCTTTTTCCGGCGTGGCGCCCCGCGTGAAATCAGCCATGATTTTGCTGAACGCGGTAGGATCCGGCGCCAACTCCGCGGGAAGCGCCGCCGGGGCCTGCTGGGCCGATGAAACACCGGGCAGCAGCAGCACAGCGCCAGCGGTCAGCAAGGTTCTACGTTTCATACACTCATACTCCTAGGAAATCACTGAACATGGAACGGGCCCAGGCAAAATCCTCCGCCAACAGGTCCGCCGAACGTACATCCATGTCAATCTGCGTCTGGATCACCTGACCGGAAGCGTCGACTTCGTATTCGAATTTGACCGAGATCTCTTCCTGCGGATCGCCATTGACCATCATGTAGCACAGGTTGTCCGGCAACAGCGGCGTCACTTCCTTGC
This sequence comes from Pigmentiphaga sp., assembly GCA_041678365.1. Classification (GTDB taxonomy): domain Bacteria; phylum Pseudomonadota; class Gammaproteobacteria; order Burkholderiales; family Burkholderiaceae_B; genus Pigmentiphaga. Next base: position 5,017 of record JBAYOI010000141.1, on the reverse strand, counting down.
CTGCTACGCGTTGCGCGATGTTTTCCGCCACGATCCGGCCGATATAGTTGGCCACGTGGCCGCTCTTGGGATAATGCCCGAACTGCGCGGAGATCGGTCCCATCAAGTCGCCCACGAAGTAGACGCGGTCATCCTTGTTGGCATGGAACAGGCGCGGGTGCATGTCGGCCCAGCCGGTAGGTTTGCCCTCGGCATCCTTGGCGATCAGGTCGGCATGCCAGACCATGTCGGCCGCCTGGTGCGGCGGCATCAGAATGGCTTCATCAAATTTGAATTCGCCCGCCGAGGTCTTGATGTTTTTCTTGTACGGGTCCACTTCTTGCACGCGCGCATTGGGCACATGGACGATGATGTCCGAGTAAAGCTCTTCAAAGGCTTGGCGGTAGCCCATGCCGATCGGTGCAATATTCGGCTTGGGGTCAAGGATGACGATCTTGCCGGGGATTTTGTTTTTCTTGATGTGCCAAGCAATCAGACAAGCACGCTCATACGGCGACGGCGGGCAACGGTGCGGCGGCGGCGGCATCGTCATCACCAGCGTCCCGCCCTTGAAGTCATGCACCCGGCGCTTCAATGCAAACATTTCCTGGTTCGGAATATAAGCGCTGCTGTAATGCGCACGCGTGTAATCAATGGTGCGCTGGTCATCGCCGAACCAGGCGTTGAAGGCATCGCGGATGCCGCCCGACAGAATCAGATAATCGTAATCAATCACGCCATGGGCCGTGCGCACCTGTTGCTTGTCGCGCTCAAAGCCCGTGACCTCCGTTTGCAGCAAGGTATAGCCATACTTCTTGGCCGGGTACAGCATGTCGTGGTTGACGAATTCCGTCTTCACGAAATCCACCAGCCATTTGTTGCTCATCGGCCCCGACCAGAAGCTGGGGTTGCGCTCCAGTAGCACCACGTCGGCATTCGGTATTTTTTCACGCAGATAGCGCGCGGCGGTCATGCCGCCCCAGCCGCCGCCGCAGATCACGATGCGCGGCTGTTTGCCCTTGGGCGGAAGCGCCCGCGTCTCACCCGTAATGATGGCGGGCGCGGACAGCGCGGGTGCGGCTAGGGCTCCCAAAGCGAGCGCGGGCGGGGCGATCAGAAAACTACGTCGTTGCATGATGAACCTCCTGTGATTCATTCTTGGAAACGGCAGATTGCAGCCGCAAGATGAACAGCGCACCTGCCACAATGCCCAGGCAGGCCGGCGCGCTCGCAAAGGCCAGGGTGGACAAGCCGGAAAGCCCCTGACCAATAGAACATCCGACGGCAAGTACGCCGCCGAACCCCATCAACAGTCCGCCGCCCGCCGAGGCGGCCAGTCGAGACGGACGATCAAATCCTTCCCAGCGCGTGCTGCGCGTCAACAAGGCCGCGGCCAACGCACCCGTCAAGGTACCCGCCACGATGACGGCGCCCAACGTGGCGCCCCGGCCCACCGCCAATTGCAGATACAGCAGCCCTTCGGCCACCGGACCAATGAAGCTCAGCGAGGTGAGCGCCGCCGGTTCAAACGGATCCACCCCCACCTGGGCCGTGATCCACCAGCCCGCGGACACCAGCAGCCCGATAACGGCGCCGCACACCAGCGCTAACCCGTTGCCGCGCGCGGACCGCAGCGCATAGGCCGCCAGCAGCAACGCGGGCAGCACGGCGGCCCCCACGGTGGCAACGCCGACAGGCACTCCCTGGGCCATCAGCCATTGCGGCAACGCCGCCTGCGGCAAGGCGATCATCCCCCAGCTCTGCAGCGACTGGCGCACCGGCGCCAGCACGCCCGTCAGCGTGGCCTGCGCCGCCAGCCCCAGGCACAGCAGTGTGACCAGCGAGCGCAGATTGCCGCCGGCAACCAGTACCAAGGCGCGCGCCCCGCAATGCCTCGCCAGCGCCATGCCCGCACCAAACAGCAGGCCGCCGAGCAAGACGCCGAAGACGGAGAAGCCCGGTCGCACCACTTGGGCCGTCTCCAAATCCGCCAGCCCGGACCAGGCCAGCGCCTGGGAGGCCACCAGCGCCACTGCCAAGGCCAGTGCGAAAGCGCGCAGCGCAGGCGCCGATCCCCCCGCTTGGCGTTCGCTCAAACCGCGCAGCAGACAAAAACGTCCCAGCCGCGCCGCCACGCCGAAAGCGCATCCGAGCAAAAACCCCGCCCACAGCAGCGTCATGATGTCACCTGTCCCAAATATCCGTGCTGATGGCCGCATACCAAGCCGCGCTATAACGCGCTTCGGCATCGCGGAACGCCGCATCGCCCTCCATCGGACTCACGCCGCCCGTGCCCTCGGGCTCGACCAGGCGCCCGCCCTCGGCGCGATAGACGCCCGCCACCGAGATGCCGTAACCCGGCCCGATCAGGCTGTAGCAGGTATTGGCATAGGAGGCGGTCGGTTGCGGCCGGCCCAACAGGTCCGCGGCAATAGCCGCGGCCGCGACCTTGCCTTGCGTATTGGCGGCAAAACCCGACTTCGGCATCGGCGCGGCGATGGTGGCATCGCCCAGTACATAGACGCCTTCCACGTGGCTCGACTCGAAGCTTTCCGCCTTGACCGGCGCCCAGCCGCTGGCGTTGGTCACCCCCGCCCGCTCGGCAATGACGCCGGCCTTCTGCGGCGGGATCACATTGAGCACGTCGGCCTGATGACGCTCGCCAAAAGCCGTCTCCACTTCCAGCTTGGCGGCATCCACCCGCATCACCTGGCCGTCGTCGGACTGCTTGACCCATTCGATCATGTCTCCATACAAGGCCTTCCAACCTTGCTGGAACAAGCCCTGCTTGGAAAAGTTCTCCTTGGCATCAAGCAGTAGAATCTTGCTGCGCGGCTTGTGCCGCTTGAAATAATGCGCCACCATCGCCGCGCGTTCATAGGGGCCGGGCGGGCAACGGAACGGGTTCTCCGGAATCGTCATCACGAAACGGCCGCCATCGGGCATGGCCTCAAGCTGGCGACGCAGCAGCAATGTTTGCTCACCCGCTTTCCAGGCATGCGGCGCGCGCGCCGACGCGGCTTCGTCATAGCCGTCCAGCGCGCCCCAGCGCATATCCACACCGGGCGAAAGCACCAGACGATCCCAGCGCAAGGTCTGGCCGCTGGACAGGCGCACCGTGCGCGCCGCTGTGTCCACGCTGTCGGCGCGAGCATGGACCACGGTCACGCCCGCGGCGCGCAGGCCATCGTAGTCATGGCCAATACTGTCCCAAGTGCGCAGACCCGCCAGATAAAGATTGGAGAACGGACAGGTATAAAACCGCTGGGCGGGCTCCACCAGTGTCACGCGCACCTGCGGCGCATAGTGGCGTAGATAGCGCGCCGCCGTGGCGCCGCCAAAGCCGCCGCCAACCACTACCACCTCCGCGGCGCCCGCCTGGGCCCGCAAGAAAGACGGCAGCATCAAGGTCGAGGTGCCTGCCAGCGCGCCGCCCAATATCGTGCGTCGGGTATAGGCCATCACCGGACCTCCTTGTTGTTGAGGTCAACGGAAAACCACTGGGCCAGATCGTGGATCTGGGCGTCGTCATACGCTGTCATCAGGCGCGTCATGACCGTGGCATCGGCCGCTTTTCCCGCCTTGAAGGCTTGCATGCGCCGCAATAGATGCTCAGCGGGCAGGCCCCGCAGGCTCGGGATGGCGCCCGGCGACCGTCCGTCGGGGCCATGGCAATTGGCGCAGGTCGCGGCCAGCACGGCAACGTTGTTAAGGATAGCGGTATCCGCGGCCGTCCCTGCCACCGGCAAAGCAAGCAGCAGGGCCGTCCACAGGCGTGATGGCCTGGCACAGGCGAAAAAGGAAGGCATGGGCGCTCCGACTGATGTGCGAACGCGCTTGGCTCGCACCACACAAGGTCAACATGATTTCAGCGAGCACAGCCTGGATGTTGACGCAAGGCCTCGGGCGAGGCGTGCGGAGGGGCTGGCATGAGCCCTTCATCCCACAGGGTCGGCACGCGACACAAGCAGAGCTATTTGATGCTGGGAGTTTAGCTCACTTTTTTGGGCTTGACCACGCGTGTCGGACGGGGCCGGGCCCCCGCCGGGGCTCATTCAGACAAGGGCGGGCGCCGCCGGTCTTCCCGGGCCTGAAGAATCCGGGGCAAGCTGCCTTCGATCCAGTCCGCAAGGCGTCGGACCTTATCGGCGGCTTCAACGCCAAGCGGCGTCAAGCTGTATTCCACGTGGGGAGGCACGACGTCAAAGGCGACCCGATCCACCAACCCGTCCTGTTCCAGCCATTGCAGCGTCTGCGCCAGCATTCTTTCACTGACGCCGCCAATGGCGCGCCGCAATTCACTGAAACGATGGACGCGGGTTGCCAGCACCAACAGCACCAGCACCCCCCAACGACTGGTCATGTGCTTAAGCACCTCACGCGAAGGGCAGGATTCGACCAGCAATTCTCCCCGGCGCATCTTGTCCAGAAACACCCCGTGGTGCTCAACAGGCGGCCGTTCGGCGGTTGGGGGTTCAGCTTGGGATTTAACTTGGGACTTTATACTTACTTTCATGTACGTACTTACAAAAAGTTTGTGTAAATCTTAAACTGACCATTCTTACTCGTCAACCACCAGGATCCATCATGACTATTGCCATCACCGGCGCCAACGGCCAGCTTGGCCGCCTCATCATCGAACGCTTGCGGGAGAAAGCGCCGCAGACACCCCTGATCGCGCTGGTGCGCGACCCGTCCAAGGCCGCCGACCTGGGCGTGGAAATCCGCCAGGCGGACTACAACCTTCCCGACACACTGGACCAGGCGCTGGCAGGCGTGGATATCCTGATGATGATTTCCGGCAGCGAAGTCGGCCAGCGCGTCGCGCAGCACCGCAACCTCATTGACGCCGCCAAGAAAGCAGGCGTCAGGCGCGTGGTCTACACCAGCTTGCTGAATGCGGATCGTTCCACCCTGCTGCTGGCGCCCGAGCACGTCGACACCGAGGCGATGCTGGCTGCCTCGGGCCTGAGCGTCACCTTGCTGCGCAACGGCTGGTACACCGAGAACTACACCGCCGCCGTCGGGGCCGCCGTGG
>JBAYOI010000140.1:0-7623 GCA_041678365.1 Pigmentiphaga sp. | reverse complement strand
TCCATCGGGATCATACGGCGGATAAGGCCTTGCTCATGTGAATACTGCATGAGGGTTGAAATATTCATCTCGTTTTGCGCACTCAGCCCGTTGTGCCAAGGATCGGGTCCCAGTAGGGCTTCCTGCTGTTCAAGGGTGTCTTGGTACCAGGCCAAAGGAGCCACTCTCGGATTCCGCATTCGCTTCATGCCCATGTCTTTGGCTTGGTCAAAGGCTTTGTACAAGCTTCTGGCAACCCAGGGGTGTTGATCAATCACTGCTTTCTTGATGCCCAGCACGTGCATGATCGGGAAGATGCGGGTGCGCTTGTAGTATTCAATTTCCGCGGCTTTGGTGTCCTCGAACAGCAGGCCTACCCGTGGATCCTTGTTGAGGACGGGTTCAATAATGTCTGGATGCAGCAGTGCATCCAACTCGCCTTCCGCAAGCATGGTTTCCACGGATTTGTGGTCAGGAACGCGAGTGAGCCTTACGCCTTCGGGGGGCGTGAAGTCGATGTCTTCGTCCAGGTCGGAATACCAGTCGATGGACTTGTGTGGAACCTGGTACTCATGCTCCAGCATGCCTCTCAGCCACAATACCGCCGTGACCTGGTAGGCCTTGACGCCTATTTTCTTGCCCGCCAAATCCGAGGGTTTTGAAATGCCTTTGTTTTTGTTGATATAAATGAACCCATGCCTGAACCGGCGATGGGGGAAGCACTTCGAAAATAATAAGGGAAATGAGGATCTGGCCAGCGGCTCAAGTCGTTCCTGGATCATGCGTGTTGGTTTATTCGGTTTATTTGTAAAGCAACCTTATATAAAATATGATGGCTTTTATGGCCATCCAGATGAATGGTCGCAAGTGAAACCAAGCTGCGTTGTGCCCTCGCGGCGCATTCAAAAGAGGAAGGAAAGTGATGGTGATGCAGGAGCCGATCGAGTTCTATTTCGACCTCATTTCTCCTTATGGATATCTGGCGTCAACCCAGATTGAGGCGGTGGCAGCGCGCCACGGACGCGGGGTGGACTGGCGTCCCGTATTGCTCGGGGTGACCGTGATGAAAATCATGGGCATGAAGCCTTTGCTTGAAACGCCACTGAAAGGCGCCTATCTATACCATGATGCGCCGCGGGTGGCGGCCATGCTGGGCGTTCCCTTTCGCCACCATGGGCTGAAAAACATCAATTCGGTGACTGCGCTGCGCGCCTTTGTGTGGTTGAAGGATCAAGATGAAGGGCTGGCGCTGCGGTTTGCCAAACGGATGTACGAACGTTTATGGGTCAGGGGCGAAGACATCACGGCGCCTGAGGCCGCAGCGGCGGAGGCGGAGCAGCTCGGCGTTGATGCCGCCACGCTGATGGATGCGGTAACGAGCCCGGCAGTCAAGCAGGCCTTGCATGAAGCCGTTGATGCCGCCGTGGAAAAAGGCGTCTTTGGCGTGCCGTTCTTTATTGCTGACGGAGAAGCGTTCTGGGGAGGGGATCGTTTGCCGATGCTGGACTACTGGTTGACGCACCACCAATGGGAGAAGCAATGAGGGCAGCCAGCAGAGGCCGGGGTGGTCCCGGCCTTGCAAGCGCCAATGAGCTGGCTTGTCAGTTGACTTTCGCCCCCGACGCTTTGACCACCTTGGCCCATTTGTCAATGTCATGACGAATGAAGGCGGCAAACGCTTCCGGCGTTGACGTGACCGGGGTCAAGCCCAGGCCCTTCAGCTTTTCCTGGACCTCGGGCTTGTTCAAGGCTTTCACGATTTCCTGGTTATATCGGTCAACGATTTCCTTGGGTGTTTTTGCGGGCGCGGCAACGCCGAACCAGGCGGTCACCGTGAAATCCGGGTAGCCTTGTTCTGAAACGGGGGGCGCATCAGGCACCGCGTCCGCCCGGGTCGGGCCAGTGACGCCGATCGCGCGGAGTTTGCCGCTGCGGATGTGGGCAATCACGTCGGGAATGCTGACGAACATCAGTTGCGTCTGTCCGCCAATCAGGTCAGGCACCGCCTGTGCCGCGCCGCGATAGGGCACGTGCAGCATTTTCAATCCCGTCATGACATTGAACATTTCGCCTGCAAGATGCTGGGTGGTGCCGGTGCCTGCCGAGCCGAAGGAAAGTTTGCCGGGATTGGCGCGAGCGTAGTCCACCAGTTCCGGAATGTTCTTCACGGGAATTGAGGGATGGACCACCACGACGTTGTTGAGTTCGGCGGCGCGAATGATCGGGACAAAATCGTTGATGGCGTCAAAGCCGAGGCTTGCGCCAAACAGGCTGGGATTGATGCCGTGTGTGGAGCTGGTGATCATGCCGATCGTATAGCCATCCGGCTCGGATCTGGCCAGCGCTTCGGCGCCGATGTTTCCGCCCGCGCCAGTGCGATTTTCCACCACGACCGGCTGGCCCATTTGTTCGTTGAGGTTCTGCGCAATCGTGCGGGCCAGAATGTCCAGCGAGCCGCCAGGCGCGGTGATGGTGATGAGTCGGATGGGTTTGGTGGGGAACGTGGCGGCAGGCTGGGCGCTGGCGGTTGAAGCCAGGACCAGTGTTGCCGCGACAGGATAAAGCTTCTTGAGCATGATGGTGTCTCCTCAGTCTTTGTGGCTGGATGGATTATTTCCTCGACTGCAACCATTCCCGTAGCTTCACTTTCGCAATTTTTCCGAAGTTGATGCGTGGTAGTTCGGGGAGCACGATGACTTCTCGCGGCACTTTGAATCTTGCAAGTGATCGACGGCAATGTTCAATAACGCGGGCTTGAACCTGATCGGTCCGGTCCGCGTGCGGGTCTGGGGCCAGGACGACGAATACGACTGGGATTTCGCCATAGGCTTTATCCTGGTGGGCGACCACGGCGGCTTCCTGGATGCCCTGGACTTCAAGCACGACACGCTCGATTTCCGCGGGAGATACGCCTTCTCCGCCCACTTTGATCACGTCTTTTGCGCGTTCACTGAACTGGATGAAGCCGTTTTCATGAACAATGACGCGATCGCCCGTGCGGAACAGCCCGTGTTCGTTGAAGGCCTCGGCATTGGCTTGCGGATTCATGTAGTACTCCTTGAACAAGGAGCGTCCACGAATACCGCCAATCAGCAGGTCGCCCGGCTGCCCGGGCGAAACCGGTTTCCCGTCGTCGCCCAGGACATGCACGGCATAGCCGAGAGACGGACGGCCAATCGAGCCCGCGGGTTGTGGCTGCCAGGGGTCGCCAACAATCGCCTGGGCAATGACTTCGGTCATGCCCCAGCCGCCGATGAATCGCAGGCCGAACAGCGCCTCGAACTCGGGGGGACACAGCGCGTCGGTCCATTGCCGGAAACGATGGTTGGCGGGCACGGGCTGCTGAGACAGCACGCGGGAGGTGAAAATGACTTGCGAGCCTACCGTTGCACCGAACTCAAGCGCGGTCGGCCAGTAGCGGCTGGCTGAAAAACGAGGCTGCAACACCACGGTGGCGCCAGCCCATAAAGCGGGCAGGAAGGACCAGGAGAGCGCCACCACATGAAACAGCGGAAGAAACAACTGGTAGACGTCGTCGGCCCGCAGTCCTTGTTGCAGCGCGCCCAGGCGAGCGCCCCACAGCGCATTGGCGTGCGTCCAGAGCACGCCCTTCGGGCGCGACGTGGTGCCTGAAGTGAACATGATCAGGGCGGGCGCGTCCGGGTCCGGGGCGCGGGCGGGAAGCGCTTCACCGTAGAGAGCCTTGAATGACTGCGCGCGTTCCGGCAGGGTATTGGCCGCCGCCGGCGATCCGGCATCGGTTTCTGTAATGGCAAGCCACCGCAGGTCGGGGCAGTGCGAAGCGATGGCGGCGGCAAGCCGGGGTTGCGTGACGGCGCCCACCGCCCCGGTGAACGAGGCATACCAGGCAAGCTCGGGACCGGCGGCCATAGCATTCACGGGAACGTGGATGGCGCCCAGATGGGCGCAGGCAAACAGCGTCAGCAGCGCTTCAGGACAGTTTTCCAATTGAACCAGCACCCGATCTCCGGGTTTGACGCCGCGCGCGGCCATGCCTCCCGCCAAGCGCGCCACCGTTTCCGCAAAGTGCGCATACGACCAGGTTTGCGTGGGTCCATCAAAGGGCGACCAGATCAGGAAGGGGTGGTTGCCGCGTTGCCTGGCGCGATTGGCCAGCAGGGCGGCAAGGTCGACGGCGGCAAACGGATTGACGGCGTGGGAAGAGGGAGTCATAAGCGCATGCAAAGGTCAAAGGGCCGGGCTTTTTTTCCGGCCAGGATCAAAGGCTTGTCAAGAGACTGCGTTGATGAACCAATGCGCTGTGTCAGTGATCAAGCGTCTTTTTATAAACTTACTTTATATAAGGATATGTTATCTTGTCAAGCAAGGGGGCGCGTTTCGCGCTTTGTCATCTGCTGCCCAGGGCGCACTCATTTCAACAGATCCCAGTATGTCTCCACGTGGAAAGAACGAACCATTGCCGCGCAGCGCTGTGCGTACTTCCTATCTGCTCTATCACGCCTGGTTTGCCATGCGAAATCGCGTTGATGAAGCATTGAAACCCTATGGGTTGACCAGTATGCAATACACCCTGCTCTCCACACTGGCCGCGCGCAAGAACCTGTCTTCGGCGCAATTGTCTCGACGCTTCTACATCACGCCGCAGGCGATGGGGCAAGTGCTGAACCAACTGGAGGCGGCGGGTTGGCTCACCCGGACGCCGGATCCGGAGAATCATCGGGTACTGCAGGTCAACCTGACCAAAGCGGGGCGGGAGCGGGTAAGCATGTGTGACGCTGAAATGAACCTGATCGAGGACAAGGCCTTTGCCAGAATTGATCGCAGCACTCTGGCGGCCATGCGCACCGGCTTGGAATCGATGATGGTTTCCATGCGCGGGGAAAGAGGATGACGCCTGTCTGAAACAAGTGCGCTATTCTGGAGCTGATCACCCCTGCCATCGGAAAGGAGGAGACGTCATGCTCACGTTTTTGAAACCATTATTGTTAAGCGGGTGCTTGTTGATGGCCGCTTCGGCCCAGGCGCTTGAGGTCGGCGACATGGCCCCGGACTTCGCGCTGCCCGGCACGGATGGAAAGACCTACCGCTTGTCGGACTACCGAGGCAAACAGGCGGTCGTGCTGGCCTGGTTCCCGAAAGCCCATACGCTGGGTTGCACCATCGAATGCAAGTCGCTGGCTGACAACGGACATTTGATTCAGCAGTTCAACGTGGCCTATTTCATGGCCAGCGTTGATCCCCTGGTGGTGAACAAAGGGTTTGCGGTGGAAACCGGCGCCGATTTCCCGTTGCTGAGCGATGAAGACAAGTCGGTTGCCAAGGCCTATGGGGTGCTGAGTTGGCGGGGCTTTGCCAAGCGGGAAACCGTTTACATTGGCAAAGACGGGCGGATACTGAAAATCGATGTCCAGATTCGTCCTGATACGTCGGCCGAGGATATTGCCTCAACCTTGAAGACGCTTCAGATCGAGCGGCGTGCCGGCCACTGAACAGGGCTTGATCGCCCAGTCATCCCGCACAAGGAGGAGTCATGCAAAAAAATCGACGTTTTCTGCAGCGCGCCCTGATCATTGCCAGCTTGGGGGCGTTGTGTTCGGCTGCCAACGCGCAGGCGGACTTTCCTTCCAAGCCGGTGCGCCTGGTGGTTGGCTGGACGCCGGGCGGCTTGGCGGACATTGCGTCGCGGACGGTGGGCGAGCAATTGGCCCAGTTGTGGAAACAAACGGTGATTGTTGATAACCGGCCTGGCGCGTCAGGCGCGATCGCCGCGGACTTCGTCGCGCGGGCGGCGCCCGATGGCTACACCTTGCTGGTCATCATGCCGGACCATGTCATTTTGCCGCTGGTCCGCAAGCTGTCGGCGAAGCAGGCGTCGGATTTCTTGCCGGTGTCTCAACTGGGTATTGCACCCTTGTTGTTGATGGCCAATCCCGGCTTGGGGGTCAACTCGATCCAGGATCTGATTGCGTTGGCCAAGAGCAAGCCGGGGACGCTGACCTACTCGACGCCGGGGGCGGCGTCCATGCACCACTTGACCCAGTCTTCGCTCAATGCGTTGCTTGACCTGGACATGGTGCACGTGCCGTACAAAGGCGGCGCGCCCGCCATGATGGATGCCATTGGCGGTGTGGTGAACCTGACCTTGGGGAGCCCTGCCCAATCCCTGCCGTACGTGCAATCGGGAAAGCTCAAGGCCGTGGGCGTCACGTCGGGGGCTCGCTTGCCGATGCTGCCTGATCTACCCACGCTGACTGAAACGGTTGCGCCGGGTTTTACCGCGGGACTGTGGGTGGGGGTGCTGGCGCCCGCGGGAACGCCTGAAGGCCTGGTCAAGCGTATCAGTCAAGACATTCGTCAGGTGATGCAAAAACCGGAAGTGCGCCATCGTTTGGCGGACCAGGGCGTGGAAGTGGTGGCCAGCGAACCGGCGCAGTTTGCGGATTTCATGGAAAAAGAAAGCCGCCGCTGGGCGGACGTGGTGAAGCGCGCCAATATCCAAGCGGAGTGAGCCGCAACGCAAATGAGTTCGACTGATAATGAAACGGAGACAACGTGGATAAACCAACCCCTTACGGCCTGGCCCCCTATCTGATTGATCGCATCATGCAGAAGCGGGGGCGGTTGCATGTGTTCGATCATTTCAACGCGGCGGAAACCGCGCTGATCGTCATTGACATGCAGCGCTACTACCTGAGCGATATCCCCGAAACCCAACGCATCATTCCCGCCATCAATCGCTTGGCGGCCGGGTTCAGGGAGCGGGGCGGGCCGGTGGTGTGGGTCACTACGACAGCGGGTGAAGACGGGAAAAGTCTCTGGCCGCTCTATCATGAGTCGTTCTTCAAGCCGGAAGGCGGGGCACGCCATCGCGACGGTCTGACCGCGGGTACGGAAGGCCACCAGATCCATCCCGACATGGACGTCAGGGACGGGGACTGGTTTGCCGGGAAAAGCCGCTTCAGCGCCTTTCTGCCCGGTAAGTCGGAGCTGCCCGGCATGCTGGCTGCCGCCGAGATCAAGAACGTGGTCATTACCGGCGTTGTCACCAACTTCTGCTGCGAAACCTCAGCGCGTGACGCGATGATGCTGGATTACCGCGTGACAATGATTTATGACGCCACGGCGGCCCGCTACGAAGAAGATCACCAGTTGGGCATTGCCAGCGTGTTCGTCAATTTCTGCGACGTCAGGACCGCGGACGAGCTGCTGGACGGCGTGCTGGTTTGATCGGTTGAGGTTCGCGGGTAAACTCGCTCCGGACTCTTGACCATTCCGGAGCGATAAAGTAGATGCCTCATCGCTATTTCCGTGGGCGCGAAGAATCAGTCTTCAAACACTGCGTCAAGGTGGTTAGCGTCCAGCGCCTTCAACGCCCAAGCCTGTAAGACCTCGGTATCGGCACTGCGGATACGCGCCTCGGCCCATGCTGGCAGCGGTCCGAATTTGTGCAGGAGTTGAGCTTGCAGAATCCCCGCGGAGCCTTCCACCCGGCCTTTCTCCTCTGCCCGAGCCTCGATCGCTGCGGTCTCCCGCCTCAGCCTGACGCGTTGGAAGCTGTTCAATTGTTCCATCATTTCCGGATCCTCACGTTCTTCCACCGCATCAACGAATTGTTCTTCCAACGCTTCAGGCAGCGTCAGCAAGCCGTCCAAGAGCTGCAAC
>JBAYOI010000139.1:0-7711 GCA_041678365.1 Pigmentiphaga sp. | reverse complement strand
GGGTAAAATTGCCGCTCTTTATTCAACAGCGCTGTCATGTCTTCCCATCCTGCCTCCCCAGCTCATCCGGATCATCAGGGCGATCTGCTCTATGGCCTGAATGACCGTCCGTCTGCCGTGGCCAGTTTCATTGCCGCTTTTCAACACCTGCTTGCCATTCTGGTTCCCATCGTCACGCCGGGTCTGCTGATCTGCCAGGCGCTGGGCGTCTCCGCCCAGGACACCACGATGATTGTATCAATGTCGCTGGTGATTTCGGGCATTGCCACTTTTCTGCAATGCCGCCGGATCGGCCCCTTCGGCGCGGGCCTGCTGATCGTGCAAGGCACGAGTTTCAACTTTGTCGGCCCCTTGATTGCGGGCGGCGCACTGATGGTCAAACAAGGCACGCCGGTGGAAGCCGTCATGGCCGCCATCTTTGGCGTGGTGATTGCCGGTTCGTTCATCGAGATGGGCGTCTCGCGCATCCTGCCTTTCGTCAAGCGGCTGATCACGCCGTTGGTGACCGGCATTGTGGTGTTGTTGATCGGCCTGACCTTGATCAAAGTGGGCCTGATCAGCATGGGCGGCGGCTTTTCCGCCATGCACGATGGCAGCTTCGCCAACGCCGACAACCTGCTGCTCTCTTGCGTCGTGCTGGGCACTATCGTGTTGCTGAACCGGATTCCCGTCGTCTGGGTGCGCAGCGCTGCCATTGTCATCGCGCTGCTGATCGGCTATTTGCTGGCCGCCTGGCTGGGCAGGCTGGACTTCAGCAGCGTCCAGGACGCCGCCTTGTTCCAGGTGCCCACTCCGCTGCATTTCGGCCTGGGCTTTTCCTGGTCCTTGTTCATCCCGATGCTGATCATCTATCTGGTCACGTCGCTGGAAGCCATTGGCGACATCACCGCCACCAGCAAAATCTCAAAACAGCCCGTTGACGGGCCGGTCTGGATGGAACGCATCCGGGGCGGCGTGCTGGTCAATGGCGCCAACTCCTTGCTGGCCGGCGTGTTCAACACGTTTCCCAGCTCGGTCTTTGCGCAAAACAACGGCATTATCCAACTGACCGGTATTGCCAGCCGCTACATTGGCTTGTGGATTGCCGGCATGCTGGTGCTGCTGGGGCTGTTTCCGGCCGTGGCCGGTGTTTTCCAGGCCGTGCCGGAGCCGGTGCTGGGCGGCGCGGCCATGGTGATGTTCGGCTCGGTGGCGGCATCCGGCATCAATATCCTGGCGGGCATCCCCTTGGACCGGCGCGCGCTGCTGATCATTGCGGTGTCTTTGGCGCTGGGGCTGGGCGTGACCCAGGTACCCGAATTCCTGAGCCACTGGCCCGCCGCCTTGCGTAATATTTTTGAATCCGGCGTGGCAACCGGCGGTATCTGCGCCGTGCTGATGAACGGGTTCCTGCCCGAATCCAGGCCCAGCGCCGCACAGGCGGCTTGATCGGTATTGCCGCGCAACCGGCTGCCCGGTTGCGCGGCGCATTCGCTCAGCGCCACATGCCTGATGGCGCGCCATGATCCGCCCGCAGGAACTCCCCCACATACATCATGCACTCGAACGGCAACCGCTGAGTCGCTGACAAATCCAGCAGTCCGCCGACCGTGCTGCGGATCACCGTCTGCGTCTCCTGGCGCCCGGCGTGACAGACCAATGCCACCGGCGTTTCATCCGGATAATTGCGGCGCAATTGCTCAACCACCTGCGGCAACTGCATTTTCATCGTGAACAGCGCCAGTGTCGGCTGTCCTTTGCCGATCTCCGCCAGGGTATCCCGGCCATCGTATTGCGTATTGGCATTCTTGGCCGGGGCCAGCACCACGGACTGCGTGCCGCCGCCCTGGGTGACCGCGCAAGCCAAGGCCGCATTGGCGGCATTGAAGGCGGAAATACCTGGAATCACTACCGGCTGCAAATCGTGGAACTCGTGCAGGTAGCCAACACGCGGGCCATACAGCGTGGGATCGCCATAGCCGAGCACCGCCACCGTCTTGCCTTCCCGCACGCTGCGCCGGACCAGCTCCCGGACCCGTGCCTCAAAAGCCCGGGCTTCGTCTTCGGTGGCATGACGGCGGAACATCGGCGTGAACAAACCATGTCCCGCTTCGTGAATGGGGCGCTCTTGAAAAATCGCCGGGAACTGGTCACGATCCGTCTCCGAGCCCAGCAAGACGTCCGCCTTCAGCAGCACGTCACGCGCGCGCAGCGTCAGATTTTCTGGATCGCCGACCCCCAGACTCACCAAAAACAACTGTCCCGACATATCCGCTCCTACGGTAAACGGCCACTATACCCCGTGGCCACAACGAAAAAAACCAGCCCGAAGGCTGGTTTTCAAGGGTGGGAGTGCGGCCGGAACAAGATACCGACCCGCTCCGCCATCCAGATTTATTGCGCCAGGCCCAGCTGGGTAATCACACGGGACCACTTGGCACGCTCTTCCTCCAGGTATTTGTCAAAATCCTTGGGTCCGAGGTAGGCGAGGTTGGCCCCTTCGCTAGCCAGTTTCTGCTGGATCTCCGGGGTATCAAGAATCTTTTTCAAGGCTGAGGACAGGGTATTGATGATGTCATCCGGCACACCGGCAGGCGCCACCACGCCGAACCAGTTTTCCGAGGCATAGCCCGGCAGGCCGGCTTCGGCAAAAGTGGGCACTTCCGGCAGGATGTCCAGACGCTTATCGCCACTGACGGCCAGCGGCACCAGGCGGTTGGAGCGGATATTGGACAAGGACTGGAACGCCGTGCCGATCGTGATGTGGGCATGGCCCGCCATCACTTCCGCCATGGCCGCGCCCGCGCCTTTGTACGGGATGTGCTCAACCTTGATGTTGGCCATGTCAACCAGCATCTCGCCCGACATGTGCTGGAAGCTGCCCGCGCCCGACGACACGTAGTTCAGTTTGCCGGGGTTGGCCTTGGCGTAATCCACCAGTTCTTTCCAGGTCTTGAAACCGGTGCCCGGATACACGGACACCACGTTCGGCGCGCTGGAGAAACGTGCCACGCCGCGCAGGTCCTTGGCGGAATTGAAGGGGAGATTCTTGTACAGCGTATCGTTGGCCGCATAGGGCGTGGAGACGATCAGCAGGGTGTAGCCGTCCGGCGCCGCCTGGGCAACGAAGGCGGTGCCAATGGTGCTGCCCGCGCCGCCTTTGTTCTCAACCACGACCGGCTTGCCCAGCACTTTGCCAAGCTCATCGCCGATCAGGCGGCCGGTCAGGTCATTACCGCCGCCCGGGGCGAACGGAATGATCAGACGGATCGGTTTATCAGGATAAGCGGCGTGAGCGCCGCCCAGCGCGAGCAATGCCAATGCCGTGGCCGCCGCGGTGCGTGACAAAATCGTGTTCATTTTAGGAGCCTCCCGTTTATATTTTGAAATGAGGGCAATCTCACCCATGTTCCGAAGTCTGATTCAGACTTGCTTTCCAGGCGTTGCTATTAGTTAGCCAATATGTTCGAAAAAATTAATAATCCTTCAAACCAAGGACTTACCCTAGGAAGAAAAATGGGCTCGAACACGCCTCATAGCAATTTCCCTGGATTCATCAACTGTTGTGGATCCAGCAGTTTTTTGATTCCTTGCATCAGCGCCAGTTCCACCGGATCCGTACCCGCCAGGAAATGGGAACGCTTCAGCTGACCGATGCCGTGTTCCGCGCTGATGCTACCGCCAAACTGATTGACCAGCTCCAGGATCTCGTCCGTCAGCGCAGGTCCCGCTTCCAATGA
This sequence comes from Pigmentiphaga sp., assembly GCA_041678365.1. Lineage (GTDB taxonomy): Bacteria > Pseudomonadota > Gammaproteobacteria > Burkholderiales > Burkholderiaceae_B > Pigmentiphaga. The sequence continues at coordinate 3,992 of JBAYOI010000139.1, read as the reverse complement.
CCAGCCCTTCGGCGCGCCTTCCGGCGCAGAGACGTTGTAGTGCAGGTTGCCGTCGCCAAAGTGTCCGAAGACTATCGGGCGCGCCTGGCTGTCCAATCGGGCCAGCAAGGCTTGCGCGGCCTCCATGAAGTCCGCGATCCGGGGGATCGGAATGGAAATATCGTGCTTCAAATGCGGCCCCTCGAACTTCTGCGCTTCGGAGATTTCCTCCCGCAAGCGCCACAGGTCATGCATTTGCGTCAAGGACTGCGCAATGGAGACATCCACGCACAATTCCTTTTCCAACGCCTCACCCAGCACCTCTTCCAGCAAGGCTTCAAGCGGGCTGTCCTGGCGCGAATCCGTCAGCTCGGCCAACACATAGGCCGGATACGGGTCCGGGAACGGCGAGCGCAGCTCCGGCACGTGCTTGCAGGCCAGCGCCATGGCCTCCCCCGTCATGAACTCATAGGCTTCGAGGCGATCAGCGCAGGCGCTGGACAGATGCTCGAACAATTGCAAGGCATGCCGCGGAGACTCGACCGCCGCCAGCATCACCGCGCGCGCGCGCACCGGCGCGGCCAGGCGCAGCGCCACGGCTGTGATCACGCCCAGCGTGCCTTCCGAGCCAATGAAGAGCTGTTTCAGGTCATAGCCGGTATTGTCCTTGCGCAACGTTCTGAGCAGATTCAGCACCCGGCCGTCCGGCAGCACCACTTCCAGGCCCAGCACCCAGTCCCGCATCATGCCGTAGCGCACCACGTGCACACCGCCCGCATTGGTGGCCACGTTGCCGCCGATCTGGCAAGAGTCCTCGGCGGCCAGGCTGATCGGCAGCATTCTTTCGTTTTCCGCCGCCGCCCGGCGCAGATTGCCCAGGATGCAGCCCGCCTCGGCAATCATGGTGTTGCCCAGACGATCGATCGAGCGGATCGCATTCATGCGGTCCAGACTGATGATGACGGTCGCGTCATCATCCAGCGGGGTGGCGCCACCGCACAGGCCGGTGTTGCCGCCGCGCGTGACCACCGGCACTTGAGCCGCGTGGCACAGCGACAGGCAGCGAGACACCTGTTCAGTGGTCTGCGGGCGAACGACGGCCTGCGCCCGGCCTTTATAGATGCCCCGCCAATCCGTCAACCACGGTTCAATATCAGCCGGATCGGTCAGTACGATCTCGGCGCCCAGCTCGGCCAACAAGGTATTGGCGATGTGTGTCATGGTGTCCTCCAGACCCGCTTCATGCTACGGGTCCACATTGATGAACGATGAAGGGACTGTAATCGCGAATTCGCCGCGCTCAGTTGCCCAATTGCTTAACGCTGTTCGAATCGATTTATCAACCCGCTTTCCTTTTGGCCGCTCAAGCGGTCACAGACCGCCTGGATTTCCGCCAGCAGGCGTTGCGCACCCGGCGTCAGCTGGCTGGCCGAACGGGTGGTGACGCCGATCACGCGCTCAAAATCCGACAAGATCACCGGAAACACCCGCAAGCCGCCCGTTTCTATCTCATAGCTGAGTTGGTGCCTGGACAGGATGGTGACCATATCGGAGTGAATCAGCAAGCCCCTGAGCATGGCCAGATCGGCCGTTTCCACCGACGGATGCGGCGGCTTCAAGCCACGCCGGGTGAAATAGGAGTCCATGGTCGAGCGCAGCGGCGTGAACGAGCGCGACATGACCCACGGATACGCCAACAGGTCCTTCAGCGTCAAGTCCTCGCGCTCCGCCAGCGGATGGCCGCTGCGGGCAATCGCCACCAGGTTTTCAGTCAGCAGCGGCGCGGTGGTCAACGATGCATCGCGCAGCGGGCGCAAGGCGCCCACGATGAAATCGACATCGCCGCTCAGCAGCCCCGCGCACAATTCGCCATAGGGGCTTTCCAGCGTTTTGATCCGCAGCGCCGGATGTTGCGCCAGCAGCTTGGTGATGGCCACCGGCAGAATATTGCTGCGCGCCATCGGCAGGCAGCCCACCGTGACCTCGCCTTCCAGCACGCCCTTCAGCGCGCCGACGTCAGCGCGAATGGCACGCAGCTCGGCCAGCACGCGCTTGAAGGCCAGCATCCACTTTTCCGCGGATTCGGTCGGGATCAGGCCCCGGGCCGAGCGGTAGAACAGCGCCTTGCCGAGCGAGGCTTCCAGCTTGGCGATCGCGGAACTGACCGCGGGCTGCGTCAAACCGGTCTGCAACGCCACCGTGGTGATATGGCGCACGTCATAAAGCATGGATGCCAATTGCAGGCGGCGGGTATGGAACAAGGCGCTGACCGGCGCCACCGCCGACGAGGCCTGCGCCTGGCTGACGGCGTCCGCCCGCACCCACTCCAGATCGGCGGCAATACGCAAACCGCGTTGTTGCACGCGCTCGCCCGCCGAGGTCAGCAGCATCCCCTGCCCCCGCCGCTCGAACAAACTGACCTCCAGCAGCCGCTCAAGCTGCTGGATCGACCGCGACACGGCCGATGAGGCGCGGTACAAGGTCTCCGCTGAGCGCCGGACACTGCCCTGGTCCGCCACGCCCAGGAAGACAAACAATTGATTCAGGCCGATCAACTCCTGGGAGGGGTCAGCGGTATCCATCTTTCACTCCTTACGTCCATAAAAATATTAGAACGGCGGTGCTCAACTCGGCAACCCCATTTCGTGAACGCTCATGAATACTGTCCCCATTGTTTCGGGCTCACGCACAGCCCTTCTCCCATCACAGGATCATCAATCATGAAATCAGCCCCCCAGAAGATTGCCATCATTGGATACGGTGAAGTCGGTCCCATTTTCGGCCAGGCTTTCGTTGAGCGAAACATCCCTGTACAAATTTTTGACATCAAGCAGTCTGATCCCGCCAGTCGCGCCGTGATTGAATCGCGGGCCCAGGCCAGCGGCGCCGCCGTCCGCAACTCGCTGGAAGAGGCGCTGCAAGGCGCCGACCTGATCCTGTCCTGCGTCACGGCCAGCCAGGCGGGTCCGGTGGCCGAACAAGTGGCCCGGTTCATCCAGGCCGGACAGACCTTTGCCGATTTGAACTCGGTCTCTCCCAAGGTCAAGCAGGACAGCGCCGCGGCCATTGAAGCGCGCGGTGCGAACTACCTGGAATGCGCCGTCATGGCGCCGGTGCCGCCGCAAGGTATCCAGGTGCCGATCCTGCTGGGCGGCAAAACCGCCGCGGACAGCGCGCCGATCCTGAACGCGCTGGGCTGGAAAACGCAGGCCGTGGCCGATTACGTTGGCCTGGCCTCGGCCATCAAGCTGTGCCGCAGCATCATGATCAAAGGCATTGAGGCGCTGTGTGTGCAGTCCATGACGGCGGCCCGGCACTTTGGCGTGGAAGAGCGCATCCTGACCTCACTGGCGGCCACCTTCCCCGGCGTGGGCTGGGACAAAGGCTATGAAGCCTATCTGATTGGGCGCGTGGTCGAGCACGGCCAGCGCCGCTCCGAGGAAATGCGCGAGGCCGCCAAGATGCTCGATGAAATCGGCGCCTCCAGCATTCTGGCCACGGCCATTGCCGACGTCCACGAAGAAGTGGCCCAGACCCAGCGCGAGCTGTGCCAAGCGCTGGACGAGAAAGGCGCCCTGCCCGGCTGGCGCGACAGCTTCAAGGCCCCGAAGGGCCTGAATAAATAAACGACGGCAGACGCAAGCAGTGCGGATTCGCGAGCAGAGCTCGCTCCCACAGAAGTAGCTCAGCCCATCCAGGGCACCGTGGATCTGGCTTGGCCAAGCCCGCCGGTGCCGCCCACCTGGGGGAGAATGCGCTAGCGGGAATTCGCGAGCAGAGCTCGCTCCTGCAGAAGAAGCTCTGCCTATCCAGGACACCGCGGATCCGGCTTTGCCGGTCCGCCGGTGTCGCCCCTTGAGGGGCCCGCGTCAGCGGGTCGGGGTGGGCCCATACACAAAGATTTACGTGCCGAACCGCGTGGCATGCGTTAACCTTTGCCTCTGCGTAACAAGGAGAAATGCTCATGACTCAGGCTTCTGCCCGACACATTCTGGTCTCAACCGAGGCCCAGT
>JBAYOI010000138.1:0-7745 GCA_041678365.1 Pigmentiphaga sp. | reverse complement strand
TCAATGGGCTGGCCGTTCTGGAACGGGATCAACACCCTGTCCATCAACGGCATGGTCAGGTAAGGCGGCACAAGCTGGGCGGCCGTTGCGCCGAGCGTCAACACGAAACCGATGAAGAGCTGGCCGCGATAGGGCCGCGCGAAGCGCCAGAGGCGCAGCAGCGTCCAGCTTGACGGCGCGGCGGCCACACTGCCCTCACAGACCGGGCAATCGCCCTCGGCCTGCGTCAGCGGCGTATTGCATTGGGCGCACACCGTTTCCGTTGGACGCCGCGGGAGGGTTTCGCCATTCACCAGGCCATCGCGGCAGCACTCGAACTCGGCAATCAAGCCCAACGCGGCGGCATTGCGTCCCAGCGTGTAGCGCCAGCAGGCGAGTCGGCCTTGGTCATCAAGCAGTGCAAGCTGGCCCACGCCCGCGTGATCGACGTGATCTAGACGCAGATCGGCTTGCAGCGACCAGCTTTGCCAGCCGCTGTCATGCGGCCCCCGCGCCAGCAATCGGCGGTCAGTCAACACCACCACGCCAGTGGCAAAGCGCAATTGTTCGTCAAGATCGGTGTCAAGCCAGGCCCGCGGCTGCTCATCCGCCCGCAGGACGGCGGTGAGGTCTGCGGCAAAGCGCGGTGGCAAGGCGGATGCGGGAACGGCGACGGTATCCGTCGAAAGCGGTGCAGCGGTCGTCACGCGAAAATCACCTGAGAATCCCTGGGCCTTAAGCAGTCCGGCGTGGAATGTCCATGCAATAGGCATGAAAACCAAGCTTCACACGCGGCAGGATCGTAGCTTAGCGCTCTCTCAGACGGTTGGGAAGATGGCGCCGTTTTGTGGAGTTGGAGCAACATAAAGCAAAGCTCTCCAGGCGGCGCCATTCCGCCCGCCCTCTTCCTATAATCATGCTCCAAACATAGATGCCGCATTGCAATGACAAGTCCCCCCGCCCCCACATCAGCCCCGGCCCAAGCCACCGTCACATCACGGCGCCAGCTCTGGATCATCTTCGTCGGGCTGATGCTGTCCATGGTGCTTTCATCGCTGGACCAGAGCATTGTCAATACCGCGCTTCCCCAGATGGCCAGCGACCTGGGCGGGCTGGCGCACCTTTCCTGGGTGGTCACCGCGTTTATGCTGTGCTCGACGATCGCCAACCCGATCTACGGCAAGCTCGGCGACATGTACGGCCGCCGCCGCTTATTGACCGCCAGCATCCTGATCTTCCTGCTGGCCTCCACGCTTTGCGGGCTGGCGCAATCCATGCCGCAGCTGATCCTGTTCCGGGCCTTGCAGGGCTTTGGCGCCGGCGGTCTGATGACTTTGTCGCAGACGGTGATCAGCGAAGTGGTCAGCCCACGGGAGCGTGGCCGTTACCAGGGTCTGTTCACCAGCGCCTTTGCGGTCTCCAGCGTCAGCGGCCCGCTCATTGGCGGCGGCCTGACCACCGCCCTCTCTTGGCGCTGGGTGTTTTACGTTAACCTGCCGCTCGGCGCCCTGGCATTGACGCTGATCCTCATCGGACTGCGGCCAAGTAGACGCGCCGAGCGTCATGCCATCGACTATGTGGGCGCGGCGCTGATGGCCTGCGCGGCAACGGCCACGCTCCTGCTGTTCACTTGGGCGGGATCGCTGTTCCCCTGGGCCTCGCTGTGGACAGCGGGCCTGGGGCTGGCCGGGGTGATTTTCTGGGCGCTGTTTCTCGGCCAAGAGCGGCGCGCGGCCGAGCCGATCATCAACCTGGCGCTCTTTCGCATCCGCAGCTTTACCATCGGCGTCATCACCACCAGCTTGATGGCCTTTGCCATGATGGGCACGATGGTGTTCATCCCCTTGTATTTCCAGCTGGTGCTGGGCTTCACGCCGGCCGCCGCCGGGCTGCTGCTCCTGCCGCAGATCGCGATGATGGTGATCAGCTCGATTTTGGGCGGACACCTCTCCTCCCGCCTGGGCCGCCCCAAGCCCTTCATGATCGGCGGCATCGCCCTGGAGGCGCTCGGCTTGAGCGGGCTGGCGCTGGTTGCTTTCATCAACGCCCCGCTGCCCTACTTCCTCGGCTCCATGGCCATCCTCGGCATGGGGATGGGGATTGCCATGCCCAACGCGACGGTGATTGTTCAGAACGCGGTACCCAGGAATACCTTGGGCGTGGCAACCGGCACGATGTCTTTCATCCGCTCGCTGGGCGGCGCGCTTGGGGTCGCGGTGTCTGCCGGTGTCATGTCCATGCATCTGAATTCGAACCTGGCCGACATGAACACCAGTCTGGACCTCCACGCTGTGATCGAGGGCGGCCTCAACATCATCCGGACCTTGTCTCCAGCATTGCAGTTGAGCATTGCCGAGGTGTTCCGCCATTCCATCGCGTACAGCTTTCTGGTCAGCGGCGTCATGATGGGGACGGCGGTGCTGTTGGCGATGATGCTAAGAGGGACGGAGATCCGGTAGAGCCTCATGCGGCACTAGGCCAATAAAAATCGTCACTCAATGTATTGTTGGTTACCGCAATACCAACAAGAGGAGTCCCCCCTCTTGGTGTGATAGATTGACCCTTGCTACCGCACACGGGAACCAGTAACCAGGGCAAGCAGCACCGTTTCAGGGCCGCTGGCTTTATCTTGCATCCATTCTGGGAGGGAACATGGGCGTTACCGCAATCATCGTTCTGGTCATCTTGGCCATCTTGCTCATCTACGTCATCGGCATCTACAACCGGCTCATTACGCTGCGAAACCGGTACAAAAACAGTTTTGCGCAAATTGAGGTGCAGTTGAAGCGCCGCTATGACCTGATCCCCAACCTCGTGGAAACGGCCAAGCGTTATTTAGCGCATGAGCGGGAAACCCTTGAAGCCGTGGTTGCCGCGCGCAATGCGGCGGCCAAAGACCTTCAGGCTGCCGCTGCCGACCCCGGAGACGCCGCCGCCATGGGGCAGCTGGCGGGCGCGGAAGGCGCGTTGGGCAGCGCCCTGGGCCGTCTGAATGTGGTCATGGAGGCCTACCCCGACCTAAAAGCTTCGCAAAACATGCAGCAATTATCGGAAGAACTCACCAGTACCGAGAACAAGGTGGCTTTTGCCCGCCAGGCCTTCAATGACGCGGTCATGGCCTACAACACCTACAAGCAGAGTTTTCCGCCGGTGCTGGTGGCAGGGGCCTTTGGGCACGCCGCTGACGCCGCCCTGCTCGAGTTCGCGGATAGCGAAGCAATACAAGCGGCACCAGCAGTCTCGTTTTAAACGGACGCGCCATGAACTTTTTCGAGCAGCAAGAGCGTGCCAAGCGTAATACCAGCAAACTGGTCGTGCTGCTGTGCCTGGCGGTCGTCAGCCTTGTTGCGATTTCGTCCATTGCCGTTGCTGCCATTCTTGCTCTGCTTGGCCAGCGTGATCCCAACACTCCCCTCACAGCAGGAAGCTGGTTTACACAAATGACCGCCCTCCTCGACTGGCCGCTGGTCGGCGCCATATCGGTGCTGGTCATCGGAGTGGTCGCGGCGGGCAGCCTTTTCAAGCACTTTCAGTTGCGCAGTGGTGGCAAGGCGGTTGCCGAATCCCTGAATGGCCGCCTCATCGACCCCGGCACCACCAACCTTGAAGAACAGAAAATTCTTAATGTGGTGGAAGAAATGGCGATCGCATCGGGCATCCCTGTTCCGCCCGTCTATGTCATGGAAGATGAAAGCATCAACGCTTTTGCCGCAGGCCACACGCCACAGGATGCCGTCATCGGGGTGACCCGGGGCTGCATCCGGCTGCTTACCCGCGACGAGCTGCAAAGCGTGGTCGCCCATGAGTTCAGTCATATTTTTCATGGCGACATGAGACTGAACACCAAATTGGTGGCAACGCTGCACGGCATTCTGCTTATTGGGCTGGTTGGCTATATTTTGCTGCGCAGCAGCCCGTTCCGACGCAGCAACGCCAAGGACAATTCGGCACTTATTCTGCTGGCTGTCGGCTTGGTATTGATTGTTGTGGGGTTTGCCGGGACCTTTTTCGGCAATCTGATCAAATCCGCCGTCAGCCGCCAACGCGAGTTCCTGGCCGATGCCTCCTCGGTGCAATTCACTCGGAATCCCGCGGGCATTGCCAATGCCCTCAAGAAAATCGGGGGCAACCAGGCCGGTTCGGCGGTCCAAGCGGCAAATGCGGCCGAGTACAGCCATATGTTCTTCAGCCGCGCAATTGACAATGCATTCGCCACCTTCATGGCCACCCATCCGCCCTTGGAGCAGCGCATCCTCCGCTTGCAGCCCGACTGGGACGGAAGCTTCCTATCGGCACAGCCGGAAAGCGCCGTTGAACCCAAGCCTGCCCCTGATCGCGCCAGCACTACGCTGGGCGCCCTCCATGCGGCGACCGGCGCCACACTGGCGGGCGGCCAGTTGCCCGCCAATGCATCGCAGGATGCCATTGCAGCCATCGGTCAGCCAAGCGCCAAACACGTTGTCTATGCACAGCAAACCCTCGCAGCGCTGGATCCCGAATTGCGCCAGGCTGCCCACGATATTTATTCCGCACGAGCGCTGATCTATGGCTTGTTGCTGGACCCAGCCGAACCCGTGCGTTCCAGCCAGCTGGCCGCGCTGGAAAAAACAGCCGAACCCGACGCCTATCAATACGTGATCAAACTGGCGAACAAACTCGCCGCACTGGACCCACGCTCACGCCTGCCGCTGGTGGCGCTTGCCCTGCCCTCACTCAAACAGTTGTCCAGTACGCAATACAAGCGATTCAAACAGTGCCTTGGCCAACTTATCTTGGCTGACAAACAGATCAGTCTGATGGAGTGGGCCCTATACCGCATTGTGGTGCATAACATAGAGCCGCCCCCTCTCCGTTCGCACAGAACGGCGCTTGGCAACTCGCGTAGCGAGTGCCAGGTTCTACTGTCGGCACTCGTTCATGCTGGCCAGATGGACAGCGCTCAGTCGCACACCGCCTTTGACGCCGCCGCCTCCCTCCTGCCATTCCAAGACATGAAGCTGCTGCCCCGTGATGCCGTGACGGCAACCGCGCTGGAACCGGCGGTCACCCATTTGTCCACCATGGCGCCGTCGGACAAACGTCCCCTCATGCAGGCACTGGCGCGCGCCGTCGAATATGACGGATTCGTCACGATTACCCAAGCGGAGCTGCTGCGTGCCATTGCGGACTCGCTAAACTGCCCACTGCCGCCGCTGCTTGCCGACCCGGATCTCCACTGAAGCATTTCCTGGTCCAGCGCAGCGCATTCGTCCAGTCCATACTCCTCGATCGTCTCAGCCCCCTTTGCGTCCGCATACGGTGGCTGGACGGAGCTCTTTTCCGCCGACAGCACCCAAGAAACCCTAAGGCCGGATAGACTATGCGTTGTTGATCATCACGCCGCCGTTACCATAGCTTCGAGCTATCACGGCTCCTGCGCGCGCTTGGCCCGACTCCTGGCCGCCATTGAGCGCCCTGGGCAGGCCGATGAAGATGCTGGTCAAGCCTTTGCCTTTACACCTGATGGGAACCTCTATGTCTCTTAAGCTTCAAGTCATTATTTGCAGTACTCGTCCGGGCCGGGTCGGTCCTGCTGTTGCCAACTGGTTTGCCGACTTTGCGGCAAAGCAAGACGGGTTCGACACAACCCTGGTCGACTTGGCCGATTTCAATCTGCCGATCTACGACGAGCCGCTTCATCCGCGGATGCAGAACTATCAGCACGAACACACCAAGCGCTGGAGCGCCAGTGTGCTGGCCGCGGATGCCTATGTATTCGTGATCCCCGAATACAACTTTTGCCCGCCGCCTTCCTTCGTCAATGCACTGAACTACGTATACAAGGAATGGAACTACAAGCCCTGCGCTTTTGTCAGCTACGGCGGACTGTCTGGCGGCTTGCGCTCCGTCCAAGCGGCAAAGCAGCTGGTCACCACCCTGAAAATGATGCCCATGGTGGAAGGCGTTGCCATCCCGATGGTTGCAACGCTGTTGGACGAAGCGCAAACGTTCACCCCCAACTCGCTCATCAACGACTCCGCGCAAACAATGTTGACCGAACTCCATAAATGGACAGCGGCACTCAAGCCTATGCGGGGGTAAAAGCGTGGGGAAAGGAGAAGGCAGTTCGCGCATTTGCGGCTTGGCCTTGCCTCTCTAAAAGCACAAAGCCCTGAGGAATCAGGGCTTTGTGCTTGACACAGTGTGTGGAGTCGGACGCTCCGTCACGCCCACTCGATAATTCACTCGCCCCCTGCATCCCCGTATTCACGCATAGAACGTATCACATGACATCGATGTATTCGTGGATCCGAGCCACCAGCGCATCAGAATCTGGCTGCCCCTGGTAATACAGCGCTTGCGTCTTACGGTACTCGAACGCAAAGCGCTCACGTTGTGTAGCCTCAGCAAGGACAAAGGCCTGGTTTCGTGCAATCACCTGCTCATCACCGCTCCGAAAGCGCTGCGCCTTGCGCTCCTGGTAGGCCGGTTCCCGCATAAATGCCTGCACCTCCTCCAAACCCAGAAGGCAGTACACGTCATAGTAGTGCCGAAGGAAATTGCCCGGAAACGCCGCCGACTCACCCAAGCGACGGTACTTGGTGGAAATTGTCTGAAGCTTCTCGACGAAAGTGTGCGTCGGCGCATAGCAAGGTACCGCTACAGCACGGTTGCCTGAGATACGGATACGCGCCGCCAGTTCGTCGTAATACGCACGGCGCGAAAGGACGTGCGCTGGCTTGTCTTGATTGCGCCCCGTCTTCACATCCATGTCGGCGGGCGGCTCGATGCGAATGCGATGTCTTCGGAAAAACGGTGGATGACGCCAAAGCCCTTCGAGAGCGACGTCCCTCCCTTTAGTTCGAACTGGAAGCCCTGTGCCTGCAAACCCCACAGGCAATGCATGATCCAGTAGTCTTTCTCGACCAACATAGGATCAAGCCCTCGCTCGTCAGCGACGAGAGCAAGCAACTGATCAAAGTCCTTCCGCGCGTGCAGAAAATCAGGCATTCATCCACTCCCGCAGGCGCTTGCGCGTTGTCACATTGCCAAAACTGTCAGTTGCTCGCTTTAGACGGGCTGAGTCGAACGAGGACAGTTTGCTGCGCGCCTGGCGCAAAACGGCATCACGATCCTCGGCCAACTCTTCAAGGTTGTTTAGCAGATCGACATACAGAAACTCGGGGGTCAGCTTCTTCGGGAAGCGCGGCTTCATTCGGAAATCGAACTGCCGGTTGCCAAGTTGGAAAACACCATGGCGCTTGTGGTTGTAGACCAGCATGCGGTTATAGAGCTGAGTGGTACCAAGACCCACGGCGTTGTAGGCCGAGGGTGAAAACACCAAAAAATCCTTGTCACGAAGAAAGCCCCCCACGACTTGCTCATCAGTTGGTGGCAGCGGGCCGAAGCTGGACTGCTTCGGGGCGTGGTAGAGGCCCTGAGCAAGTTTTTTCAGTTTTCCTGCGGCTACTAGCTCACGGAGATGCCTATCCACTGCGGTGGACAGACGTGCCAGGTCCTCGCGCCGATAGACACGACCGGCTTGCAGTTCATCCGCAAGATGAGCTGCGGCCCCTCTGAGGGGCTCAACGGCAGATAGAGCAGCTACAGGCATGCCTGATTTCTCATTGAAATTTCATGCATTTTATCGCATTCTGACGACCGCGTCAGTTTCAAAAGTAGTTTGCCGCGCGATGCCACGATGAAGTTCCAATCGCGAGCAAATGTATTGACCCACTGAAATTCTGCTCAGGTGATAATTGAGGAAATCACATGAGTATGAAGAT
>JBAYOI010000137.1:0-7799 GCA_041678365.1 Pigmentiphaga sp. | reverse complement strand
GGAAGGCGGGAAAGCGGACCCCCGTCTCAGCGCTGCCGAGGCGAGGGTCCGCCGTCATCAGTGACCGGTGCTGTTGCGCTCAGTCGACCTTGTACTCTTCCATCGGCTTATCGTTCGGGTTGGCCCAAGCCTGTTTGGTGCTGTCGGAGAGCTGTAGTCCCACGACCGTGTTGGCCGGCGGGGTGGGCTGGAGGAACCATTTGTCCCAGAGTTTTTCCAGCGTGCCGTCCTTGATCTGGCGCACAATGCTCTTGTTGATGGCGTCTTTGAGCGGGCCATCGTTTTTGCGCAGCATGCAGGCAATCGGCTCCACGTTCAGGACTTCGCCAACAATGTGATAGTTGTCCGGGTTGCGCGACTTGGACATATTGGCGGCCAGGATCGAGCCGTCCATGACAAAGACGTCGGCGCGGCCTGTTTCAAGCAGCAGGAAACTGTCGGCGTGGTCCTTGCCCATGACTTCCTTGAAGCTCACCCCTTCGGCGCGACGGTGCTTGCGCAGCGTTTGCACCGACGTCGTGCCGGTGGTGACCGCAACGGTCTTGCCTTTCAGGTCAGCGACGGAATTGATGCCCGAGCCTTTCTTGGTGGCCATCCGCACTTCTTCCACATAGGTGGTGTAGGCGAAGTCCACGTCTTTCTGGCGCGCCAGGTTGTTGGTGGTGGAGCCGCACTCGAAGTCCACTGTGCCATTGACGGTCAGCGGGATACGGTTCTGCGAGGTCAGGGGCTGGTAGTTGACCTTGATCGGCTTGCCGATGTCTTTCTCGATGTCTTTGATGATGTTCTGGGCCATTTCAGTGTGGAAGCCCACATAAACGCCATTGCCCAGCGTATAGCTCAGCCCCGAGGACTCGCGTACGCCCAGTGTGACCGCCCCGGTGTTCTTGATTTTTTCGTAGGTGTCGGCTTGTGCGAATGCGGCCGTGGAGGCCGCCGCCAGGGTCAGTGCAAGTAGCGATTTCTTCATGTTGTCTCCTGAGTCTGAATGCCCAGCCGTCCTCCGCGAGGCGGCATGCCTCGTTTTTACCTGATCAGGCTCAAGCTGACAAACCGCTTATCGTCACGAATGGCATCACCGGAAGAGGCTGGGCCGGCATGAAAGGCGCCGGAAGGGGGTGCCCAGACGCTGGCAAGCGGCGCGAAAGCGCCACGGATCGGGCCTTGGAACAAGGTAAGTCATTGACAGTTATGGAAAAATATTCATAAACTATAAGGCTCACGATTTTCTACACTTGGCAGGCAAGAATAATGCTGAGGTGGGGACGTGTTACCGGCAGGGGAATCCATTGGGGATTTTCCCGGGTTCATTGGTACTGGCAGGCCCGCGCGGCAAGTTGTATGACAGCTTGGACGCGGCCATGGCTGGTACTCATCACAGAGATACACCTCATGAAAACCTTCGTTGCGAAACCGCAAGAAGTGAAGCGTGACTGGTACGTGATTGATGCAAAGGGCAAGGTCCTGGGTCGTGTGGCCAGCGAAGTCGCACGCCGTTTGCGTGGCAAGCACAAACCTGAATTCACGCCTCACGTTGATACCGGCGATTACATCGTCATCATCAACGCCGCTGATATCGTCGTTACCGGCAATAAAGCGCAAGACAAGCGTTACTACCGTCACTCGGGCTACCCGGGCGGTATTACGGAAACCACGTTTGCCAAAATGCAGCAACGTTTTCCGGGTCGTGCAATCCAGAAAGCCGTCAAAGGCATGCTGCCGAAAGGCCCGCTGGGTTACGCGATGATCAAGAAGCTGAAAGTCTACGCCGGATCCGAACATCCGCACAGCGCTCAGCAACCGAAGCAGCTGGACATCTGAGGAGCGGCGAATGATCGGTGAATGGAATTACGGAACTGGCCGCCGCAAATCGTCGGTGGCACGTGTGTTCCTGAAAAAAGGCGCAGGCAATATCGTTGTGAACGGCAAGCCTGTTGATCAATACTTCGCTCGTGAAACGGGCCGCATGATTGTTCGCCAGCCGCTTGAGCTGACGGGCCATCTGGAAAGCTTTGACTTCCACATCAACGTCCATGGCGGCGGTGAGAGCGGTCAGGCTGGCGCCATCCGTCATGGCATCACCCGTGCCCTGATTGATTACGATGCAACGCTGAAGCCCGCGCTGTCGCAAGCTGGTTTCGTGACGCGTGACGCGCGTGAAGTCGAACGTAAGAAAGTCGGCTTCCACAAAGCACGCCGTCGCAAGCAGTTCAGCAAGCGTTAATTCGCTTTGCACGCCGTCTCGCTCCGCTGTGGAGCAAGACGGTGCGATCAAAAAGGCCGCCTTGTGCGGCCTTTTTGTTTTCAAGCGGTTTGAAACGTGGTTTTCCGGACGCGCCAAGCCGGTTTGTGTGATTAAATTTATAGGGCGCATTCGCGCCGTTTACGTTTACAGGTCATGCTGCGGTTCAACGCAGCGGCAATGGAGTCAGTCATGGCAAGTCAGGGGGCGAACAGCGCCAAAATCAAGGTCGGCATCGTCGGTGGAACCGGATATACGGGCGTTGAATTGTTGCGCTTGCTGTCGCAACACCCTCACGTCGAGCTGCGTGCCATTACCTCGCGCAAGGAAGACGGCATGCCGGTCGCGGAGATGTACGCCAATCTGCGCGGCAAGGTCGATCTGGCCTTCTCTTCACCGGACAAGGCACGGCTTGACGAGTGCGACGTGGTGTTCTTCGCCACCCCGCACGGCGTGGCCATGTCCCAAGCCCAGGCCTTGCTGGATGCGGGCGTCAAGATCATTGATCTGGCCGCGGATTTCCGCCTCAAGGACACCGCCATTTTCGAGCAGTGGTACAAGCTGCCGCACGCCTGCCCGGACGTGCTGGCCAAGTCCGTGTATGGGCTGGCCGAGTTGAACCGCGATCAGGTGCGCCAGGCGCAGGTGATCGGCAACCCGGGGTGCTATCCGACCACCGTGATCCTCGGCTTGGCGCCGTTGCTGAAAACGGCGTCGGGCAAGGCCTTGGTGGATACGCAGAACCTCATTGCCGATTGCAAGTCCGGCGTGACGGGCGCGGGCCGCAAAGCCGAGGTGCACATTCTGTTCTCCGAAGCCAGCGATAATTTCAAGGCTTATGGCGTGTCCGGCCACCGGCACCATCCGGAAATTGTCGAGCAGCTGCAAGCTTTGCATGGCGCGCCCGTGGGGCTGACCTTCGTACCGCACCTGACGCCGATGATTCGCGGCATGCACTCAACCATCTACGCAAAGATTGCGCCGGCAGCGCGCAATGAAGACTTTCAGGCGCTATTTGAAGCCTTCTATGCCAATGAGCCGTTTGTTGACGTCATGCCCGCGGGCAGCACGCCGGAAACGCGCTCGGTGCGCGCTTCCAACGCCTTGCGGATTGCGGTTCACCGTCCCGGCAACGGCGATCAATTGGTGATTCTGGTGGTGCAGGACAATCTGGTCAAAGGGGCATCCGGGCAGGCGGTTCAAAACATGAACCTGATGTTCGGCCTGCCTGAAGCGGCGGGTCTTGATCACGTTGCGGTTCTGCCCTGATGGCGGTCCGGCGGCGCGGCCTGACCGGCAATGTGGCGCGCCGCTTGCGGGTGCAGGCGCGCGTTGATCGGCGCCGGGGCAAGCAGCCGTACCGCCGCCTGATTTTCCTGGTCACGCTGGTGCTGGGCGCGGCGCTGGGCAGCGCGCTGTATGAAGCGGCCCAGCACTGGTGGAAAGGGCCGCCGCCCATGACCCTGGAAGAAGCGGATGATTTGCGGCGGCAAGTGGATTCCTTTCGCCAGGAAAATGAACAGCTGCGCAAGCACTTGATGGCCACTGAGAGCCGTCTGATATTGGAGCGCGCCGCCAAGGATTCGCTGGAAGAAGAAATGCGCAGCGCCCAGCGCGAACTGGGTGATCTGCGGGACAACCTGACCTTCTTCGAGCAACTGATCCCCACGGATCCGCGTCTGGCTCAGCTCAGTATCCGCTCCGCCGAAATGGATCAGCAGGACAATTTCTTGCAATACCGCATGTTGTTGATGCGGACGGGCCGTGCGTCCGGCGAGTTCCGGGGCCGCTTGCAGTTCTCGGCGGCGGGGGAGCAGGACGGCAAGCCGGTCACGGTCGAGCTGCTGCCGCTGGCGGCCAGTACGGATATGATGGGCGCAGGGCAGCTGGAGTTGCGTTTTCGCCAATACCAGCGGACCGAAGGGACGTTGTGGGTACCTGCCGGGCTTGAGGTCAAGCGGGTGACGGTCCGGGTGTTGGAGGGCAAGGTGCTGCGGGCCCAGACCGTCGTGAACCTGAGCCGTGACGGCAGTTCTTGAAAATCCGCGGCGCGCCCCCATGTAGTCCAAGTAGGGGAAAAGGCTGATACCCCTAGCCCCAGCAGGGTTGAAATTCCCGCCTGGTGGCGGTTGAATAGCTACTTAGCCTTGAATTATGTTTGCAGACGGCCGCGGGGCTGGTCTGCAACCCAGGAGTCCACCATGAGTGCAGCAGTTGAACAAGTCAATCTCGAAGCCCCCCCATCTCCGTTCGTCTTCACTGACGCGGCTGCTGAAAAAGTGCGCGACCTGATTGCCGAAGAAGGCAACCCGAACCTCAAGTTGCGGGTGTTTGTGCAAGGGGGCGGATGCTCCGGCTTCCAATACGGTTTCACGTTTGACGAAGACGTCAACGAAGATGACACCACCCTGGATAAGAACGGCGTGGTGTTGTTGATTGACGCAATGAGCTATCAGTACTTGCTTGGCGCTGAGATTGACTACAAAGAAAGTATTGAAGGATCGCAGTTCGTGATCAAGAACCCGAACGCTACCACCACCTGTGGTTGCGGCTCTTCGTTCGCCATCTGATCTGGGTTCAAACGCAAACTTCGTCTTCTGACGAGGTGTAGCGGAGTCGGCGCCCTGGAGTGTTCCAGGGCGTTTGCGTTTTTATTTGGGTTTGAGTCGATGGCGTTGATTGCTTTAAGTGATGTTGAGCTGGCCTTTGGCCACCACCCTTTGCTTGCCCGGGCAAGTTTCTCGATTGATGAGGGCGAGCGGGTCGGCTTGATCGGGCGCAACGGTACCGGCAAGTCTTCGCTGCTGTCCTTGATTGATGGACGCCAGCAGCCGGATGACGGGCTGGTGACGCGCCAGTCGGGCCTGCGGGTCACCACGGTGGAGCAGGAGCCGGTCTTCAATGAAGAAGATACCGTGTTCGAGGCGGTCAGCGAAGGCCTGGCCGAAGGGCGCGAATTGCTGCGCGACTACCAGCGTATTTCCGGGCTATTGGCCGAGCCGGGCCGGGACGATCATGATGCCTTGATCGAGCGCCTGCAAAAATTGCAGACGGAGCTGGATGCCACGCAGGGCTGGACGGCGCAGTCCCGGGTGGAGTCTTTGCTGGATCGGTTGGGCTTGCCCGCGTCGGCACGCATCGCAGCCCAGTCGGGCGGCACGCGCAAGCGCATCGCCTTGGCGCGAGCGCTGCTTGGCGAACCCGATTTGCTATTGCTGGATGAGCCGACCAACCATCTGGACTTCGACGCCATCGTCTGGCTGGAGAACTTGCTGACCGGTTTCAAGGGCAGCGTGATCTTCATTACGCACGACCGCAAGTTCCTGGACAACGTGGCAAGCCGGATTGTGGAGCTGGATCGCGGGCAGTTGCACAGTTTCCCCGGCAGCTATGCCCGCTATCTGGAGCGCAAGGCGGAAATGCTGGAGGCCGAGCGGCTGGAGCACGCGCGTATGGACAAGCTGCTTGCCCAGGAGGAAGTCTGGATACGGCAGGGGGTCGAGGCGCGGCGCACCCGCAGCGTCAGCCGCATTCGTCGGCTTGAGGATTTGCGCCGCCAACACGCTGAGCGCAGAGAGCGTGTTGGCAAGGTCAACATCGACGTGGCGGAAGGCCAGCGTTCGGGCAAACTGGTTGCCGAGCTGACCGGCGTTTCAAAATCCTTTGGCGATAAGGTCGTGGTCCGTGATTACTCCACCACCTTGTGGCGGGGTGACCGGATCGGCCTGATCGGGCCGAACGGCGCTGGGAAAACCACCTTGCTCAAGCTGATTCTGGGTGAGCTGGCGCCGGATGCGGGCACGGTGCGCCAGGGGGTGAACCTAGCCATTGCATATTTCGATCAGATGCGCTCGCAACTGGATGACGAGGCAACGCTGGTGGACATCATCAGTCCGGGCAGTGAATGGGTGGAGATCAACGGCCAGAAAAAGCACGTCATGAGCTATTTGGCGGACTTCCTGTTTCCGCCGGAGCGTTCTCGTTCGCCGGTCAAGAGCCTGTCCGGCGGCGAACGCGCGCGTTTGCTGTTGGCGCGCTTGTTTGCCCGGCCTGCCAACGTGCTGGTGCTGGATGAGCCGACCAACGACCTGGATATTGAAACGCTGGAGCTGCTGGAAGAACTGCTGCAGGACTATCCCGGCACCGTTTTCCTGGTCAGCCACGACCGGGCCTTCCTGGACAATGTGGTGACCCAGACGATTGCCTATGAAGGCAATGCCACCTGGCAGGATTACGTGGGCGGCTATGAGGACTGGGCGGTGCAGTATGCGCGCAAGCAGGCCATTGCGGACGCCGCGGTGGCCAAGCAGGCGGCGCAAGCGCCCGTGGCCAAACCCGCCAAGCCGGTGGCGCCCAAGGCGCCCGCCCGCTCCAAGTTGAGCTCCTGGGAAGCCAAGGAGCTGGCGGGTATCCCCGACCTGATCAGCGCGCTGGAAACCGAACAGGCGGCGCTGACGGACAAGCTGAGTACCGGTGTGATCTATCGCGACGCGCCCGGCGAAGCGGTTGCGATCGAGCAGCGCTTGGCGGACATTGAAACCGAACTGATGGAAAAGCTCGAACGCTGGGAGTTGTTGGAGAGCAAGCGTTAGCGCTCAAGCGGGATAGCAGGCCCCGAGCACCCGGAAGCCATTGGCGCCGGTGACGCTGGGCGCGTTGCCCGGCTGCCGCTGAAGGTGCTGGGCGGCCAGCCAAGCAAAGGCCAGCGCTTCCATTTGCTGCGGCGGGACGCCCATGGCTTCGGTGCTGGCAACCGGACAGGACAGGCGTTCTTGCAGCGCCCGCATCAGGACGGGATTGTGGCTGCCGCCGCCGCACACCCACAGCTGCTGGCAGTCCGGCTGATAGCGTTCAATGTGTTCGCAGACCGTGGCGGCGGTCAGCACGGTCAAGGTGGCTTGCACGTCTTCGGGTTTCAGCGCGCCATGCTGCGTTTCAAAGGCCTGCAGGCGGCTGTCCAGCCAGGCGGCATGGAAGTGGTCGCGGCCGGTGGATTTGGGCGGCGGCAGGCGGAGCCAGGCGTCGCTGCGCAGCAGCTCCGACAGCAGCACGGGGTTCAGTGTTCCGCTGGCGGCAAATCGGCCGTCAATATCGAAGTCCAGCCCCCAGTGCCGGTTGACCCAGAGATCAATCAGGACGTTGGCCGGGCCGGTGTCAAAGCCGATCAGCGGCTGATCCGGATGCAGCACGCTGATGTTGGCGATGCCGCCCAGGTTCAGCACCACTTGCGGATGCTGGCGGCCAAACAGCGCGGCATGGAAAGCGGGCACCAGTGGCGCGCCCTGACCGCCCGCCGCCACGTCGCGGCTGCGGAAGTCGGCCACCACGCTGATGCCGGTCAGTTCGGCCAGCAGCGCCGGTTGATTGATTTGGACGGTATAGCCGAGTTCGGGCCGATGCCGGACGGTCTGGCCATGAGCGCCGATGGCGCGAATCTGCGTGGCGTCAAGTTGCGCGTCATCAAGCATTTGCCTGACGACGGACGCATAGCACTGCGCCAGGGCCTGGGCGGCCATGGCGGCCTGATGGATTTCATTGTGGCCTGGCGTGTTCAGGT
>JBAYOI010000136.1:0-7802 GCA_041678365.1 Pigmentiphaga sp. | reverse complement strand
CATGGCTTGCGCCGCTTCGAGCGCAACGTCGGGGATCGCGCGCTCAAAATCCTTCAACTGCTTCCATAGTTTCTTTTTGGCCGCGGCATCGGGCGCGCTGCGCATCAGTCCCTTCACCGCATCGGCCGTCAATCGTTCACTTTCAGAGATATCCAGCGCGCTGTGCTTGCTCAGGCTGCGGGTCAGTTTCAGCACCGCGGGCCAGTTTTCCTGCAAGCGGTGCGCCCGCAGCAGCAGCTTCTGGGTGTGAATGTGGCGCGCGCCCTGTTCATGCAAGCTTTGCAATTGTTCAAGCGCTTCCGCCGGGCGCAGTTGCTCCAGCAGCATGTCCGCGTGCGCAATCTTGACGGCGGGCAGCAAATTATCCTGGCGCTCGGCGGCTTCATGGGCGCGGACCAGCATGGCGTCACGCCGCTCGAACTCATGCAGCGCATGGGCGGCGCGAGCCGCCGACAGGCTGGACAAGACGCGCCGCGAATCGGAACCGGCCTCAGCGGCCACTTCGCTCAAGTCCGTTTCAGCACGGGCGTAGCGCCCTTCCAGCAAATGCACCCAGCCCTGCTCAAGCTTGGCCTGCTGATGGCCCTGGTAGCGGCGGCTGCGCCAATGCCGCATCCGGCTCGGGATGGACAAGGTCCAGGCCATCGTCCGCAAGCCAAAATACAGCAGGACGAACAGCAGGACCAGCAACAGCAGCGCCAGGCTGGTGGAAAGCTCCACACGGTAAGGCGGAAGCAGAATGGCCACGTTGCCCGCGTGATAGCGCACGCCCAGCGCCAGCCCCACGGCGGCGGCCAAGACGAGCAGGGTCCAGAACCAGCTTCTCATTGGATCACCTCTGATTCAGTGCGCCGTTCCGGCGAGGTGCCGCTTCGCGCACGGCATTCAAGCTGTCCTGCAAGGTGGGCAGCTCGATGGCGATGTGGGTTTCCTGGATCTGCCTCAGCGAACGCAGCACATGCTGGGTCTGCGGTGACTCGACATCAAAATATTGCGGAATGATGGTCTGGATCGTGTTCAGATCGGACTTCCAGGTTTTTTCCTGACGCGAAAGCAGCGACTGGCGGGCATTCAACAGGCGCAGTTTCAGGTTTTCCTTCAACAGCGCGCCCTGCTCCGGAGAGACCAGCAATGCGCCGGGCTGGTCAATCCGGCGGATCCGGATCAAGGCCTTCGCATCCTGGAGCAAATCGTCTTTCAAGGCAGCCGTCCATTCCAGCGTCCGCTTCCACCACACGGCCCCAGGCTGAACCGTTGGCGCCTGCTCACTGGCTGGCGCGTCTTCCGCGGGCTTGCTGCCCGCCTCAACGCTGGACAGCAGCGGCAGCCGGTCAATTTGCTGGCTGATCTGGTCCAGCCTCAGGATCAGGCCGGACACGTCAACCGACGGCAGGGACTTCAGCTTCTCAAGATCCTGCGCAATGGCGCGGCGCACCAGCATGAAGCTGGGCCGATCCGCCCGAGCCAGGCGGGCGTCAGCTACTTCCAGCGCGGCAATCGCGTTGGATACGTTGGCCGCCAACTGCAACTGCTGCGAGGCAATCGAGATCACCTGTTCGACCTCGACCAGCGTCCACTCATCCTCACCGCGCGCCAGGTCTTGGTACAGCTCCTGCAAGGCCGCCTGTTCCGACAAGGACTCCAGCAGCTTGGATTCCAGCACCGTCACCTTATCATGCGTCGTCTGAACCAGCGCCAGCGCCTGCTTTGCCTGCCTTTGCGATTCATTGGCCACCGTATTGATGGTGTCAAAGCGGCGAGCGGACTCGCGCCCCAGCACATCGACCAGTTGCTGCTGGCGCCACAGCATGGCTGCAAGAATCACTGCCGCGATGAAAACCAGCACCAGGCCCAGTCCCACCCAGGGAAACCTGCTGGCGCGAGGCTCCGCCCGCAAGGGGGCGCCCTGTCCGGCAGCGGCGTTGGCCTCGGGGAGCGGGGTGGAAGGAGAAGAAGAGTCAGGTAGAGTCATAGCAAAGATTCTATCGCGTCCACAATTGATTGATCATCGGGCTTGCAGACCTGTAACAGAAGTGACGCTGCGTTTACGGTCGAGTCGCGCACCATCAAGTCTACTAGGTGATCGCGGATTCGCGGGTGCGTCAGGACAAGATGAGACGAACTTAGACAGAAATGCAGCCCATTTTGTTTTAATTGCGCAAATATCGCATCGACGCTTTCGCGGCTGCTGAACAGCCACGCCACCGCCTTCGCCTTGTTCGAACAGGCCTTGAGCCGCTGGAAGTCCGCCTCATTCCAGGCCCGGGCGCCGCGTTCATAGGCCCCAAAGCGCACCACACTGCGTCCAGCCTGCTCCAACCGGCTTCCCAACCAATCCCGCCCGCGCCCTGCTCCGCCGCCGCCGCCACGCACGATCAGAATGCGATGCAGCGCGGGCTGAAGGCGCAATACTTCCCACAGCGCCTCGGAGTCGGCGCTGGATTGGTCGTCGGGCCTCAGGATGGCCGCCGACGCGGGGAACGCCGGATGCGCCCGCAAAGCCCGCGCACTGCCCGCGCCCACCACGGCCGCCGCCACGTCCGTCGGCCAGCGCCAGTCCGCAAACGCGGCGCAGCGGTCCAGAAAGCTGCGCACGGCGTTGCCGCTGACAAACATCACCAGATCGAAGGCGGACAGATCCGGGGGGTCAAACGCCAGCGGCGTGATCTCCAAGGCAGGCAGCTCGATGGTGCCGCAGCCGCGCGCTTGCAGCGAGGCGGCAAGCGTTGCGTTCTGGCCCTGCGGCCGGGTCAGCACTGCGCACAAAGCCCGCATGGCGCGTCCTCAGGCCAATTCGGCCAGAATCTCGGCGGCCCCGGCGGCGCGCAATTGCGCCGCCACCGACAGGCCCAGCTGTTGCGCCGCGACCGGCGCGGCGCGGCCTTCGGCACGATAAACCCGCTTGCCGTCCGGTGAGGCCACCAGCGCGCGCAGCCACAGCTGTCCGTCTTGCGTCACCGCATAGGCGGCCAACGGTACCTGGCAAGAACCCCCCAAGGCCAGCGACACCGCACGTTCCGCGGTGACTTCCGCCGTGGTTTGCGGATCCGCCAACGGCGCCAGCATGGCGGCCACGTCAGCGCGATCGCTACGGATCTCAATCCCCAAGGCCCCTTGCCCGACCGCGGGCAGCGACTGCGTCGGCGGTAAAACACCACGGATCCGCGCGTCCATTCCCAGCCGGGTCAAACCGGCCGAGGCGAGAATAATGGCGGCATACTCATTGTTGTCCAGCTTGCCCAGCCGGGTATCCAGATTGCCGCGCAGCGGCTTGACCTCAAGATGCGGGAAGCGCTCCCGCAGTTGCGACTCGCGCCGCAACGAAGAGGTTCCCACCACCGCGCCCGCGGGCAGCGCCTCCAGGCTGGCATAGTGGTTGGACACGAAAGCGTCGCAAGGGTCTTCACGCGCCAGGATGACGCTCAGTTCAAAGCCCTCGGGCATGTCAACGGGCATGTCTTTCAGCGAATGCACCGCCAGGTCCGCGCGCGACTCCAGCAGTGCAACTTCGAGCTCCTTCACGAACAAGCCTTTCCCCCCCACTTTGGACAGGGTCCGGTCAAGAATCTGGTCTCCGCGCGTCGTCATGCCCAGCAGACTGACCTCCAGGCCAGGATGGCACGCCATCAGGCGGGCTTTCACATGCTCGGCCTGCCATAAGGCCAGTCGACTTTCACGGGTTGCAATAATCAGGCGATCCATCTTCAAGGCTTACTCTCTCATCTTGGGCCGTACGTCCCGCGGACGCACTCGCAATCCTTGATTATAGGAGGTCCATGAAAGCCTGCGGCGCGGCGGTTTGTTCAGCACCGCCCTAGACCCTCCATCCGGTTTCATGGCATTCTGAGCGCTTCGCTTCATCCCGTTCAACCCTTCAGCAAAGCCAGGTCCCATGATCGTGAATGCCGCAGCAAACTCGTCTCCCCCGTCAACGCCTTCCGTTGCTTCCCCCGCCAAGATGCGTCAACTCGGACGCCTGCTTGGTGAAGTCATTCACGCGTATGAAGGGGAAGCCGCCTATGAGTTGATCGAGAAAATCCGGCAAGCCTCGATTCAATACCGAAAAACCGGCAGCGACCCGGACAGCGCCACCTTGACGGCGATGTTCGCCACGCTGACGGCGGAACAGGCCAACACAGTCATCCGCGCCTTCAGCTATTTCCTGCATTTATCGAATCTGGTCGATGACCAGCAATTGACGCAGCGCCACCGCCAGGCGCTGCTCGCCTCCGCGGGCAAACAGCCCGGCACGCTTTGGCATGCGCTGGATACCGCGCCCGAGCCGCTGCAAGGAAGCGCCCTGCTGGACCTGCTGGACAACACCGCCATCATGCCGGTGCTGACCGCCCACCCCACGGAAGTGCAGCGCAAAAGCATCCGGGACCTGCATGCGGCCATCGAGGCCATTCTGGCCACGTCCGAACAAGCGCTGACGCCGGAAGAACAGGACGCCCAGGCGCTGAGCTTGCGCGCTCTGCTGGAATCCCTCTGGCAGACCCGCATGATCCGCTACAGCGGCCTGAGCGTTGACGACGAGATCGATAACGCGCTGGTTTTCTACCGCAGCACGTTTCTTGAGGTGATTCCGGCGCTCTACCAGCGGCTGGAACGGCGTGCGCAACCGGCCTCGGCAGCACTGGCCCGAGATTTTCCGCGCTTCCTCCGGATGGGCAGCTGGATCGGCGGTGACCGCGACGGCAACCCGAACGTCACCGCCGCCACGCTGAAAACCGCTCTGAACAAGCAGGCGGCCACCGTTTTTGATCACTATTTGGCGGAAGTCCACCAGCTTGGGGCGGAGCTGTCATGGAGCGGATTGCTTGCTCCCACCTCCGCCGCCTTGATCCAATTGGCCGAACAGGGCCAGGATCAATCCGTTCATCGCCAGGACGAACCTTATCGGCGCGCGTTGGTCGGCATGTATGCCCGTCTCGCCAGCACAGCCCAACACCTGACGGATCAGGCGCTGGCCCGTCGGCCGACCCACGTCTTGCCGCCGTACGCATCAGCGGCTGACTTCCTCGCGGACCTGAACGTGCTGCATGAAGCCCTGGTCGCCAGCGGCGCCGCCGCGATTGCCGCCCAGCGGCTTAGCCGCCTGCGCCATGCCGTCAATGTGTTCGGCTTCCATCTGGCCACGCTTGACCTGCGCCAGAGTTCGGACGTGCACCAGCGCTGCGTGTCGGAAGTGCTGAAGGTGGCGGGCGCCTGCCCGGATTACGCCAGCCTGTCTGAAACCGAGCGCCAGCAGTTGCTGATCCGCCTGCTGCAAGATCCGCGCCCGCTGACCTCCCCCTACCAGACCCTGTCCGCGGAGACCCAGCAGGAGCTTGATCTGTTCAAGGCGGCGCAGCAGGCCCGCGAGCGGCTGGGCGCGGCCTCGATCGAACAAACCATCATTTCCCACACGGAAACGCTGAGCGATTTGCTGGAAGTGCTGTTGCTGCAACAGGAAACCGGCTTGCTCGCCCGGCCCTTGCAGCAGGCCAGCCCCACTCACCTGCCCGGCCTGCTGGTGGTACCGCTGTTCGAAACCATCCCCGACCTGGAGTTGTCCGCCGCCATCATGCAGGACTATTTCAGCCTGCCCGTCATCCAGGACTGGCTGAAACGCGCCCAACACGCCACGCAAGAGGTCATGCTCGGCTATTCGGACAGCAATAAAGACGGCGGCTACCTCACGTCGAACTGGGCCCTGTACCAGGCCGAGCGGCAACTGGTGGGGGTTTTTGCGGCTCACGGCATCCAGATGCGCCTGTTCCATGGACGCGGCGGCACGGTTGGCCGGGGAGGCGGATCCAGTTATGAGGCCATTCTTGCGCAACCCGCGGGCACCGTGGCTGGCCAGATCCGCCTGACCGAACAGGGCGAGGTCATTCAGAGCAAATACCGCTCGCCCAGCCTGGGCATGATCAACCTGGAAGGCCTGGTGGCGGCCACGCTGGAGGCGACCTTCCGGGACCAGCAAGTCTGCCGGGACGGCACGTGTACCGATGTTCCCGCCCACTTCGAACCCATCCTGGACCAGTTGTCGGCGCTGGCGCGGCGCAGCTATCGGTCCCTGGTGTATGAAACGCCGGGCTTTGCTGATTACTTCTTCGCCTCCACGCCAGTGCGTGAAATTGCCGAACTGAATATCGGGTCGCGTCCGGCGTCGCGCAAGCGCACGCAAAGCATTGAAGACCTGCGCGCCATTCCCTGGGGATTCTCATGGGGCCAGTGCCGCTTGCTGCTGCCGGGCTGGTACGGCGTTGGCAGCGCCATCCAGGCCTTTCTTTCCAGCGCCCCGGACCAGCGGCAGGCCAGGCTGGATACGCTGCGGGAGATGTCGCAGCGCTGGCCGTTCTTCAAGACGCTGCTGGCCAATATGGAAATGGTGCTGGCCAAGACCGACCTCTCCATTGGCCGCCGTTATGCGCAATTGGTGCAGGATGCGGCCTTGCGCGACCGCGTCTTTGATCAGATCGAGCAGGAATATCACCGCACGCTGGAAGCGCTGCTGCTGATCCGCCAGCATCAAAGCCTGCTGGAAGACATGCCGGGACTGGCCCAGGCCATTCAGCGCCGCACCGCTTATATTGACCCGCTCAACCACATCCAGATCGAACTGCTGAGCCGCTGGCGGCAACAGGAGCATCACGATCTTGGCGCCGATGACAGTCCGGACGAACGCACCCGCCGCGGTATCCACCTGACCATCAACGGCGTGGCCTCCGGTCTGCGCAATACCGGTTAAAGGCACACCGGGATCAGGCCCTTGAAGGTCTGATCCCGGCGGGGCTCAACCAAGCAGGTAGCGCGCCGCCACGGAAACGGCCACACCGATCGCCGCCAGCAGAATCATCAGCTGGATCAAGCTCATGCCCCGCATCTTCTTTCCGTCATTCATTTTCCACCCCTTCAAAGAAAATGCCCTGCATAAACAGGGCATTCCGGGTTGCAATCAACCCCCAAGTCACAAGACCGTGGAGCATGAAGCTTGCGCTCTCAAGGAACGCAAGCTTCGCCATGCCCGATGAATCACGCGGCGGTTTGACCCGCTTTCTTCGAGCGGGCAATCAGCAGGCCGGTGGCAACCACCAACACAGCGCCGAGGACTTCGGCAACCAGCTTGATCGTGCCGGCTTGCTCGGTCAGGCCGTTGGCATTGATCACGTTCTGAACCAGCCAGACGTCCGTCACGAACATGCCGCCGGCAATCCAGCCCAGCAGGCCCGCGCCAAAGGTCACGACGATCGGGAAGCGGTCAATCAGCTTCAGGACCAGCGTCGAACCCCAGATGATGATGGGCACCGACACCAGCAGACCGAAGATGACCAGGCCGGTCTGGTGGGCCGGGTCCGCGTTCTGCGCGGCGCCGGCGATGGCGATCACGTTATCCAGGCTCATCACGAAGTCAGCCACGATGATGGTGCGGATGGCCGAGGCCAAGGTTGCGCCGCCCTGGATGTTCTCATGCGAGTCATGGTCCGGAATCAGCAACTTGATACCAATCCACAGCAGCAACAGACCGCCCACCACTTTCAGGAACGGAATGTTCAGCAGCGTCATGGCGAACATGATCAGCAGCACGCGCAGGATGATGGCACCGGCCGTCCCCCACAGAATCCCTTGCATGCGGCGCTTCTCAGGCAAGTTCCGACATGCCAGCGCAATCACGACCGCGTTGTCGCCGCCAAGCAGGATGTCTATCAGGATGATGGTCCCGACCGCTCCCCAATGCAACGTTGTAAAAAACTCGATGACTGATTCAAACACGCTTTATCCCCTTAACAATTTTCCGGAACAGCAGGCTCCATGAT
>JBAYOI010000135.1:0-7821 GCA_041678365.1 Pigmentiphaga sp. | reverse complement strand
TGTCCAGGCTATAGCGGGACAGATTGACCATGGCCTTGGCATTGTGCGCATAGCGCGCCGCCGTGCATTCGCGCAGGAAACGGGCGCCCCACAACCATTGGTTCCAATCGAGACGGGGATGAAAAACGATCGGGCCCAGCGGGTCAAGCAGCCATTTCAGCAACTTGGCAGGCATGGTTGGAGAAGCCCACGGCGTGGCATACGACACCGAAATCTGCCCGCCGTTGGCAAAGCTGGTTTCCTGGGCCGGCCCAGCATGACGCTCGATGACCTCGACCTCGTGTCCCGCTTGTTTCAACCACCATGCCGTGGCAATCCCGATGATGCCACTGCCCAGTACCACGACTTTCATACAGACTCCCGATGGGCGGCGGCGCCGGACGGACAAACCGCCGACGCCGCCGCGCCACCCAGGTAATTATTGACGAACTTGGGAAATGACATAGTCCAGCTTGGACAGCATCAGCTCCACTTCTTCTTCTGTCATGTTCAATGCCGGCATCAGGCGAATCAGATTCGGACGCGGCGCGTTCAACAGCATCCCCTCCGGCGCCATGGTCCGCGCATACTCAACAATGGCGGGCCCTTCATCGCGATCCAGCATCAAGGCCCGCAACATGCCCACACCGCGCTCGCCTTTCATGCCCCATTTCTCAGAGATGGTTTTCAATCCCTGGGAAATCCGCTCCGCCCGCGCATTGACCTGATCCAGAAAGCCCGGCGCCGTCAGCGTATTCAGCACCGCCAGGCCAACCGCCGTCATCAGCGGGTTGCCGTTATACGTGCCGCCCTGATCGCCGTGGTTGAACACACTGACCGCTTCGCGCGACAACAGCGCAGCCAACGGCACGCCGCCGCCGATGCCCTTGCCGAGCGTCATGATGTCGGGCTCGATGCCGCTATGCTCATAGCCGAACAGCTTGCCGGTGCGGCCCATGCCGGTCTGCACTTCATCCACGATCAGCAGCACACCTTTCTCGGCCGTCAGCCTGCGCAGCGCCTGCATGAACTCGGCCGTGGCGGGAATCACCCCGCCCTCGCCCTGGACCGGCTCCAGCATGACCGCCACCGTCTGGCTATCAATCAGCGCTTCAACCGAGGCCAGGTCATTGATTTCCGCTTTTGGAAAACCATCGACCTGCGGCGCGAACAGCGTTCCCCAGCCCACCTTGCCGGACGCGGACATGGTGGCCAGCGTACGGCCGTGGAAACTGTGGTTGAAGGTGATGATTTTGTAGGCGCCGTTCTTTTTCAACTGGCCCCACTTGCGGGCGAGCTTGATCGCCCCCTCATTGGCTTCGGCGCCGCTGTTGGTGAAGAACACGCGGTCAAAGCACGACAGCTGCGTCAGCCGGTCCGCCAGCTCGATCATCGGCTGGTTATAGAAGGCGGGAGACGGGTTCCACAAGCGGTGGGCCTGCTGCTCGAGCGCTTCGATCAGCTCGGGCGGGCAATGGCCGAGACAGTTGACGGCCCAACCCTGCAAGCAATCGAGATACCGTTTGCCAGTGTGATCTTCGAGCCAGGAGCCGCGGCCTCGGACAAAGACGAGATCAGGACGGGGGGTGATGTCCATGAGCGCGTTGACGTTGAACTGGCCGAAATCCATAACAAAAACTCCTTGCTAGCCCTGCTGGCAGAAATGGAAAGGACCTGACGGACAGGTCCGGTAAAGAACTGTTATTAGACCGCTTTTTTGGCCTCATCGGCTTCCGAAGTAAACGAATCCGCAAAAAATTCTTCTTCGGAAAGACCGCAGTGTTGCACAAAATCCCGCAACGCTGAACTGACGACGACCGGCGCGCCGCAGGCATAGACCTGATGGCCGGACAAGTCCGGGAAATCCTCCATGACGGCCGCGTGGACGAAACCGGTCCGCCCCTGCCATCCGTCTTCGGGCAAGGCGTCGGAAACCACGGGAACATAATGGAAATCCGGATGCCGCGAGGCCCATCCCCGCGCGGTGGTGTCGTCGTACAAGTCATGCGGCCGGCGTCCGCCCCAATAGAAATGGACGGGGCGCGACATGCCCTGATGGATCATGTGTTCGACCATCGAGCGGATCGGCGCGAAACCGGTGCCGCTGGCCAGCAGGATGATCGGCTTGTTGCTGTCTTCGCGCAGGAAGAACGTGCCCAACGGCCCCTCCAGCCGGAGGATATCCTTGATTTTCAACGCGGCGGGCGCCACACCAAAGACCTGGTCCGTGAACACGCCGCCCGGCATATGCCGGATGTGCAGAACCAGGCCGTTGTCTTCATGCGGCGCATTGACCATCGAATAGCTGCGGCGCCGTCCGTCCTTCAGCAACAAGTCCACGTACTGGCCCGCGGCAAAGCGGAATTTTTCAGAAGCGGGCAGCTGGAACTCGACCCGGCGCACGTCCGGCGCCAGTTCCGTCAGATCCCGGACGCGGCAGGGCAGCTTTTTGATCGGGATGTCGGCAATGCCCTTGACCTCGCGCACATCCAGGACGAGATCTGTGCAAGGCCGGGTCACGCAAAGCAGCGCATACCCCTGCGCCACCTCTTCCTCCGTCAGACTCTGTGCCTGATAATGTCCGCGGTCCACCTCGCCTGACACCACCCGTCCCTTGCAGGACGAACACGAGCCGCTCTTGCAGCTGTAGGGCAGCAGGACCCCGGCGCCGAGCGCCGCATCCAGCACGGTCTGTCCAGGTTCGACCGTGAATTGGTGACCGCTGGATTGAACGGTAACCTGATGACTCATTACCAAATCCTCAAAAAAGGATGAATTCATGACCACGAGCCAACCGCGTTTTCCCATGCCGCGCCTGTTTCGTCGGAAACGGCTGCTGATCGTGGGCTGCGGCGCTTGCGGCCTGCAAATCGTTCAACAGAAAGCGCGCCACTGGCGGATCTTCGCCACCACGACGCAAGCGTCCAATCGGGAATCCCTGCGCGCGGCGGGCGCCACACCGCTGCAAGTCGATCTGGATCTGCCACCGAACCGGCGCCGCCGCTGGACCGCGCTTGCCGCCGCGCTCATCATGCTGGTCCCACCGCCAAGAACAGGCGATCAAGACGCCCGGACACGCCGCCTGGCGCATCTGCTGAGGCGGCAAACGCGCCCCATTGTAGCGCCCCGCGCCCGGCCAACCCGCCAACGCCTGATCTATATCAGCACCAGCGGCGTCTATGGCAATGCGGACGGCCGCTGGATTGATGAAACCCAGCCCCTCCGCCCCCAGTCCGACCGGGCAAAACGCCGCATCGACGCTGAAAACGTGCTCAGACGCCTGGGCAAAACCCCGCGCTGGTCCGTCGGCATCCTGCGCGCACCCGGCATCTATGGCCCGGACCGGCTGCCGCTGAAACGTCTTGCCGCCGCCACACCCTGCATCAACGACGACGAAGACAGCTACAGCAATCACATCAGCGAAGTCGATCTGGCCCGCGGCGCGCTGATGGCGCTGCACCGCGGGCGCAATCAGCGCGTGTTCAATGCCAATGACGATCAACCAATGAAAATCGGCGCGTATTTTGATGCCGTGGCCGACGCTTGCGGTCTGCCACGCCCGCCGCGCGCGCCACGCCAGGCCGTCCAGCAGGCACTGACGCCGCTGCAATGGTCTTTCCTGCAAGAATCAAGGCGTTTGTGCAACCGGCGCCTGCGCAAAGAGCTGCGCATGACCTTGCGCTACCCGAGCGTCCATGACGCGCTGGCGAGCTTTCACCGCTAAGGGGGCAGGGCCCGCCAAGGGTTCAGCGCCAGATCAGCATTCTGGCGGCCAGGCCCAAAAAAACCAGGCCGGTCAATCGATCCAGGTACCGTCCAACCCGCGGCTGCTTGTGCAGCAATGGGCCAATGAAGCTGGCCGCATACGCAAAGCCGCCGAAAATCACCGCTGTCAGCACCATGAACAGCACGCCCATGACAAACATCTGCAAGCCGGGCGAAGCGCCGTCGGGGCGAACGAACTGCGGCAGGAACACCAGAAAAAACAAGGTGACCTTCGGGTTCAGGATATTGGCCAACACGCTTTGACGATAAACCGTGCGCAAGCGCTGGGCGCGCGGCGCGGCGCCTGCCTCGAAACCGCCACGGCTCCGCAGCGCCTGCACGCCCAGCCAGCCCAGATAGGCCGCGCCGGCGTAACGGATCAAGTCGAAGGCAAGCGGCGACGCCTTCAACAATGCAGCCACCCCCAATACCGCCAGCAGCGTATGGAACAGGCAGCCGCTGGCAAAGCCGAGCGCGGCCGCCATCCCCGCGGCACGCCCCTGGCCAAGCGTCCGGGCGATCACCTGAATATTGTCAGGACCGGGCGCAACGGTGATGGCAATCGATGACAGCAGAAAAAGGACGAGCGGCCCCATGGCGGCGATGCGCGATCAGGGCTTTTTGATGACTTCTTTGATGCGGTTGTTGTCGTCAACCAGCACGACGGTCGGCCGGAAGGTTTCGGCTTCTTCATCCGTCATGCTGCCAAAGGTGCAGATGATCATCAGATCACCAATGTGCGCCAGGCGCGCCGCGGCGCCATTGAGCGAGATTTCGCCCGAACCGCGCTTTCCCTTGATGATGTAGGTGGAAAAGCGCTCTCCGTTATTGATGTTGTAGAGATCGATCTTTTCGAACTCTTTCATTCCCGCAGCGTCCAGGAAGTCCTCATCAATGCCGCAAGAACCTTCATAATTCAAATCGGCCTGCGTCACCGCCACCCGGTGAATCTTGGCGCGAAGCATAGTGCGTTGCATAACACGTCAGTCCTAAAAGTAGCCAAAAAAACAGTTGAAAAACATTTGGCCAGATGCGTTTATAACCCGATTCCGGCCCTACCACCCATTCGGATTTCGAACAAGAGCGTTAAGATGTGGGTATGGCACACACCCGCATCGCTTTTATTGACCTGGAAACCACGGGCACCCGCCCGAATGAAGATCGGATCACGGAGATTGGCGTGATTCTCGTGGAAGGCGCGCACCAGACGGAATGGTCCTCGCTCGTCAATCCGGAGCGCCCGATTCCGCCCCACATTCAATCCTTGACCGGCATTTCCAACGCCATGGTCGCGCAGGCGCCACGCTTTGCCGAGTTGGCGCCCATCCTGGGCAAGCTCTTGCAGGGCGCGCTCTTCGTGGCCCATAACGCCCGGTTTGACCACGGCTTTCTTGAAAACGAATATGGGCGCCTGAATCAGGATTTTCAACCCGACCGCCTGTGCACGGTCAAACTGAGCCGCCGCCTCTACCCCCATTTCCGCCACCACAACCTCGACAGCCTGATCGAGCGCCATCAGCTCTACGTGGCCGCCCGCCATCGGGCGCTCGATGATGCCAAGGTTCTGGTCAACCTCTGGGAAACGCTGCAACGCGAGTTTGCGCCGGACACGTTCGATGCCCAGGTGCTGGCTACGATCGAGCGCCGTCACTGGCCGGTCTGGCTGCCCCCCGACCTGCCGCAGCAACTGCCCGATACGCCCGGCGTCTATGAAATGCTGAATGATCGCGGCGCTTCGCTCTATGTCAGCCGCGCGCTGCGCCTGAAAAGCCAGATCATCGCTCACTTTCAGCCGTCGGTTCGCGCCAGCGCCAAATCCCAGCGCCTGGCTGCCCAGACGCGCCACATTCTCTGGCACGAAACGGGCGGCGAACTGGGCGCCAGGTTGCTGGAGCAGCACTGGGTTGCCGAACGTCAGCCCAGCCTGAACCGGCGTCCCCGGCGCAAGGCCTTCACCTCCTCCCCCTGGCCCTTTGACGGCCCGCGCATCATCCGGGAAGGCCACTGGATGCATTTGATCCATGACTGGGATTACCTGGGCTCAGCGCGCAACCTGGACGACTATGCCCGGCTGCTTGCCGAGGGCCGCCCGCATTTCAATCCCGAGGTCCACACCCTGTTGCGCGATCAGCTTGACGTCTTGCAGGTGTTTGAGCGCGGCGCCCTATCCTTTTTGCCGCCGGGCCGCTCCCAAAGCGAAACGCACCCCCTCGGGGGGCAGCAAGCCGAAGGCGCAGCGTCGGGGCCTGTTTTGCCGCCGGGCCGCTCCCAAGGCGAAAAACGCCCCCTCGGGGGGCAGCAAGCCGGAGGCGCAGCGTGGGGGCCTTTTTTGCCGTGAGTGTTATGCCCATTTTCCTACCGCGTTGGGCGGGTACCCAACGCACGCCTCAACATGATGCGCGGCTTGGCCTGAACCTGGCCTTCATGGCCGGTGCCATCAATGCGGGCGGTTTCATGGCCATTGGTTATTACACCTCCCACATGACGGGAGTTATTTCGGCGGTGGCCGATGATTTGATCCTGGGACAACTTGCGCTGGTTTCAGCGGGCCTGATGATGGTCGTCGCCTTCCTGCTCGGGGCCATGTGCACCGCCATCCTGGTCAATATGGGGCGTCGCCAGCGGCTGCACGGCCGCTACTCCATCCCCTTGCTGCTGGAAGCCTCGCTGCTCGCGCTGTTCGGCCTTATTGGCCATAAGTGGGCCTTCGACACCCCCATGGCGGTCCCGATGACCGCCCTGCTGCTGAGCTTCATGATGGGCTTGCAGAACGCGCTGATCACCAAGATATCAAACTCCGTCATTCGCACCACGCACGTCACCGGGCTGGTGACGGACATGGGCATCGAACTCGGCAAGCTGATCTACATCAACACCGCGACCCACCCGAGGGCAAAACGGGTCCGGGCCAATCGCGGCAGGCTGAAGCTGCATGCCAGCCTGCTGGCGGCCTTTCTTGGAGGCGGCATTCTTGGCGCGTGGGGCTTCCAGCGCTTCGGTTTCCTGACCGCCTTGCCGCTGGCCTTATGGCTGCTACTGCTCGCGCTTCGGCCGCTGTTTTTTGACTTTCGGGTCCGCCGCAACCTGCGCCGATGGCAGCGGCGCCGCAGCCAGATCCGGCTGCGGCCGTGACAGCAGCACGCCGCTATCCGCCGTGGAAGCGTCTTCGCGCATTTCCGTCAACAGCCCCCAGGCGGAAATGAACAGCGCGGCGATCAGCGGACCGATCACAAAGCCATTGATGCCGAACACCGTCATGCCGCCCAGCGTGGCAATCAGCACCACGTAGTCAGGCAGCCGGGTATCCTTGCCCACCAGGATCGGGCGCAGCACGTTATCCACCAGACCGATCACCAAAATGCCGTAGGCAGTGAGAATGGCCGCTTTGCCGATATCCCCGGTTGCCAGGAAATAGATGGCCACCGGCGCCCAGATCAGCGCCGCGCCGATCGCGGGCAGCAGCGACAAAAAGGCCATGACCACGCCCCACAGCACCGCGCCTTGAATATTCAGGATCCAGAAGATGATGCCGCCGAGCAAGCCCTGCGTGGCGGCGACCGCGATATTGCCTTTGACCGTGGCGCGCACGACCATCAGGAATTTGTCGGCCAGCCGGCGTTTTTGTTCTTCAGCCAGCGGAATCGCGCGGTAAATCATTGCCGACAGCGCCGGTCCGTCGCGCAGCAAGAAGAACAGCAAATACAGCATCACGCCGAAGCTGACGATGAACTGCGCCGTATTCTGGCCGATGTTCAAAGCCTGCGTGGCAAAGAGCTGACCCAGCTCCGACGCGGCGCTGGTCAGTTTGGTCTTGACTTCGTCCAGCCCGTAAATCCCGAAACGGTCCAACACGCCGCGCAGCCAATCCGGCATCAAGCTCATGATCTGCGCCACGTAGCCGCCCACGTCAAGCTGCCCGCCCTTGACCGTGGCGTAGAGCGCGCTGCCCTCACGGACCAGCGCCGCGGACAGCAAGGCCAGCGGAATGATCACGATCAGAAAGCAGATCAGCAAGGTCACCAGGGCGGCCAGGTTCTTGCGCCCGCCCAGCTTTCTTTCCAGACGCCGATGCACCGG